>CAZXHY010000006.1:0-43131 GCA_964639945.1 uncultured Gammaproteobacteria bacterium
TTACCGTTAATTGTTTCTGAATATACATGCTTGTCGCCTCGCCTTCCATATTTGGATTTGTTGCCAAAATAATTTCTATCACTGCACTATCTGCACCATTCAATCGCTTAAGCAAGTCATCTATGTATATCTCATCGGGCCCAATATTATTAAGTGGGTCTATAGAACCATGCAACACATGATATCTCCCCTTAAATTTTCCTGTGCGTTCTATTGAGAGCACATCCGTAGGCTGCTCAACTATACATAGAATGTGTTGATCTCGAGCAGGATTGATGCAGATAGCACATGGATCTTGTTCGGTGACATTTTTACATATAGAACAAAGCACCGTCTGCACCTTGAGATTTTTCAGACTATTGGCAAATCGCTCCAAATCTTCTTGCGGTACATGAAGCAAGTAAAACGCAAGTCTTTGTGCAGATTTCGGACCAATCCCTGGGAGCCGTTCAAACGATTCAATAACATTGGAAACACTTTTTGGAAGAACTGACATATATGGAATTTTAGCGTATGCTCGCAGATATTGCGACTGCTAGTATAGGGGCCAATGAAATAATAGACATACGATCAATCTTCTTGGATTGTGGAACACCTATTGAGTCAGTAACAAAAACATAATCGATACAACTTTCCTCAAGATCCGTTACCGCACTCCCTGCCAAGACCGCGTGGGTTGCAAGCATGTATACATGTTTCGCCCCTTGTTCTTTGAGATATCGCGCAGCCTCAATAGATGTCGCGCCAGTGTTTATAATATCGTCAAAAATTACTATATCTTTCTCCGACACGTCCGCTGAATTCCCTGTGATTGATACGCTCCCCGTCTCGTAGTTACGAGTTTTATCTAAATATATCATGGATAAATGTGCTTCTTTTGCAAATACTTCCGAACGATTTTTACCGCCTCGATCTGGAGATGCCACACATGCGTGTTCAAGCGATATGGTCGATTGTTTTTTCAGCGCATCTACTAGAAGTGTATGGGAGGAAAGTTCAGTCACAGGAATATGGAAATACGGAATAACATTCTCCGAATGAAGCTCTACGGTAATCACAGAATCAAATCCAGCAGCTTCAATAAATTTGGCAACGAGTTGCGCGGAGATCGCTTCCCCTTTGCGAAAAGCTTTGTCTTGTTTGCTATACCCCATCCATGGAATCACTGCAATAACTTTTTTGGCTCCCAAATCTTTTGCTGCTTGTCCTAGTAAACACAACTCGACGAGATGTTGATCCGCAATCATAGACAAGGACTGAATTATCACTACGTCTTGTCCTGATACATCCTCATCTATAAACACACGACATTCGTTGTCAATAAATCGAGTAATCTCGACCTTCCCTAATTCTGCACTCAATGCACTTGCGATGGATTGAGACAGTTGCGGATTAGATGTACCAGAAAAAATTTTCATATTAAACAATCGGATCGATTTCAAGAAGCGCAAATACTCGCTCATCTAAGAGTGAATCAACAACCATATCTGCTCCTGCGTCTTTCAGCATATCGGCTGTATCTGTATGCCCCGTTGCAACCCCCAAAGCAAAAACATTTGCACCGCGTGCTGCGACAATATCATGCACAGTATCTCCTATCACAATAATTTCGTGTGTCTGAAATTCGTTATTATAATATTTAGATGCATTTTGGATAGCAAGCTTTACCAAATCTACTCGTTCAACGACTGTGTCTCCAAATCCTCCAACGACAAAATGACGATTGAGGGACGCACTTTGGAGCTTGAGCCATCCATTTTTTTCTACGTTGCCGGTCACTAGTCCCATAGATATATGATCGTGATTCGGCAACTGCTCCACCAGTCGTTGTGCATCTATTATCGGAAAATATTCTACCTTACCCTCATTCACTGCTTCCTGTAAATATGAATGAAACACTTCTTTTGCTTCATCAAATTTTTCGTCGAACACCTCATGTGATATACCCAGCTCTTCAGCTATTTTCCAGAGCACTTTTCGATCGACCATACCGTTATAATTTTTGATTTGTAAATCAAAACCTATCGGAGTTTGAAATACGGTTTCAAATACTGCAGCGAGTCTTTTTTTCCAGTATTCTATGCTTTTATCTGTCACAGAGGTAAGCGTGCCATCTATATCGAACAATACGAGTTTCTTTGCTTTTTTTCTTTCTATTTTTTTCATGAGACTATTTTGAATTTTGGTTATAGGCAACAATTGCTTTAGCAATGATATCGACGCACCGCCGTATGGATTCAGTGTTTAGGACATATGCAATACGCACTTCGTTGGTTCCACGGCCTTCTGTCGCATAAAATCCGGCAGCTGGAGCAATCATGACCGTTTCGTTGTTATCTCGAAAATCTGTAAGGAGCCATTTACAAAAATTTTCTGCGTTATCGACTGGTAAACCAACGATGGTATAAAACGCTCCCTCGGGTTTCGGGATCACTACACCATCTATAGCTTTTAATCCTTCATACAATGCATGCCGACGAGTATCGTATTCGCTACGCACTTCTTCCAAGTATGTATCTGGCACATCGACCAACTTTGCCGCTATCATCTGATCGACAAGTCCTGCAGACAGCCTACCTTGCGCGATAGCAAGCACTCCAGCAAGTATGTTTGCATTCAGTGTAACAAGCGTACCCAAGCGCACACCACAAAGGCTGTATCTCTTTGACATGCTATCAAGCACAATTGCTTGATCGGGAATTTCTTGCATGAAGGAAAGAAGCGAAACATGTTTTTTACCATCATACGTGTACTCTCTGTACACTTCGTCCGAAAGTAAAAATAATCCTTTGGCTTTGGCGATATCGACAAGCATGCGAATTTCGTCTTGTGTATACACTGTGCCCGTTGGATTGTTTGGATTACAAATCAAAATTGCGCGCGTTTTAGATGTAATCGCATTCTCTATAATATCTCGACTCGGTAGATGAAACCCTGTTTCTGATGTCGTACCTATAGCCTTGAGTGTTACACCCGTCACCACCGCATAGGAATTGTAATTGGTATACAACGGCTCAAAGGTGAGAATCTCATCTCCTGCGTTTGCCACAGCAAACATCGCCATGGAAATTGCCTCTGATCCACCAGTCGTCACTTGAATATGAGAATTGTCTAAAAACGTAAAACCAAGTTTATGATAATACGATTTCATCGCATCTATAAATTCTGGATTTCCTTGTGACTGATCATAGCCGATGGGATTTCTGTCCCAATTCTTCAAAACATCCAGCATAACCTGAGGAGTTTTTATATCTGGATCACCGATGTTTAGGTGATACACGTGCACCCCAGCTTTTTTGGCCGCAACAGCATAGGGAACGAGTTTACGGATGGGAGATGATGGAACAGAAGCTAAACGCTGAGAAACAGTAATTTCTGTCATGGAGCAATTGTAATCCTAAACCATAGCAAAAATCCAGCAAAAAACGAGCTGAAATTTTCAGTTATTAGATGCTGCCTCTGCGAGTGACAATGATTTTCCCGTGCGTTGCCAGTTCTTTATAAACTCTGAAGGTGCTTCTCGCACAACTTTCGCCACTAAATCTCCATCAAACCCAACTTCTTTTTGTTGAGCACGTACTTTATCCACAAAACAGGCATTCTCTTCAACTTCTGGCATACCTTTCGCCTGTGCGTTCTGTACTACTTCACCCATAAAAGCAGGTACTGTATCTCTGGCCATGATTATAGTAGCCTGCATACTTCCACTCCCCGTCTCCAAACCAATTTGAACTGCTGGCACTGATACATCGGGAAGTTTAGTTGGTACTGTACCAATAGAGGTAACCACAGTATCCCTACCTTTTAGTGTACGTTCTTGCCCTGTGACCACATTACGTACACCTACATCCAACAAATCATCCGCACGCTGATGCACCCCTATGACCTCGTGATTGGTCAATATACCTGCACGATATCCAGTCAATAAATCATCTAGTGAGTCAGTCGCTTTTTGCTTAAAATCGCCCACATGTGCACGAACAAATTTTGTAAGTATATCGAGTCGTGATAATTTTGGATTTGCAGATGTAAGTGTCTCAATTTGTTTCTTAGCCCAAGGATTATTTATCGCTAAATCTTCAGCGAGTTTAATCATAGCGTCAGGAACCTTTTCCATACTCGACGCTTGAGGTGTACTTCTATACACAAGTACTGAATGTGCATCTTCTGCTAGACCAAGTCCTAGAGCTTGCATGTTGAGTCGAAGCTTTTGATTATCGGTAACTCGACCAGTGAAACCAGACGTTGGTGTAGAAAACAACCGTCGAGGATTTACATTAGCTGCAAGAGGGTGTCCAGTTCTAAACAGTGCATCATCGGCATTTGCTAACGCAAAATCAGCCAATGCATCCTGTGTTGCCAGTCCTAGTCCTTCTATAACAATATTTTTGGGTAAGCCTCCACGGGAGTTTAATTTTTGGTCACGAGGTTTAACACCATTATCAAATCCATCCTGAAACGACGTGAGGTAACGTTTTCGCAATGTATGAACGCCTGGGATTGCATAGTCCACTTTTGGATTTCGTCGCTCTTGTCCACCGGTCGCCATAACCACCCCATGTAATCCATACTGTTGCACGTACTTTTCGATATCTGCTGGATCAAAAGGACCTGGAATTGGAAAAACGAGCGGTGCTGATAAGTTTCTCACAATGTCGCGCGTTCCTCCCCCTTCACGACCAGAAAAATGCGCTGGATCATGGATCAAGCTACGAGCTTGGCCACCATAATGCTTACCAAAATTTACTACCATGGCCGATCGTTCTGGAGCTTTCTCCTGTATACCAGCTATCATTTTGGATGCAAATGCTCCGCCCACCCCAGAACCAAATGTTCCTATGCGGAGAAGTCCTCTTTGCGCGAGTAATGAGGGTAAATTTGGAGTCCAGTCAGCCCCCTTGAGCCACTCTGCTCGAAGTGCAGTGATCGTTTCTTCTCGTGAGCGTAAATCACACTCCGGAGCGTCCACAAATCGTGGTAAATTTTCTGTCAACTTAGGACTCCATGCTTCTACTGTCACGCTCATAAATATAAAAACCCAATGCAGAGCATTGGGAAGACGCAAAAAACAACATTCTTCTCAAGAAGCTTAAAATATACTCCTTTGTGAGATAGATTACAACCTATAATGATATAATAGCCTGCTATGGTTGACAAAAATGAATGTCTTCAGCTTACAGAACATGGCCCAACACCATGCTTTACGGAAGCCGGTGGAGAAGTTTGTGATTTAACTTTTTGCCCAGCTAGGAAATTTTTTGAAGAGCATCCTGAAAAAGGCGCATTTTTTGCACTTCACCACCACTGCGTTATTACAGATCCATTTGATTACAGAGGTTCACTCAAATCTATTCAACTCGCCCGTATTGCTGCACGAAAAAAATAAAATGTTTATGTCCCCTCTTGCCAGCTGGTGAGATAGTGAACTTGCTCTTTTGTAAGTGTGTCCAATTTCACTCCCATAGATGCTAGCTTCAACCTAGCGATCTCAGAATCCATTTTACGAGAAATTGTGTAGACTTTCACCTCAAGTTTGCCTTTGTTTTTTGCAAAAAACTCGGCAGCTAACGCTTGATTAGCAAAACTCATGTCCATAACCTCTGCAGGGTGTCCCTCGGCTGCAGCAAGATTGATCAGTCTTCCCTCTCCAAGCACAAAAATCTTTTTCTTGCTAGGAAGGGTATATTCGTCTACAAATGGTCGGATGCGACGAGTTGCTTTGGCTTTTTTCACCAAGGCGGCAATTTCTATCTCCACATCAAAGTGCCCTGAGTTAGACACGACTGCACCATCCTTCATGGCAAGCATATGCTCAAGGGTGATCACGCCTTTGTCACCGGTAACTGTGACAAAAATGTCTCCAGTTTTAACCGCATCATTCATCCGCATCACACTAAATCCATCCATAACAGCTTCCAACGCTTTGATAGCGTCGACCTCTGTAACTACTACTTGCGCACCCATGCCACGCGCTCGGGAAGCAAGTCCTCGACCGCACCAACCATACCCCGCTACGACTACTGTTTTTCCAGCAAGTAACATGTTGGTTGCACGCATAATTCCATCCAACGTCGACTGCCCTGTGCCATACCGATTATCAAACATATGTTTCGTGTCGCTATCGTTAACTGCATACACAGGAAGTTTAAGAGCACCATCATCCATCATAGCTTTGAGACGTATAACCCCAGTCGTGGTCTCTTCACTACTACCAATCATTTCAGCGAGTTGGCCTTTTCTTTCTTTGTGAAGCAAAGACACAAGGTCTGCACCATCATCCATGGTGATATGAGGATGCGTATCGAGAACTGCATTGAGATGCTTGTAATAGGTTTTTGTGTCTTCCCCTTTTATGGCATACGTTGGTATTCCATAATCTTTCACAAGTGAAGCTGCCACATCATCTTGTGTTGATAACGGATTGCTTGCTGCCAAACATACATCTGCACCACCATTTTTCAGCGCGATCATCAGATTGGCAGTTTCTGCGGTGACATGAAGACACGCTGCTAATCGAATACCTTTAAGGGTTTTATCTTTTGCAAAACGTTCCCCGATTTGCTTTAACACCGGCATCTGATTTCCCGCCCATTCGATACGATTTTTCCCAAGTGGGGCAAGTGCGATATCTTTAACATCATGTAAAACTGGTTTGGCCATAGGCCTCCTTTTTTAAATTGGACAGAAGATTTTTAGAACTTCATTACAATATATGAAACACTCCACAAGAGCAAGAAGATAATTTAGCTGACCACTGGCAAATACATCTTCACTTCTCCAACAAACCCACCTTTCCACGCGATAGCATTCGGCATAACCCCAATAGTTATAAATCCTAATTTTTCATACACATGGAGCGCACGAGGATTATTTTCAAAACAAGACAACTCTAACACTCGTATGCCAATTTTTGGGGCTTGCTTGATAAGCGTTCGCATAAGCTCAGTCCCTATGCCTTCTTCTCGAAATTCAGGTACCAAAGAAATCCCCATATGGCCCACATGACTATGGCGATATTTCCCTTTCAACACTCGCCCATTTCCTATAAATCGATCGTTTACATAGGCGTGCACATAAATTGCGTCGTTATTTTCTACATCTTTTATCATGCTATCAAACCACTTCTTTTCCTCATCTTCTTTTGGAGGTGGACCAGATAATTCTATAAACGTATCTTCTGCGGCCAAATCGCAGGCAAAGTTCCATAATGGCTGAAATTCATCTTTAGCGGGATACCGAAGCTCTACAGTATTTCCTTTACGACTTTTGAAGGTGTGTATAACATTCCCAAATTCCATAGATTTACAGTTTTATCATGGTGCCAAAATTTTCTTTATAGCGCTTTTCAAATTGTGCCTTCGTATACGTATGAGTCACCGTTCCATATTTTTCCACCGTATACGCTGCAGCAACTGCGCCCATTTGCCCACATATTTTGAGATCCCAACCTCTTAGATATCCGGCAAGAAATCCAGATCGATACGCATCACCTGCACCTGTAGGATCACTGGTATTTTTAGGTTTCGCCACACCTACATGCACCGCATCATTTCTGGATTCGAGAATCGAACCCTTGGATCCGAGTGTTGTGATAATTACTTTTGGCCCCATTACAAGAAGCTCTTCGTGGCTTACGCCAAGCTTACTTTGAATTAAATCTATCTCGTAATCATTTCCTATAAGTACGTCACAACCCGCGATCCCTGATTGCAAATCCTCTGGAGTAAAATCACCTATCTGGAACGCTGGATCATACATATAACGCACGCCTAACTTTCTCGCTTCTTTCACATACTGTTTTGTGGCAACTAAATCATTTGGTGCAATCACCACAAAATCTAATTTTTCGGAAACATCAGAAAGCGCAAGTGATTTATTAAACGCGAGCGCACCTTTGTAAAAAGATCCAATCTGGTTATCATCCTTATCGGTAACCACAAAATAGGTACCAGTTGTAACAGAATCAATTTCTTTTATGTACTTATAGGAAAGTCCTGCAGTTATCAAAAATGCTTTATATGGGGCGAAGTCATTACCGCCACATGATTGAATTAGCGCTTCGCATCCGAGTAAATTAAGCGAATATGCTATGTTCCCTGCAGTTCCACCAAATTGTTTATTGAGAGAATCTACTAAAAAAGAGAGGGAAATTTTATGGACATTATCTGGATCTATCCGATCACCAAAACGACCGGAGAAATCCATAATGTAATCAAACCCAAGCGAACCAGTGACTAGTACGCGCATAACAAATCAGATAGATTATTGCTGAAAGTTTTTGGAGATCTCTGCTAGCTTCATAGCTGCCGCTTGCTGAGATTTTTTGATGGCTTCGTTTATCGCATTTCTGGCCATGTCATTAGGCACGCCATCAATCTCTAACACTTTTACACTTTGGTTTCCAGATATTACGATGCGTACATTTCCTTGACTCACTTCGAATTCTTCCTGCTCAAGCGCTGCTTGGATTTGCATAGCTTGTTTACGCATCGCATTCATGTCTCCAAGTGCTTTAAATGGATTTATCATATAACGTCCTCCTTTATTTAGAACCCAACACTATTTCTACCTTTACCTTTTCACCAAATAATTTTTTGAGTAAATCAGACAACATTTGTCTCGCATTCATCTCCGATAATTTCTCCTGATGAAACTTGTAAAAGGCTTCGATTGTAACTATACCATTTGCAACTCCCTTTGGTCTAGAAGAACGCAACACCCCTGCGATAGAATGATTAAATGGCTTCTTAGCTGCAATCACATCTGGCCAATGATCCACCAACTTTTCAAACGTCAGCATTCCGCTCGATACTGGAGCCGGGTCTGGAATCTGCTCGGCCACGGGTGCTACCTGCGGTATGCGCACAACTACTGGATCTTTATAAGCACTCGATTTCACAGTCTGTGTCACCGCTGGAGGCGTAGGCGAAGGTGTGTGAGTATCACTAGAAGAAACTTGTGGAGTCGCACAAAAATCGACAACTGCCAACTCGATTGGCAATTGTTCAATCGGGGTAAATTTAAGCTCTGAAAAGCTTCGAGTGAAAAGCACTATAGCTTTTTGAATCGCTTCTATAGTCCATGACTCTTGTTTGTCCCCACTTGCCACGCGCACCAACATCTTCTCAAGATCTCCCAGCACATCTACAATAAATCCTTTTATATCCTTCCCACTGTTTACCAGTTCACTTACATCTCGTAGGGCATCTTTTACAGATAGCTTGGCCAAATGAGAAAGAAACATCACTCGTTGCCCACTATCAGATAGTGCCAAAGATTCTCGAACAGTTTTCACAGTAATTGCGCCTTCAACAAAACTCATTTGCTCAAGAAGCTTGGCTGCGTCGCGAAATGATCCATCTGCAACATGTGCAATCTCTGCAACTGCTTCTGCATCTATTTTCACTTTTTCTGTTTTTGCAATTCTCGTCAATACATGAATAAGTTCGTCTGCAGTAGCACGTGCAAATACCAAATGCATACATCGAGAGATGATAGTATCTGGAATTTTTTGGGGATCAGTAGTTGCTAACACAAATACCGCATGTACTGGCGGCTCTTCGAGCGTTTTAAGCAGTGCATTAAATGCTTCAGTTGTCAGCATGTGTACTTCATCGATAATAAATACTTTATACGCCCCATGTACTGGAGCAAGCCCTATCCGTGATCGTAACTCTCGAATCTCGTCTATGCCACGATTGCTCGCAGCATCAATCTCCAAAACGTCTATATTGGCGCCCGTTGCTATCGTTTTGCATGATTCACAGTCGCCACATGGACCTTGGCTACCTAATTTTTCACAATTAAACAATTTTGCAATCAATCGTGCTGCTGTCGTTTTTCCTGTGCCTTTGGGACCGGTAAATAAATACGCATGAGGCAACTGGGCACGATCTTTGGTAAGAAGCGAAGAGAGTAACGCACGCACTTGCGCGTTATCCATATCATCAATCACTTGTGGTCTGTAGGTTCGATAAAATGCCATAGATATATGTCTGATTATGCGATTGTTATTTAACCACGTCTTGGGGTCAGGGTAAATGGGAGGATCATTCAGGATGATGCATTCCCATCAAATGGTCAAGTCCATGTAGCACTAATTCGACAATCTTATCATCTACCATTTTGTTTTCTTCTGTCGCTTCACGCACGGCCTCCGGAAAAGATACGACAATATCCCCAAGTCGCAAAACTCCATCAGGAAGATCAACGAACGGCGCCATTTGCTGAGAGGGGTCTGACTGTGGGAAAGACAAAACATCTGTAGTATGGTCTTTTTGACGATACTGCAAATTGAGATCATGCATACGCCTATCACCTACGACAATTACACTTACTTCTGCAGAAGATGTCATGCGAGAAGCAAGCACTTCTGTGATTGCTGCTTTTACTTTTTTTCTATCTACAGGGAAATGTGATTCAGTCTGGAAGAGAACGG
This sequence comes from uncultured Gammaproteobacteria bacterium, assembly GCA_964639945.1. Classification (GTDB taxonomy): domain Bacteria; phylum Patescibacteriota; class Microgenomatia; order UBA10105; family UBA927; genus UBA927. The sequence continues at coordinate 10,439 of CAZXHY010000006.1, forward strand.
TAATCATAATATCTCGATTACTTGGCAAGCAACAGTTTGAGCATGGCAGACACGCGAGCGCCATCGGCTTGACCTTTGGCTGCACTCATCGCTTTCCCCATAAGTGGGCCGAAGTCTCCTCCAGCTGCCGCAACCGGAGCAAGAAGCGCACGCAGCTCGTCATCAGAGATTTCTTTAGGCAAGTAGGATTCTAAAATCACCAGTTGTGAGGCTTCTTTCTGGGCAAGTTCTGCACGATTTGCTTTGGTGAAGGCTTCAACAGATTCTTTATGCGTTTTTACTTGTTTTTTTATGACATCTAACACATCGCTATCGGTGAGCTTTGTATCGCTCTCTGTGCCATATTTATTAATCGCAGCGGTTTTCACTGCTGAAATAAGAAATCGCAAAGTATCCACGCGAACAGAATCCCGTGCTTTCATGGAATCTATCACTTGTTGTTGCAGTGTTTGAAGCAGCATAATATAGGTTCCTACTCTTATGAGTGGTGCATTTTATTTGCGCGCCTAATTTTTCGCTTGAGTTCTTTCTTTTGCTCTTTGCGTTGTTCTGCAGGCTTAACATAAAATTCACGCTTCTTGAGATCCTGAAGAATTCCTTCATTCAGAACTTTACGCTGAAATTTACGAATAATACTGTCTGATGAGTCGCCCGGTTGTGCTTTTACAAATACCATAAAAATAAATACACCTCACTTTCGAAGCTTAGATGTAATCATCGAAGCTACCTTTCCAAAGTCTTTATTTTGCAATTTTTGGCTTGGAAGTGACTGTATTATACCACCTCCATCCCGTAGAAAGCGAGGCATAATATGTACGTGAGCATGGGGCACACCTTCTGGCTCTCCGTGATTTATCCCGATAGACAAGATCGTGGTCTCAAATGCCTTCTCTAGGGCCACAGAAACCTCTGCCACTGCTCCGAATATACTCCCAAGCTCTGATTCTGTGTATCCGATGATTTTCTCCTCATGACGTTTGTGAATGACCAGTACATGGCCATCGGTAGCACCAAATATATCTAGAAATGCGAGCACAGTATCGTTTTCGAATACTGGATACGAAGGAATTTCCTTTTTGATAATTTTACAAAAAACACAATCACTCATACGCTATTTTCCTACCTCTATAATAACATCAACAATTTCTGATAACGGACGGATGGATGGCTTCATTTTTGGATTTTTGGAAGATCCGTTTAGCACCATGTGGCGACTGGCATGGAGAAACCACGTCGCATCAGGCTCATCTTTTTTTAACCGATCATACACAGGGGTGAGATCTATATCATCGCGGGGCAAGGATTTGATTCTGAGATATCCTTTTTTGGGATCTTTTCGTACAGCTATCGTTATCCCTCGTCGCTGAGCTACATGTACCACCTCATCATTTACGGTCTCTATCGCAATACCTTTTCCCCATTTGGTCATAAACTCAGTACTGTTTTTTTCAATTTCTGACTCTGCCCAAATTTTGTTTTGCATCACCTTATAAATTGCGTCAAGAGACTGCATTCCAAGCTCTACAATTTTCATAGGATTTTCGGAGTACAATAATCGCCATCCATCTATCTGTGTATGTAACGAAAAATCCCATAAATCGTCTTCCGCTTTGGGATAAAATACTTCACGAAAATGGTCAATATCGTTTATTTGGACAATCATACGCTCAAGGGCAGGTATTGCGCCAGTAAGTCTCACTGCTTCTTCGTATACTAGTGTCGCTGCACATATGTCGGCGTCAGTCTGATGATGGTCAAATTTACCAAACCCTGTATCGACATGAAGGATATCTGGATCACTATCTGGATCCATGCCATTTAACGTGGTTCCTGCAGGCACAAAGGCACAAGAGGCCTCTTCCCAATCTGGCCAAAACGTTTTAACAATCCAAATTGCAGCTATCGCATCTTGATCTGGACCGATATGTGCAACAATAGTTTTCATGAATATATTATACCTGTAACCCAAAGCAAGCAAAAGACAGGGCTTTATTTTATCTCGAATGGATGTTGACCAGCCATAATGTGAGAAGTGATTTCGTTTACGCGTTGCGATGATAAATGGACAACATCCATGCCTTTAATTTTTTCACCATGCTTACGAAGATATGTTCGCCACTTTTTCCCACTCTCTTTAATTTGTTTCATTTCCTCATACATGGAAGATCGTGCAGGAAACGCAGCCACAACAACTGGCGCATAAAACCATAACTTCACAATATTGGCGAGCCAAACCCATGGTTGCTCCTTCTTCGCTTGTTCATCTTTCTCAGCAAATTTTGTGATTGCGGAACGCTTTGCATTGTCAAATTCTTGCGATGCATGCCCCTTGGGAACCATGTATTGAATTTTTCTAATTTGCCGGATCGCTTCACGAGAGATTGGTCCTGCAGAAAGCTTAGCATCTGCAAAATGCATACGTACTCTTTCAACAATAGATGGACTCATCATTTCACCAATTTCCGTCATAGTTGTGCTTACCCATGCATCAAGCCCAACGCTTCATCAAAGCCCATAAGCACTGAGGTTGATTCAGAACGTCTCCTTACCTCAACTTGATCACCAGTTTTTTGGGAAACTACTAAGCGATATGGTAGGCCGATCAGATCACAATCTGCAAATTTTATACCAGCTGCTACGTCACGGTCATCCCACAACACTTCAACGCCCTGCGCCCAAAGCTTTTGGTACAGATCTTGTGCTTTATCTTCTCCCCCAGGAAGCGATATCAGGTGCACAGTAAATGGCGCAATTTCACGAGACCAAATAATACCCCGTTCATCGTGACTCATCTCGACGGATGCAGCCAACGCTCGAGTCATACCAATACCATAGCAACCCATAATGATAAGCTTTTGTTTTCCGTCACTATCGGTAAATACAGCTTTCATTTTTTCGGAATACACGGTCCCAAGCTTAAACACATGACCAAGTTCGATCGTGCGTGCCTCGACCAGCGTTCCCTTGCCACACTTTATACACGTCTCACCTGCTTTGACCTCTCGAACATCCACAAACTTAGAAGGCATTGCTACGTCATCAACAAAATTTACATTTATGTTATGGAAATGGGTTTTATTGCCACCACATTCGAAGTTTACGCGACCTTCGCATGATAAATCCCACAATACCTCAACATCTTCTGGCAATCCCACAGGACCTGCGTACCCAACTTCTGCCCCCGTAACACGCTTTACCACCTCTGCTTTTGCCAAATGCAAATTCATGCATCCGAGAATGTTTGCGAGTTTTACTTCGCTCACTGAATATTCCCCGCGTACACACACCGCAACCACACGGTCGTCCGCTTGATAGAGTAATGTCTTGGTAGTTTGAGCGACGGGAATCTTTAGGGATTTAGCCAATGCGTCCACCCCTATAATTCCCTGACCCTCCACCTCTTCCATAGGCTTTTTCTCTTCATTCTGGGTAAATGCTGAAAATTGCGATTCAGCTTTTTCTATATTTGCTTTATAATCGCCATTACTACAGACGAAGATGCGATCTTCTCCGGCTTCCGACTCCACCATAAACTCTTCGCTCCCTGTTCCGCCGATTGCGCCGCTATCTGCTTTCACTACCGTCACTGGTAACCCAATACGCTTAAAGATTGCATGGTACGCTTCGCTTACTGTGGCAAAACTTTTTGCCAACCCCTCCTCATCTTTATCAAAAGAGTATGCGTCTTGCATCAAAAACTCGCGAGTCCGCAGAAGCCCTCCATTTACTCGCACCTCATCTCGATATTTCCATTGATTTTGATTGACGATCACTGGCATATCTTTATATGAACTAATAAATTTACGCGCTATATCTGTCACCGTTTCTTCATGGGTGGGTGCAAGTAAATACTGACCACCGTGTTTTGCTTCAAACACTGCTAAAACTTTTCGCCATTTGGTGAACCTTCCGGTTTCTTCCCATAATGACGCAGGATGAACAAACGGCATAAGAATATGCTGAATACTGCGTTTGGTAAATTCTTCTTTTATAATACGATCTATCTTCTCTAGCACTCGAAATCCCAAAGGAAGAAATGTATATATACCGGCTGCCACTGGAGTAATAAATCCTGCACGCAAAAGAAGCTGATGACTGATAACCTCACTCCCAGGTAATTTTTGCCTCGATGTTTTTCCGATCAGCTGACTGTATTTCATATACACTCCTTTCATAAGTGTACACTTTTTTCCACTAAAAAAGGTACCGTTTATTTTTTATAAGGACCCAGCTTTTCGCGAAAGGCTGGGTGGTACCACCTTAATTACTTCTTAATTTATAGCTATCACGGGCATACCCGTTTCCGTTATTGGCGGAACCGCTTGTCCCGTTCGGGGCGGGACTATGTATTTACGTTTTGCAAATACACGCGTATACAAGACTAATGAGTAGTATAAATCTCGAGGGATTACTCTGTCAAATTTAGCCTCGGAATAAACGCAAAATATCATTTATAGACACCAAAAGTATGAGTCCCAAAAGCACAAGCATACCTATCTGATGGGTAGACTTTTCAAACGCTGGGCGCACTCTTCGACCTAATATTTTCTCAAAAATAACAAACGCTAATCTCCCACCATCTAATGCTGGGATAGGTAAAATATTTAACACTGCAAGATTTAACGATAAAATACTTGCAAATTCTAGCACTGCTTGCCAGCCAAACTTCACAGCCTGACCCGTGACTTGTGCTATCCCTATTGGCCCTGCTACATCTGCTTCAGGCGCACGCAATGTCACGAGCCGCCACACCGTGCTTCCGAGAGAGATAAGCATGTCTCGTGCGCGGGTAAGATTTATCACCAATGCTTTCTTGGGTGCTTCACTCCATGAATATTTGCGCACTTCTAAATCTGAAATTGCAACGCCGATAGCGCCTTGCCCAGCAGGAGGATTTTTTCGAGGCGTCATGCTTATGGCAGGTAACATGTTTCCATCCCGTGTGATCGACATATACACTTGCTCACCTGCATGCTGTTTAGAAAAACCAATAAGATCCGCGCTTACTCGAATTGGACTAGGGTCATTTGGCTTTCCAGCACCATCCACCGTCCATACTTTTGTTACAATGTCACCAACTTGCAACTGTGCTTCGGCAGCTGGTGACCCTTCTACAACTTTTTCCAAATGCACTCGTCCTGACGGTTCCTGTATTCCACTTGTCAATAAAAACATGGTTATCCCTACCGCAAGAGCAAAGTTCATAAACACACCAGCGCACAATATAGCTGCTCGTTCTTTTTTACTACGTGCCCAAAAATATTGATGTTTATTTTTTAATTTTGCACTTGTCCCATCCTCAGAATCTTCACCGGAAAGCTTCACGAATCCTCCGATGGGTAGCCAGTTAAGTGAATATACCGTAGAGCCGAATTTTTTCCCAAATATCTTGGGAGGTAGACCCATACCAAATTCTTCGACATTCACTCCGATAATTTTGGCGACAAAAAAATGTCCAGCCTCATGAATAAGCACGAGAATTGTGAGGATAGCGAGAAATGTGATGGCAGTTACAAACATATGATAAACACTTAGACCTGGAGCAATTCAGCTTCTTTGCGGGCACCTATCGCGTCTATATCGGCAATCATTTCATCGGTTAACTCTTGCACAAGTTTTTCTCCATGTTTTTCCTCATCCTCAGAAATTGTCTTGTCTGCAACCAGTTTTTGTAAATCTTTCATGCCCATTTGTCTAGATTGCCTTACCATGACACGCCCTGCTTCCAATTTTGTTTTCGCAAGCTTGATGTATTCCTGTCTTCGTTCCTCAGATAACGGCGGGATTGTGATACGAATGATATCTCCGTCGACGACGGGAGAAAGCCCAGTGTTTGCCGCTTCTAATCCTTTTGCAATTTCGACGATTGCCGATGGATCAAATGGCGCTATGACAATGGTTTTGGCATCCATAGTGGTAATTGTCGCCAATTCCATAAGCTTCAAATGCTGTGTGCCACCGTAAACCGCAACTACTATGTGTTCTACAAGTGCAGGTGTTGCACGGCCAGATCGAATAGATGCAAGATCATTACTCGTTACCTCAATAGCTTTACGCATTCGATCACGAACTTGAGTTAGTGTTTGATCTATCATTGTAGATGTATCTTACGGCACGAGGAGTATTTGGGTCAAGAAGAAAAGCGTCGCGTTATTCGCCCAATTGCATGCGGGTAAATTTAGAAACTGTGATGTTCTCCCCTACTTTTGCAATTGTTTGTTTAACCAAATCTTGCATTGTGAGTTTGGCATCACGAATATATGCGCTCTCTAATAATTCTTTGACGTCTTTAGGGCTCATCGCGGCAATCTGTAACGTAAGCTCATGGGCAAGCGCTTTGAACTCGTCAGTACGAGCCACAAAATCTGTCTCACATCGTAAATCTACAAGCACTCCCACTTTACCGTTTCCATGAATATAACTATGGATAATACCTTGGGAAGTTTCTTTGCCTTCTTTTTTGGATGCTTTCTCAAGACCTCGCTCAATCAAGAGCTTTTTGGCTTTTTCATAATCGCCTTGTGAGTCTTCTAATGCCTGACGACAATCAGAAACTCCCGCCTGTGTCTCTTCTCTAAGTTTTTTGAGTAAATCTATAGAAAAATTCATGATATAAAATAAATATTACGCTTTTTTACTTTTTGTAGCCTTTTTTGGCTCTTCTGTAACCTTTACTTCTTCTGTTTTCACTTCTTTTACCACACCATTTAGGTTAGTTGGCATATCCTTGGGCTCAACTTTTTCAGCTGCTTTTTTCGCTGCTTTTTCAGCGGCGGCGGCTTGAGCAACTTTTTCTTTTTCTGCGAATTCTTTGCCTTCTTGATATGCGGCGGTAACTGCGGTGACGATAAACTGTACAGATCCGACTGCGTCATCGTTTGCTGGGATTACATAGTCGATGCCTTCTGGATTTGCATTGGTATCGACGATACCGATGACAGGTATTTCCATACGTTTTGCTTCTCGTACGGCTGACTGTTCTTTACGTACGTCAACCACAAATATTGCAGCTGGCAAATCATCCAAACCTAACACGCCGATATAATCGACGTTCAATCGATCCAAATAACGAGCAAGTTTGGTTTGTTCATGTTTTGGATATTTTTTCTTCCATGCGCCTGCTGCTTGCTCTTCCATGAGGCGTTTAATCTTTTGGATGTTTCGATGTACACCTTCCCAGTTGGTCATAAATCCACCGATCCATCGCTGTGTCAAAAATGCTGCACCAGCTGCGGCGGCGGCTTCGTGTACTACTCCACGAGCTTGTCGTTTGGTACCCACAAATAATACGGATTTACCCTCTGATGCGAGTGTATACACAAATTGCATAGCGGCTTCCAACCCTGATTTGGTTTTTGCCAAATCGATAATATGGATACCATCTTTTTCTGTCCAAATAAATTCTGCAGCTTTAGGGTGCCATCGTTCTGATTTGTGGCCGAAATGACAACCTGCTTCGAGTAATGCTTCTAGTGTTATATCTTTCATAATTTATCTCGCTCCTTTGTATATAAAATACAGTATATCAATCAATATTGGTTATAAAAAAAGCGCCGATACGACGGCGCAATAAATGCATACATCGTATCTCTTGACCTTCCACTCGATACCCTTTTTGGGAGAGATACTTACTCGAGTGTGCTTATTAATGGTTAGTATACTACATTATTCGTCTACTGACAAGGTGGCACGGTTTAGCTAACACGCGATCTTTACCGGATTTTTGATCCCAGACATGATGATATGTGTACTCCTTGGAGTCTGTACCAGAACATAAAAATGTGCTTGTTTGAATTGTTATATTCTCTTTATAGAAGGAAATTTTTTACATACATAATCTACCACCTCTTCTAATTCCTCAGGCGACCAGACATTCATAAGCATCCATGCGGATCTACCATTTTTATATCGATACACCAGACGGAACAGATGCCGAGCCCGAGATATCCACCAAGGATTGCGTGCATAACCAAGCTCTGCCAATTCTGATAAGCGAATAACTCGAGTAGTGCTAAGTGGGACTGATATCTCTATAGAGTCCTCTCCTACAATAACGGATTGCTTTGTCTGTGCAAATGCCGCGACGACCATCATGACTCCTAAAAACCCAAACAATAGAACATATAGCACATTGATTTGCCAAAATGAGAATGATGTAATAACGATAAAAATTCCCGCTAACAATGGATATATACGCTGTGTTTTAGAATTCAGCGTTTGAATTTTAGGCAAAAATACTACACTTGACTGCTTATTCATACCAGTATGCTCCAATAATTATGTCACTGAAAATTTCTGACACAAATTTTTAACTTCTTTGGAAATAACAAGCAATTTTTGATTACTAGCAAGCTCGTTTTTTGTCTGGGCTAAAAACCCTTTGCGTCCTTCTTTAGTTTCTGGCAACGTGTAGTGAGAAACCTCTCGAATAACTTCGATAATCCACGCGCCAATCTGCTTCATTTCGGCTTCTTTCATGCCGCGGGTTGTGACAGCTGGCGTTCCTATGCGAATTCCCGATGGATAAAACGGAGGGTTGGGATCATGAGGCACACTATTTTTGTTCACCACTATTCCTGCTACCTCCAACGCTTGAGCAATCACATTTCCTATAACTCCTTGTGTCTGCAAATCCAAAACCATAAGGTGATTATCTGTTCCACCGGTTGTAAGTTTTATTTCAGCATCAAGAAGTGTTTGAGCTAGTACTTTAGCGTTTGCAACAACTTGAGCGCCATACGCTATGTATTCTGGCCTAGCTGCTTCATGTAAAGCGATTGCAATTCCTGCCGTTACATTGTCATGCGGTCCACCTTGAAGTCCTGGAAACACTGCTTTGTCAATTTTGTTCCCCATATCCACATCTCGAGCTAGCCCTCGAGGGGTAACCATAATCATAGCTCCTCGAGGTCCTCGAAGTGTTTTATGTGTCGTAGTCATAACCACGTCTACATATGGCACGGGTGAAGGGTGTACGCCCGCTACCACAAGCCCTGCTATATGAGAAATATCAGCTAAAAGCAATGCGCCCACACTATCGGCAATTACTCGCCACTTTTTCCAATCAAAAATTCGAGGATACGCAGTAGTTCCAACGACAATAATCTTAGGTTTAGACTCTATTGCAAGTCTTTGAACTTCTTCCAAATCTATAAAACCACTTTGATCTACGTCGTATTGCACAGAGTGAAAATATTTACCAGAAAATGTTATATCAGGATGGCCGTGGGTCAAATGCCCTCCGCCGGATAATTTGAGTCCTAAAATGGTATCTCCTGAATTTAATAATGCAAAATACACAGCACTATTTGCAGGAGATCCAGAATATGGTTGGACATTTACATGCGGTACATCAAAAAGCTTTTTTGCTCTTTCAATTGCAATATCTTCTATCTGATCTATAACATCATTTCCCTGATAATATCGTTTATGTGCGTACCCTTCTGAGTATTTGTTCGTCAATACCGATCCCAACGCTTCTCGAACAGCCAGCGATGTGTAATTTTCTGAAGGAATGAGCGTGATTGTATTTGATTGCCTTTGGAATTCTTGTCCAATAAGGGCTTCAATATCGCCATCAGAAGAAGCAGCGGGTATTACCATACACGGATTATATCATCTTGGGTGATGCTGTTTTTGCGAGAAGTTGATCGATAGCAGGAGCGATTGCTCCACAGATAAATGGTTTAAGCTCTGCATTGGTGACATGTTCCCATGTTATGTATCGAACAAGCTCTGTGGGCACATCATCCATAGAATCAGCAATGCTTACGGTAAGTGGCTTGGTCATGTCATAAAATGATCGTCCACCATTTGCTATGGACAGACCTCCAGAGGTTTCTGCTACTGTAGATTTTGGCTGATTGGCGTATGCCACAACTTCTTCTCGAGTAAATGGTCTCATAGTAGCTCGAACTCGAACGATCACTGTGGACGGCTCAGAAATTCCATCTTTGCTGGTTCTGATTCCCGTCATGGCATTTATGATCTCTATATCTTTTCCTGATTGCATCATCGCTTCAGGAGAATACATGGCCCACTCAACTGCTTCCATTTTTGGCTTCTCAAGCATTGCAATTTCTGTGTCTGAAATATGGACAAGCTGGACTGTGTCGGTATAGAGAAGCATTTTTTCACTACCCTTGGTGTACAAATCTCCATCTTCTACGATGACATTGGCAATCCCTGAGATTGCTTGTGCCATAGCAATATCATCTTTAGCTTTGCGTTCTGCAATCACCTGTGGACGATGTTCGGTATGAGGAGCTATTTGGTGAATTTGATCTTCGTTGTACAACGGTTCACGCTGGGTTATTTTATGGTTAGGAAGCCACGCTTGGAAAATATCGGCTTTTCGGTTTCCATCACTGCTAGTAACAAATGTAATTGGGAGGGTTTCAGATGAATTCATGCCCCTCCTTTCCCACTAAAAAAGGCCCCAGCTTGGGCCTCCTTGGTAATAAATGAACGAAAATGGTTGTATGTTTGATTTTTCATTTGGTGTCCTACGTCCTAGTCTTTCGACTGGGTGGCGTTACTTGAGAAAAAACAACTATTACCCTGTTAAATTAAAAATCGCTCAAAAAGCTATTTCGAGCGCTTTTGATAATTATAGCAAAAAATGATTATTTGTCAAGCGAATAGCCCTAAATATAATCTAAAATCAGACAAATATATCTAGGCACGATTCGTGCCTAAATTTTATGAAGTGGGGTGACCAAGACTTTCTCACCTTCAAGCTCAATTTTGTACCCACCTGCCATAGGCACATATGGAAGCTTCAAAAGTGCTTCTGTTGTACGTGGAATCCCCATATAATGCGCTGCCATAAGCATGGTTTGATCTCCATGCGTAACGAGCGCAAATGTCTGATTTTTGTGCTGAGTGAGCTTCTCATTCACGATATCTGCAGTTCGCACAAAAACCTCCTCAGTGGACTCCCCATTTCCCGCTTTTCGAAAATCTGTGTCGTATATACTCCAGTCAAACGGCGAAATGGCCTCAATCTCTGCTACTGTCAATCCTTGGGCGGGAGACCTTACCTCCAGCAATCGTTCATCTATCACCGGATTAAGCGAGTGTGACTTAGCTATGATCTGAGCAGTTTCTACCGTGCGCTCCATAGGGCTCGTATAGATTGCCACAAATGGCACATCCCGAAGTTGATCAGACAGCTTCTCCACCATTGCTACCCCCTCTGGGGCCAAATTAAATCCAGCAAGTCTATATGGAATGATGCCTTTTGGCGTTAGGTATTTACCGTGACGAATTATGTATAGCGTGGTCATGAAGCGATTAGATTTTTTTGTCGCAATATATCAATGACCTTTTTATGAATAGCGTCTTTGGAGAGAATTTCGCCGTTTTCCACACATTCGATAAGCACCCAGTTCTTTCTTTTCTTTGCCAAAGACACATACATCGCCTCTGATTCCTGTCTGTGGTGCAAGTCAGCTTCTAAAATATCTTTTCGATCACCAAGGTATGCGCGTTCCCCCTTCTTCTTGGTCAATTCCATTCCGACTTGCCATGGGACATGCAAATACACAACGATATCCTCTCGTGGAATCTTATGCACTTTATACTCAAGCTCGTCTATCCACTCAAGGAATTCAGCTCGATGTTCTTCAGGTAGTCTCGCCCCTTGGTGCGCCATGTTACTTGTCGCGTATCGATTCGAAACAATCACCCCTCCATGCGAGAGCCAATGATCCATCTCTTCTTTGGCACTGGCCCGATCTAGCGCGTATGCAAGTGACGCAAGATATGGTGACACGTCGCTACCAAACTCACCAGCGAGAAACCTCCCAGCGAATTTGCCGTGAAATGAAGAATAGTATCGAGGAAAGTCAAACGCCTTAGCACTTGCTCCATGATCTTTGAGATACTGCATGAGCAACTCTGACTGTGTCGTTTTTCCACTCCCATCTCCACCATCGATTACGATAAGGACACCTCTCCGAGATTTATCTACGACCACTTGTTCCAAAAAATGTTTCAGGGTGATTGGCAAACTATCTTCATCATAATGCTCTAAAAACAAATGATCAGACGGATTACCCGTTATCATGGTAGATAGTTCATTCGGCGCATCTTTGTAAAAAAGTGCAAGGACTGGCTTATGATGAGTCAGGGCATACACCAACTCTCCACCTACCCCACTAGATGGCTTCGTAACTTCTGCAACAACACAATCTGCGCTATCTATGGCACTTTTTTCACGCTGAAAAATCTCTTCGGGAGATAATTTTGCGTCAGATTCGAGCTTAGAATGATCAAGTATCTGTTCCCCCGAGGTAAGTGTGTGCCCCATGCTCTTGAGTTCGTTTATGATCGCAGTTTCTTGAGGAATATAGTCACCATTATTGGTCGTTGCTGCAGTAAAAAATATTTTCATTTATTTATCCTAGCATATTTACACACTCGTATACTGTAGACAACGTAACATCTGCGATAGAACTCTTTGTGTCAGACCAAACGAGACACGTCTTGAGTCCGAGCGTTTTTGCTGGTGCTAGATCAACCAACTCGCGATCCCCGATCATTACGTGTGATGCAGGCGGTAAGCCAGTTTTATCTATGATATATCGAAACCCTTTGTCACTCGGCTTTGTTTCGCCCACAATCTCACTGGTTACGATTTCTTCAAATATGTCTTTACGCACCCCAAGGAGCGCGAGTCCTCGTGTCACTGATTCTTGACTCCCATTTACCAACATAATATGCCGATATCCCAAAAGGCGCGAAAACATTTCGTTTAACTTCGGGTCAGGATGCAAAAATGCAGCATAATCTGTGAGAGCAGAGGTCTCACGAGACGCGTCGGCATGAGAGATTCCTGTAATTCTAGACACTGTGGTTGTTCCACTAGGTGTTTCTATTTTGTATATTTTATAAAATTCTTCTGTCGCTTTTTCGATGGACCACCCAGTATGAGCAGCAATCACATCTATTTCTGTTTGATGAATTTGGTCCCATAGAGCAGGAATCTGTTTGTAGAGTGTGCCGTCAAAATCCCATATACACACAGAAATTCCTTGCATTTTTTTCATAGGTCTAGTGTACACCACGGCGTGGCAATGCACGACGCACAAGTGAGACAAATTGTGTTTGAGCGTCTTTATTCCTCGATATATCAAGAGTGTCTGTATTTATTTTCACTACTGGAATCGTAGTATTTTGCTCCAACCACTTACGATTAAGTTTATCAAGAAGTTCAAGGTAGTCAGTCGGTATACTTTGCTCAAACCCTCGACCGCGATCGGCTATTCGCTTTTCTATCACTGGCACGGATGTATCGAGAAATACGATTAAGTCAGGATTAGGAAAATGCGGAGTAAACTCATGATATATTTTCTGATATAACGCCCACTCTGCATCGTCCATATTCCCGAGTTCATGTTGTGCTCGCGCATACGAATAGACATCTTGTGTGATTGGCGTATCCTGAACAACGGATGACTTGGCAAGCAAGGACTTTGTTTCCGTCATTTGCCGAATTTTTTCCATGAGGAAGAACAGCTGCGAATGAAACGCCCACCGCTTCATGTCTTGATAAAAACGAGGAAGAAAAGCGTTCTCCTTTACATTTTCTTCTATGAGGGTAAAATGCAACTCTTTCGCAAGCAAATTTGCCGCCGTAGTTTTCCCACTTCCCATGGTACCCATAACCGCTATGTACTCTTTTTGTTCTTTCATGGCAGTCTGGTTCTATCATGTTTTGGGTAACCTTGACAATACGTATATCCGAAAGGTACGATAAGCGCTAGAAAGGCACATTAAAAGAACGGTAAAAAAACTATAAGCGTGTGGTCCGTGAAGTGATAACATTTAACAAATTTACAAAATAACAAATTAATATAATTAATTGGTCAATTGGTTAAAAGTCAATTTGTTCGCTTTACGGAATACGAGGAAGGGGGTCTCGACATTGTGTCGGACATTCGGACATCAAGCCAAAACCATTGGTTTGATAGTATCTGCGGAAACCCCTCGGTGATACTTCTCACCGTAACAATGATCGGAAAACCTGTGTTGGTAACAGCCAGATTAAATGATCACTGACGAAGTCCGTTCTTCTGATACTCTATTTATTCTTCAGTCATAGCAGTACGCATGTCGCGCGCTGCATAAGGAGGCATATATGTGTGGCATATTCGGATACGTCGGAAAAAATAATCAAGCGGCGAAGCTTGTGCTCTCAGGTCTTAAAGAATTGGAATACCGTGGATATGATTCATGGGGTGTGGCTGTAGTACCTCTCAACGAGAAACCCGACACAACCAATACAATAGTGGTAAAAAAAAGCGCAGGAAAAATTGGCGAGGCTGATGTAAACGAATTGCCTAGTGGTACGCTTGCGTTTGGCCACACGAGATGGGCTACCCATGGAGGTGTCACAAAAATAAATGCACATCCGCATCTAGACTGTACCAAAACAATTGCCGTTATCCACAATGGAATTGTAGAAAACTACGAGGAACTCAAAAAAATGCTCGTAAAAAAGGGTCATCGATTCTTGTCCGAAACAGATACTGAAGTGATTGTACATTTGGTCGAAGAGTATGCAAAAACCATGATGTTTAGCAAGGCGGTACAACGAGCATTTAACGAACTCGATGGACTAAACGCTATCATACTCATCAATACAAAAGATCATCAAATGATAGCAGCACGCAATGGCTCTCCGCTTGTCGTGGGTTATGGGGATCACGAAAATTTTCTCGCAAGCGATCCTGCTGCTCTTATCTCACACACCAAACAGGTGCACTATCTAGAAGACAACGAAATCGCTATCGTAGAAGAAAAAACAATTCATATCTACGACACAAAGACCGGAAATCAAGTAAATCCACGCAAGCAAAAGCTCACGTGGACAGTCGAGGAAGCAGTGAAAGGTAAATATCCATACTTCATGCTCAAAGAGATTCATGAACAACCGGGGCTACTCTCCGAAATAGCTTCTGAATCTCCAGCACAAGCAAAAATTATGGCTAAAAAACTCAGTCGCGCGTATCGCATGTATGCAGTCGGAGCAGGAACCAGCGGCAATGCGGCCAGAGCTGCCTCATACATATTTTCGGAAGTTGCCAACAAGCTTATGAATTGGGGCATTGCCAGCGAGTTTGACCATAGACTTACCGTCATGTCGAATAAATGCATGGTAATCGCACTGTCTCAATCTGGGGAAACCATGGACCTTCTTGAAACAGTAAAAAAGTTAAAAGCTAAAGGTATGACAATTCTTGCCTTATGCAACGTCGTGGGATCGACATTGTGGAGAGAGGCAGATTTTCGACTACCAATTGGCGCGGGCCCTGAAAAGGGAGTAGCATCTACCAAAGCGTTTATCACAAAAATCGCACACCTAACGCTTATCGCACATGCCATGGATGGCGATGTAAAAAAAGGGCAACTATTGATTGCCAAAGCAGCTAAGGCTGCGCAAGGCGTGGTCAGCGAACGCAGCGTGGAACACATCAAGGCACTCGCACACAAACTTAAAGATACCCAACACATGTTTGTGATTGGACGTGGGCTGTCCTATGCCACAGCTCTAGAAAGCGCGCTAAAGATAAAAGAGATTTCCTATATCCACGCGGAGGGAATAGCCGCAGGGGAACTCAAACATGGCCCACTAGCTCTCGTAACGAGTGGCACAGTGTGTGTCGTGTTTGCGCCTCTTGATAGAACTCACGAAGACACGCTTACCGCAGCACGAGAAATGAGAGCTCGCGGTGGATATATCATCGGTATTTCGCCAAAACCAAGTGAGGCATTCGATGAATACATCCCTATAGACGATGCAGGAATAGCGACGATCATTCCAAACGTCATTGCGGCACAATTGCTCGCCTACTACCTCACTGTAGAGCGAGGATTTGATCCCGATATGCCAAGGAACTTGGCAAAAAGCGTTACGGTCAAATAAGCACTGCCTTTCTTGGGCTACACTTGATTTTTATGAACCATAGGTATAGACTATAGGCTCTTATGCCATTAGTCGAAACCTTGCGTATTACGCATATTGAATTTTCTTCAGTAAAGCCTGAGGTTCCCGTACGAGAATTTGATTCTGCACGTGAAGCAGCTCGCGCCGCTGCACAAACCATCCTCACAACCGTCATTCATAAACCCGATGCTGCCATCATGTTTGCAACTGGCAACACTATGGAACCCGTCTACGAAGAACTTGTTGAGCTTGCAAACGCAACCAACGTTGATTTTTCTCAGATGCAAGCATTTCATTTAGATGAATACAATGGCGTATCTCCCAAAGACCCTGAAAGCTTTGTAGGATTCTTACGTAAACGCGTCTTTGATCCATTACATATTCCCGAGACTCATCGCCACGAAATGCGTGGAGATACTGGAAACGCAAACAAAGAAGCAGAAAGATACAACACAGAGATAAACAAACAGCCGATGGATCTGGTTATCTTGGGCATTGGACCGGGCGGACATATAGCGTTTAATGAACCAAAAACTCCGTTCACGACACAAACGCACGTGGCTCCTCTCTCCCAAGAAACAGTAACAAGAGACATCACGCGAGGACAACGCACTCTCACGGAAGCGCTCACGGTAGGAATTGCAAATATTCTCAATGCAAAAGAAATTATCATGGTTGGATATGGCGAAGGAAAAGGAATAGAGCTTAAAAAAGCTCTTCATGGTCCAATCACTGAGGCTTGCCCCGCATCTGCGCTTCAACAAATAACAGACCGTGTAAGTGTAATTTGCGATAGACCAGCGGCTACAATATTGAGAAGTACATAACACAGATCGCAAAGTCCTCGTGCTACAATATACCCCGTATGAAACGTATCGCAATGATATCCGTGCATGAGTGTCCATTGGCTTCCAGTGAGGGAAAAGAACGCGGAGGGATAAACGTGTATGTATTTGAACTGTCTAAAGCCCTATCCAAACTCGGATGGAGCATCGATATATATACACGTGTGCAGGATGATACAAATCCTCGTGTTGTACAGGTATCGGAATCTATACGCGTCATTCATGTGCCATGTGGTCCACATACTCCCCTTTCCAAAAAAGAAATTCTAAAAGCCATAGATGAATTTACCCAAAATGTTTTAATCTACATACATGCAGAGCGCCTCACGTATGACGTGATACACGCACATTATTATTTATCAGGGATAGTCGCAAAAGCTATTTCGCAGTCGCTCTCTCCAAAAATCCCGTGGGTGATGACCTACCACACACTTGGACTTATGAAACAGTTAGTCAATCATTCTGCGGCACTCGAAGATCCTGAAAACCGAGTAGCATTAGAAAAATCACTTGCCCACACCGCAACGGCGATAATTACAACGAGCGAAAATGATACATCTTATGTGTCCACTCTGTATGATGCACCGAAAAACCATGTCTACACGATACCTCCTGGAGTAGATATACGCCTCTTTTTTCCAAAACCAAAAACAGAAGCCAAGAAAATTCTTAACAGCGAAAACGATCACCATATTGTCCTTGCGGTTGGTCGCATAGATCCTGTAAAGGGATTCGACGTATTGCTATATGCGATAAAAATACTTCTGATAAAACAACCTCAACTTGCTGCTGAGTTATGTTTATGGATCGTCGGAGGTGATGTCGGAGAAAATAGTGATACATGGTCTGCAGAACTTACCAGACTCAAGCATTTGCAAGATGAGCTAAATCTTTCAGCAACAGTTCGATTTATTCCGGCACAACCACAAGAAAAACTCGTCAACTACTATAACGCCGCAGATGTAGTCGTCATGCCCAGTCACTACGAGTCTTTTGGGATGGTCGCACTTGAAGCACTGGCATGTGATCGACCAGTCATAACGACAGATGTCATGGGAATATCCCCTATTCTCAAAGAGTTTCCTAAGGGGCACGTAATATCAGCAAATAATCCCGTGCTGCTTGCAGAACAACTATTGCACGTATTGACCGAGCCCCATGGATATTACAAAAACGAAAAGGCTATGCAAAAATTTGATTGGGAAACAGTCGCAAAAAATATATCAGCCCTTTATGAGAAGATTATAAAATAACTTAAAGTGTAGATGCTTCTGCCTCAAGTGCGCTAAAGTCAGAGGCTCCACCATCATCTTCAATACTTCGCAAATCAGAAGATAAATCTCCGATTCCAGTCGTAACATTGGTATCTGCAAATCCAGAATTAGGTTTCCCTGCTTCGCCTTTTAATGTTGGTACAACATCAGTTGTCATAACCTGCGTCAGCGCATCCATAGACGACTGCTGTCGTTCCATGGTCCGAAAGATAAATATTCCAACAACGACCATACCGACTATAAATAATGGTATCCCGATAACAAAAATAGATGATTTATTCATATTACGGTGCTGTCGTTACCGTGGGCGTGGTAACTGGTTCCTCCATAACCCGAGCAAGTTCAGTATATGCTTCGTACACTGCTTTCTTTGCAGAACTCATAAGAATATTTACAGCGTCTAGATCACTTTTTAGGGATTTCATCACTGTCTCCATGTCGCTTTTGAGCGTTTCGTCACTCGTAACAGTTGCGACATATGTTTTTCCTGCCTGAGCAGTAACCGCGGTCAATGCGCTAGCAATCGCTGCCTGTGCAGACACGACTGCAGTGTTTACTTTTGAAATGTCTTTACCAGCCTTTTCGGCTTCCGCCGCGCGCGTTGAAATTTTATCCACGACTTCTTGCATTTTAGAAACAAAAGCAAGCATGATAGTGGTGCGTTTTTTGTTCAATTCCGCGAATTTTTGATCCAGAGAAGTCGCGGTTTTCTTTTTCTTTGCGTCTTTTAACTTTGAAAGCTTCTCAGAAAATACTTTTCGTGCTGTTTCTGTATTGAGCTTTGCGCGAGCTTGGCTTTGCTCTAACTCCTTACTTTGACGAGCTTTTCGAGCATCAAATATTTCTTTTAGTTTTTTCTCTCGCTCACGAATATTTTCCATGACCTCTTTCCTACTTAAATATTCCTTTTTTTCTAATGATTTTGTAGGCTTTATCGTAGAACCTGTCGTGGAATCGTCTTCATCATCATCTGACTGACTCCCTGTGGCTCCTGAACTATCCTGAGCATCATCGTCATCGTCATCTGAACTGCTTCCAGAACCACTTGTGGCACCACTTGCTCCACTTGTGTTGTTTTGTGAATCAGTTTCAGAAAGCACCACCGCCGTCGTATCACCTTTGACCGCGGGTTTTGTGGGATTGGTGAGGCCTAGTCCAAACAGCAATAATCCAAGCAGTTGATCAATCATAGGATTAGTATGCACTCGAAGAAAATTCACTGTCAAGATGGAAGCAAGTATACACCGCTACAACGCTTTATTAGCCGCGGGATCCTGTGAAAATAACTCCGCTTTCCCAAGCTTTATATAATATTCAGCGCGCTGCATCTCTGTCCCTATATAGATAAGATGACTTGGAAGCACTAAATACTCTCCTATATTTATCATGTCTATGTACAACTCCATGGCAGTTTTCCCACGCCATTCTTTCAGCAACAATCCACCATTTGGTGCATACAACTTCACGACAATTTCCCACTCTTTATCAGTAGGTTTTTTTGCGTATTTGGTAGGCCTGCCTACTGGCATTTTTTCAGATTCTTCTACGGTGATCACGATATTCCCACGAGGATCGTCTTCAAACATTTGACGACTCGTATACCCTAATTCTTTTTCCAAATTTTCTGAAAGAATTTTTTCGACAAGCGCATAATCATCACTATAGATATGTGCACTATGAGTAATCATGACAAACGTCCCCATGGGCACTCCAGATTCATCTGATATAAGTTTTTGCAATTTGCGCAAACTAAACACATTCCTTGGCCAGCCATGCACCATGTCTTGGCTACGAAAATGGGTGGTCATAAATAATTTTCCATCTTGGATAGAACACAATATTTGTGTCAGACACGGCGTATCGCCTTTATTTACTTCGGACCAATCTTCTTTGACTTTCGCCGTTACGGCGATCATTTTTTTACTAAATGGACGATTTTTTATAAGATCGATAATATTTTGAATCTGGTCTAGCCCATCAAAATTTCGGAGTCTTTGACCATAGGTATATGCAATTCCTGGAATCTGTTTAGCCGACAACACTTGTGGGTAATATGTATCTAAATCTTTTTGGCTAAATGGAAAAAATGATGGCATGTATGGATTATCTGGATCTTCTTCGTATACAACAGCCATGATATTTAATAACTCTTTGAGTTCATTTTCTTGGGTGTAACGGGTGGTTTTGTTTCTACCATATCTCATGATATTCTGCAGTATTTTTAACCATGTTTGAGCGGCAGTTTTCCCATGTACTCGAACACCGATTTGTTCGCTAGGGTACGTAAATGGCTTAGGTCTGCTTGTTGGGAACGTTTGAGGCTTGGCAAAAGGTACAGGCTCCTCTTTTGATAGCTTTTCCACTGTTTGTTGCAGCTCGCTTACTGGCTTACCCCGAAGATTTATCACTTCGACCGATTTTCGAAACAACTCTATAGCCTCCTGCCCTATCTCTTTTTCTATCTGTCCTTTTTTCTCATCTCCAATGATAAAAAAATTCTCATCTACGCCATTTGCCATAAGCGCGATGAGTGCCTGTCCACTGCGAGAAAGGTCTGCGCCCCACAAAACAATTTTCCGTATATGTGGGTTGGCGTATACATTTCGAATCATGGCTGAGATTCCGGCGGAGGAATAGAGGTTTCCTATAGCGCAATATGTTTGACCTTTGAGCAAATCCGCGACCACCTGACGCTCGGTCCACATAATAGCAACGCCAACCGGATTTTTGGCATCTTTCACATGTAACACTTGTTTATAGAGTATTGGCCAATCCATATCAGAATATCCACTTCAACACACCACTATTTCTACTTTTGACAGAATGCGCCTTACCTGTAGACTCATACAAAAATGCATCAGCACCGAATGGCAGATGCTTTATAAGGCCACCCCTTCCAACCATAAATCGCACACTACGATGCCGTTCGAGTGCTTGCGTGGTCCTCAAAACAGTTATTGGTTTTTCAGCAATTACTACATCTCCACCGCCTTGCTGACTTATAACTCGCAACGTTTCTCCATTTCGTATATGAATAATATTACGTCGTTTCATGCGTTAATCCTGTGAAATTCTACTTGCTAACGCAGACTTTTGTCCGACATACTTTGCCGCCTTTTTTTTGGTGTACGGCACGGCTGCCGGTGAGGTGAGCTCTTCGAATGTCATGCTGCAGATTCTCATATTTGGATAGAGTGCAACCGGCATACGTCCCATGTTTCCCAATTCCATAACGACAACTCCATTCCAACCGGGATCAAAAATGCTTGCAGTAGAATGCACAACTATACCAAGTCTCCCAAGGCTGGATCGTCCTTCGAGTCTGCCGATTAAGTCATCTGGCAATTCAATTTTTTCCACTGTGGTAGCAAGAACAAAATCTCCCGGTTGCAAAATAAACGTGTCTCCTGCTTTTAGAGTGATTTCTGTCATCATATCTGTACCGAGTTTTGGATTATTTGGATCTATAAATGCCATTTTACTGTGGTTAAATACACGAAATTGCTTTCCTAAACGAAGATCTATCGAACAGGAGCCAAGTTGCGTTTTCATATCCAGTGAGGGCGAAATTTTTATTCGCTTAGACTTGAGTGACTTGACGATATCGCGATCTGATAAAATCATGCACGAAGTATAAAAGAAATGGCCTATAAGTACAAGCACTTCTCTATATCTCAACCCTCCATATCATGTAATAACCAGTACATGCACAGAGTATTTCCGTCTGCTACCATATAAACATGATAAAAGCACTTATTTTGGATATCGATGGTGTATTGGTAGGGGAAAAAATCGGATATAACTCCCCGAGCCCTCATCCAGATGTAATTTCTGCAATCCAAAAAATTCATTCAAATTCACTCCCTGTGACATTCTGTACAGGAAAACCTCATTACGCGATTGGGCAACTTATCAACGATTGTGACCTAAACAATCCTCATATCACAGATGGAGGAGCACTGATTATGGATCCAGCATCTCAAAAAATTATAAAAAAACATGTCATACCAACTGATCTCGTACAACGACTTATTGATGTATATCTCCAAGCAAATATATACACAGAGCTATACACACCCAGCGGTTACATCATCCAAAAAAATCGGTTTCGAGAAAATTTAACACCCATACACACTCATATCCTCCAAACTCCACCGCTCATCGTCGAGTCACTTCGCGCGATAGCACAAGAACAAGAGATTATAAAAGTTATGCCGGTCGCAAAAAACCATGAAGAAAAGGAAAAACTGATGAAGTTATTTGAACCATTTCAAACACAGGCGGTACTGAGCCTCGGCGTTCACCCTATCGCCAATCCCCATCAATTCGGTCTCATCACCGCACGCGGTGTATCCAAAAAACAATCTGCATTTGATGCGATGCACGCATTGGGAATAGACATGAAAGATTGTTTGGGAGTTGGCGACAGTACAAGTGATTGGCAATTTATGGAACACGCAGGGTATGCGGCTACACTGGGAAATGGCACTACAGAACTAAAAAATCTCATAGGGACAAAAGGATCGGCAGGATATGTGACAGACAAATCAGTTGACCAAAACGGAATACTTTCCGTCTTTAATCATTTTTCTCTCGATTAGCGATCTTCTCTTTCCCTATGGGTCTAAACGCGCTATAATTTGCTCCTTATGGGCACAACAGAACGCGGATCGCTCCATCACTCACACCCAGAACAACCACCGTGGAAAGAACACTCTACAGGACTGGGTTCTGTTTCTATATTTTTAAGCGATGCTGAAGGCAGACTCCTGATGGTCCAAGACGTAGAAAAATATGGCGGTAAATGGTCACCCATCGCAGGGTATATAGACGACATTGATCATGAGGAGCCAGAAATGGCAGCATTGAGAGAAGCAAAA
Source organism: uncultured Gammaproteobacteria bacterium (assembly GCA_964639945.1). Classification (GTDB taxonomy): domain Bacteria; phylum Patescibacteriota; class Microgenomatia; order UBA10105; family UBA927; genus UBA927. The sequence goes on from CAZXHY010000006.1 coordinate 33,390, forward strand.
GAAGAATTAGGTCTCGATATTCGTCTCGATGAACTTTTGGGTGTGTGGCATTACTATACAACCGGCGATACTGAGAACAACGGGAAACCACACATGCACGTAGGATACGCATACACGGGCACAATTCTCGATGGAACTTTTACGATGCAAAAAGAAGAAATACAAAACTTTGGTTTTTTTACGCCTGATCAATTCGAAAAACTTCATGCGGATGGCATGATCAAGACTCCACAGTATAACGTCAAAGGATTTGAACTTTGGAAAAACAACACCCGTCACCCTAGAAGCGTGGTAGTGACAAATAACAACCGCTAATTTTATTTAATATCATACTTAGACTCTAAGTGAAACTTGACGATGTTTGCCAAATTTTCTATCCCCACCGAGTCTTGTATGTAATACGTCGTGTCGATTACCAATGCGTCTTCCGGTTGATCAAGTAGCCCATTGGCACGATCACGAGAATCGCGACCAGACACATATGACGACTCAGTGTGAATCTGCGGCGTCGCCATAACTTTTCTGTTTACTCGGTATGAAGCAGATGCCTCGGGGTCAGCGTATAAAAACGCCTTTAGGTGGGCCTGAGGAAACAAATCAACACCTGTTTTCCTTCCAACAACCACAGCGCCACCCATTCGCTCCACTGCATCTCTCCACAACGTATAGAGCCTCATACGCATTTCGGGAGTTGCTGCAATCATAGATGAAATATTCTCTATAGCCATCTGTTTGTTGTACTGCGATAGGGCCTCCAACATGTCTCGATCCCCGACATATACATCTGCGGTACGTGTGCCTGTCTTTGGTGGTTCTACGCGCAACTTCTGTGGAAGTTTGTCATAAAGCGAAATAATCTTTTCGGAGAAGTCTACGGGAATCCCTACTACATTTGTCTCATCTGTGCTTACAATACCATGTTCGATAGCAAGAAGTGCAAGTGCACGAATACTCGTGCCCGTATTTACAAAAGGCAGGTCATACTCTTCTGATATCGCATTTGCCAAAGCCCACTTTCCTGACCCTGTCTGGCCATCAATGGCGATAATAAGAGATTCTTTACGTACGATCTCTTTTCCACCGCTACGCTTTTCTAATCTTCGTTCTACAAATGCCATATGAAGCTTTCGAGCTACCTAGCTCTCATAATGGGTATTATAGACCGAAAAATTCAGAAAAGCTAGATATAGCAGGCTAAACCAGTGGTTGAGGCTTGAAGCTTTTTCGCAAAATGCTCACGCTTAAAAACAGCGCTGGAACCAAAAGCATACTTGCGGCCAAAAGCGGTAACGGGATCCAAATCGAAGCCAACATTCCCCCTGCTATCGGACCCACAATCTGCCCAATACTCTGGTACGACGCATTCACCCCCATGATCGCCCCCTGAGACCTCATGTCTACTTCTTTTGAAAGTAACGCTGCGATCATAGGGCCTACGAAGCCATTCGCAAATGCCATAAGCATAACGCCGACTATCAATAAACCATAGGATCGTACTGTAAACAAAAAAGCAAATACGATCACGAGCGTACACAGTGATCCAACCAGCACCTGCTTTTCACCAAATCGCTTCACCACACGAGGAATAATAGCCGCTTGTGATACAAGCCCCACAATGCCAATACCAGTAAATATCCATGATATTTGCTGAATAGACAAATGCAATAAACGTACAGAAAATGGCTGGAATGCATAAATAAATATAGAAAACGAAAACATTGACAAAAATGAGACGATCAATGTTTTACCTATCGCCGGATCAATCAGAGAATGAATCAAATGGCGAAAGTCAAAAAGGTGTTTTGCGATAAATTTTCCTCTGTGCTTATTCGTCTCATCTAAAAATAACAGGGTAATTGTAAATGCAATTGCAGCGACTACGCCAGCTAAAATAAATGGCATATGAATCCCAAACCGTAAAACGAATGCTGAAATCGCTGGACCAAACGCAAACCCGAATCCAAAAGATGCCCCGATAATCCCAAACCCCTTTGCACGATCTTTCGGTTCTGTCGTGTCAGAAATAACAGCAAGCGCTACTGGAATATTTCCTGCAGTGATGCCATCAAGTGCCCGAGCTAAAAATAACCAGTATGCATTTTGCGCAAATGCCATAAGAAAAAATGACGCTGTAGTACCCAAAAGGGACAATACAAGAAGTGGTTTTCTCCCATACGCATCAGACATGCGCCCTATAAGCGGTGTGGCCAAAAACTGACAGATCGAAAATATCGCAAACAGCATCCCGTTCTGAAAATCAGTGAGACCAAATCGCTGCGAATACGAATACAGTATTGGAATGATAATGCCGTACCCTAGCGCATTTACCACAGCGATAAACGCGATAATCAATAGTGGATTTCTCTTACCTACAGTCATACTTAATGCTTAATCCAAGTAGTTTTTATCAAACTCATCATTTGCTCCTCAGTCATCGGGGGCATGTCAGAGTGCTTTTTGGATACATGGTCACGCGTCAAAACCATCATCTTCTCTAACGCCTCATCATCACCAAGCGCCTCTACCACCATGGTCTCGGGTGGGTGACCCGCGCTACACACAAATAAATATTGCCTCATGATGTTATCACCACCTCTCGGGTTAGCAATATGAGTTTACCATAGGTAAAATGCGTATTGGTAGACCCCACAGGCAACTTTTGGTACACTACGCCTACTTTCTTATCTGTATCAATCAGATATGATATTTTTGCTTACAGTATGATAAACGAAGTCATTTTTGACGTAGAAACACAACGCTTGTTCTCAGAAGTAGAAGGAAACGAACCGGGTAAGCTCGGCATATCCATAGTGTCGGTGTATATCCGACAAGTAAGCGATGATCAGCGTGAAATAAACGGTGAGATGAAAAGTTTTTGGGAAGACGAACTCGACAGCATGTGGCCTATATTTACCAATGCCAAGAGAATTATTGGGTTTAATACGATCAAATTTGATGTGCCTGCACTTATCCCGTATGCCCCAGATAATTTTTCTAAACTTCCTCATTTCGACATGATGCAGACTGTACGAAGTAAACTGGGGCATTATTTAAGCCTAAAAACTCTTGGAGAAAATACGCTCGGTCGCGGAAAAACTGACGTTGGGACCAATGCTGTCGAGTATTGGAAAGCACATGATCCAGAAAGTCTAGAAAAACTTAAATACTATTGCGAAGCAGATGTAGCCCTCACTCGCGATCTCTACGACTATGGTGTACAAAACAAGCAGTTGAAATATTTAGACAACTGGAACACAGTCCAAAGTTTTGATGTAGATTTCTCTTACCCCAAAGAAATTATAGATGCGTCACGTCAAATGGGTATGTTTTAACACAGTTTCAATTGCCCTCGAGTCGTAGATTTGTTAGCCTAAGGATACATGCACAATCTTCTCCGGCACACCCACCGTCATATCACCCACTTATCTCAAAAAAGTGCTCACCTCTTATCTCGCAGACGAAACAAATTTATAGCGGTCCTTTTCCTCATAAATATCTTTTTTATTCTTCAGATTATGAGCAATCAATTAACATTTCCAAATACTGCTATCGGAGACGTATCGATCGGGCTTATGCGAAAATCAAACCTGAATGAAACACTCAACACTCTCATGCGCACAAAACATGTTTTTGATATACGCGGAAAAATGTATGAATATTCATATGAAGATTTAGGAATATACCTAGACACCGAAGCAACGATACAAAATATTCGATCGGTAAATACTCGTGCGTTTCCACTGAATCAACTCACACTTCTGGCTTCTTTTTTTCTCTCTCGCGAGATAGAGCCAGTGTTGCATTTTTCTCAGCAATATCATGAATTTATAGAAGCTACGATCTACGACACTAGTCGAGGTGACGATATCATTTACTTAGATCAATCAAATAAGAAGCTGGGTATCATCGAACAAACGGAACGATTTACTCTCGATCCCTATACGCTCCAAATCATACTTACTGAATCGTTTGGGTCTACCCAAAAACCAATTGTGGCTCCTCTTATCCCTGCAAGCAACCTCCTAAAAGAATCAGTAGAACGTGCAAACGCAAAGCTTGAGTCGAGCTATCAAGACCCACTCACGCTCATCATAGGCACCCAAGATAATCATAAATTTTTTCAGCTATCACAAAGCGCCCTTCATGATGTAAGTATCGCGTCAATATCCGCAGATAAAACAACGGTTGATTTTAGCATCAATCGAGAAAAACTACTCGCTCATATAAGCTCCCTTTGGCCTATGATAAACAAACTCGCACCCGACCCAGTGATCACAGATAGAATCGCTACAAATCTTGCATTGGCACTTTCTCACCGCGCCACAGGTATTGTGGCTGACTCGTTTAGCGTACCACTCGACGGAGGGCCAAATTCTGATGGAAACATAGCAGACAGATACATAGAGGTAGATATATCTCAACAAAAACTATATACATTTCTCCATGGAAAAATGCTAAAAACGTACCGCGTCTCGACAGGAAAGGACTACCCTACTCCTGTTGGATCATTTGAAATTCTTAATAAAACCGGCCTTGGATTTTCTAATATTTATAACGTTTGGATGCCATGGTGGATGGGATTCAACTATAGTAAAGAGCTTCATGCATACTTTGGTATCCATGAACTGCCCTACGTACTAAAAGATGGAAATAAAATACAACGTCCTCGCGATTTTATCGGTGTCCCAAATACTGGAGGGTGTGTAGCCCTTGGCGTCGGTGAAGCCCGCGAAGTGTATCAGTTTGCCAATATAGGAACAAAAGTTGTTATTTACGAGTAACGAAGGCCATACTAACTCGACTGTTCCTTTTTTTCGCACCACGAACAAACCAAAAATTGGCTTGACTTATCTCTCATAAATATCCTATAATATTTATGCGCGTTTCTGCGCTTTTTGTTGTATTTATAACGACTTTATGTGATATACAGCGATCAAAAAGCTATTGCGCTTTCCAAATCACTGTAATCACTCGCACTTTAATAAACGAGAAAACAATACGTTGCGACACACGATCCACGTCAACATAGTTCTTTTTATTTTCCCTCTTACCTACTCGCTTATTTTTAAGCTAGTGAGTTAGAGGGAAAATCCATACTATAATCCAACACTTTGAAAGTACAAGGAGAATATTTGACAAAGAAAGAACAATACATTTGTTGCCGCTAGCGTATGCGTCGCGCTAAAACACTATTCACGGGCACTACGGCTGCCGCAATCGGACTGCAGGACGCACGAGGACTGAACAATGAAGAAAAATGCTGCACGCAGATTTCTCGCCGGATTCCCAATCCTGCTTTTTATCTGCTCGTTGATTTTCATCTCCTATCAAATAGCGCGTGCTGATGATTTACCGCCTGCCACTGAGGCACCAGCGCTCACTGAAGCACCCGTTGTATTGGATGCGCCGGCTTTTATCGTAGCCGCTCAACCAAACAACAATGAAGATCACGATTGCAAAAACAATGAAGAATGGGACGAGCTGACGCAAACGTGCGTAAAAAAAGAGCACGGTCAGCCAACTGACTCGGAAGTGTCTGCCAGCCAAACACCGAATCCGTCACATGATGGAACGCCTGATCCATGTCTCACCCCAGGAAACGGGAGTGAATGTGGCAATGGCGATCACGGACAAGGCAACCCAACAGTAGGCTCAGGACATGCGAACTGTAATGCAGACCAAGGTGAGGTGGATCCAAGTTGTACCCCAACTGCGATTGCAACCACACCTCCTGCCGAGTCAACGAACACATCGCTACCAACTTTTACGCCAGTTGCGACACAAACGAACGAGCCGACACCAACGGCTAGCTGTTTTGAGGTCCTGGGCTTCTTCTTTGGCGACTGCCCAGCAACGGTAACACCTGTTCCTACGGTGACAGCCGTGCAGACCAACACAGCTTTGCCTACGACTACGTTCATCCCGAGTCCCACGGCTACGCTTATCGCAATGGCAACCAGCACTAACGTGGTTATCGAAAACGAAAGCGGAGAAAGTTCAAAAGCCAAATTCTGCTTATTCGAAGTAGATGTCACACCCGCACTTGTTGATGACATCAACGGTGATGGATATAACGACGTCGTTCGATATTGGCGGGATGGATACGGCAAAAAAACTGCTGAAATCAATCTCAGCGGGACTCTCGCTGGCGAGAAGTCATGGCCTGCTGCCGATAATTGTTTTGTCGCTTTCGTCAACACAGACGCGAGTGGGCAATCAGATATTTGGACCGTAGGCAGTAAAGGTGGCGGACTTGTGCGCATCACCAACGATGCAACACCCGAAGGACATCTGGACTTCCGCGATGGAAAACTCGTGTTTACAGACCTGACCAACGGGATAATTCACAGCATCAACATGGACGGCACGGGCGATACAATGCTCACTGCTGGTCATGACGCTGTGGTTTTGCCGAGTAACTTCATGGTCTATGGGTACAACAACACAATTTGGGGTTATGACCAAAATGGCGTCGCCAAAGACAGCCATGTCGTGGGAACCCCAGTCGCGTGGACCTATTCCTGTCTCGTGATCTCCAATAACGGCACTCTGACCTGCTATAATTTCGCAACACAGCAGAGCGTACCCGTTTCAGGTTTGGATTTCGTGGGACAACCAAACGCCACAAAACTACAAGGCTTGTTCACAGACAATGCAACACTAAGTCTGCTTGACCCGAACAGCCCCATATTTGCGGCGTATAGCCCAGATTGGTTCCGTTGGGATGCAAAATCTGATGGCGCCATCGAAACATTCTTCGCTGGACTACCGCAGTAGCATCTATATACATAATACATATCGAAAGAGTGGCCCAACAGGGCCACTCCCATAATCATCGTGATTCTTATGGATCACACAAATTGTTTTATCCGAAAGGATTTTGTTTTCTCGTAAGCGGTAAATCCGTCACCACAGCCACTGGCTTTGTTGATGTATTTACCGTTCACCTGAGTCATTCTCTTGTAATCAGAGGATGTTTCAGGTGAACTATATCTATAATTTATAAGCCTTCTGGTACAATAAAGCTTCTCTATGAGATTATTTTCGCTACACCGGTATCCAGCGCTTAGATCTCGCGACTTTGCTATCCAATGGAGTGGACAATTTATCTCTAATGCGGGAACACAAATGCAAATCGTGGCACTCAACTGGCAACTGTATGAAATGACCAGATCCCCGTATATACTCGCGCTTCTTGGTGCGACTCGAGTGCTACCTATCATTATTTTTGGGCTCGTCAGCGGAACAATTGTCGACGCACATAATCGTAAAAAACTTCTTATCGTTGTCCAAATAATACAAGCGCTTATCGCCGGAATTGTCACCATCATTACCCTACAAGGTGGTGCAACTGTTGCGAATCTACTAATCCTAAACGCGATTGCGCTCGCCTTCTATACCATAGACGCGCCAGCTCGTGCCGCTCTCATGCCACAACTCGTACCTCGTGAGCATTTTAGCAATGCAGTGAGTCTCAATGTAATCGGTTACAATATTTCGACAGTAGCCGGACCTGCAATCGCAGGATTTATGATCGCATACTTTGGGGTCGCTTCTGTCTATGCTCTCAACACATTTTCATTCCTTGTGTTACTTGCGGCACTTCTTGCGTTACACACCTCTGGAGCTATAGAAGGAATACGTCACAAGGCTTCTTTTAAGGCTATAGGCGAAGGAATCACGTTTGTAAAAAGTAAACCTATCATTTGGTCTACGATGCTTCTCGATTTTTTCTCTACATTTTTTGCAGAGGCGACTGTGTTGCTTCCTGTGTTTGCCAAAGAAATTCTCCATGTAGGACCACAACTCCTTGGTTTATTGTATGCCGCACCGTTTATTGGGGCTACAATAAGCGGTGTTATCGCATCACACGTCGGTAAACATATTCATCAAGGAAAAGTACTGTTATGGGCTATCATTATCTATGCGCTTGGGACTATCGTATTTGGCATATCTACCAACTACACTCTGTCTATACTTGCACTGATCGTAATCGGCGCTGGAGATGGCATGAGCGCTGTCATTCGCAATGTAGTTCGACAAATGAACACACCTGACAATTTTCGAGGTCGCATGACATCTATCAATATGATTTTTTATACTGGAGGACCTAGATTGGGAGAGGTAGAGGCTGGACTTGTGGCGGGATTGTTGGGCGCCCCACTATCGACCGTTATAGGAGGAATTGGGACAGTTATCGTCGTGGTTGTGATGGCCTATACAATACCTGCTCTTCGAGAATACAAACAACACTAACATCATGCGGTCGTGGAAACAGAATTTCGTATTTTGTTTACAATCGCAGTTGTAGAAATCATATACGGCAACACCATAACGACTGGTTCTATACGGGCACCTAAATGCCTGTTTGCATAATCAACCGTTTTGAACTTTTGCTGAAACTGCTCATCTTCTATTTCCATGGCTACTTTATCTGGTCGGAGTTGCATAAGCAGTCTCGCATTTTCGGCGACTGATTCTGCTGGAACAAGAGAATCTTCTACGAGCACTGCATCAACATTTTCAAGCTCAGAAACCATCATATCGCGAAATGTTTCTATCGGTCGATCAGCACCTTTGTAGTACTTTGCATATGCTGCCGAAGCTAGCTTTAGGACAACCAAATCTGCGTGTTTTTTCGCTTCTCGTATATGTTGTACATGACCTGGGTGTGTCAGGTCCCACACCCCCTCAATCAAAACAACACTTTTGCCCACTTCGTGCGCTTTGTTTATAAATGCACAAGTTTGATCATGAGATAACAGCTTCTCAGAAGGATGAGGTGCGATCTCGCGAATTTTTATTCTACTTTGAAGTAATCGTTCTACTGCCATAATAAAAATATTCTAGGCAGAAAGAATTTCTGATGAAGTATATCAGAAAGCACAAAAATACCAAAATTATTGTTAGTACGCGCCATCTCGTTTTACTACCGCACCAATATTCTTTATCATCACTTTTAGATCCATACCGAGAGAATTGTGTTCCAAAAAATAACGCTCTAAACGAAGCCTGCGCTTTCTCCCTTCCTCTGTCTCGTCTAGGTGCGCTCGCCCATGAAGAATGCCTACATTTGCACATCCTGGTTTGTTCACTGCGCTTGCATGTGCCCATCGATAATAATCTTCTTGTAAAAATTCATCCTCTGACCACGCATGTAGTCGATTCGGAAGATTTGGCCTGTTTCCTACTAAATGCATATCTCCCTTTAACACATTGAGAATTTGGGGCAGTTCGTCTAAAGACCATTGACGAAGAATTTTACCAACACGCGTTATACGATGACGCTCGTCCTGTTTTCGATTCAATGGATCCACTTGAGTTGAGTTGTCTGGGCGCATGGTACGAAGTTTGTATTGCGGAATAATAATACCTTTGGGTCCCGGAACGTTAAGCGTAAAAAACACCGGCCCTCCATCATCCAGTTTTATCGCGATAGCACCAAGACCTATACCGACTGCGGCAAATGGCGCGATTGCCAAAGCACCCACGACATCAAACGCTCGTTTTTGCCATGACCGAAGATATTTTCCACCCACAGGATATAGCGAATCTTTTAGCCGAATAGGCAATTGACGCAATGCGTGTATATGTTTGTACGGTAATAAAAACGCTTCTTTGGGACCCATGGATAGAGTGTTGAGCAGGGAGGATTTTCTGTTATAAAAATTACTCTGTGGGTGATCATGGAGTCGGACCATGCGCCTCTTTCTTATCAGGAAAGCGTTCTACCGCTGAACTA
>CAZXHY010000007.1:0-42746 GCA_964639945.1 uncultured Gammaproteobacteria bacterium
ATGTCCTCTGTGTAAAAGTAGTATTGAACAGATTAACTCGGCTGAAGCAAAGTGCTTCTGCCGGACCTATCCTATGATAAAAAATATTTTATATCTCAAGGGGGGAGATCGTGCAAAAGCCGCGTTAGCACACCTTGCACACGGAGATACAACTAAGGCGACGCGAGCACTCATGGATAGTAGGCGCGTAGCAAACGCTCTCTCCACGTCACCATATCCAATTCCTACCTCAATAATGTTTTATCTTTTAGAAATTATTTATTTTGCACAAAGAAACTGGTGGCGATATCTTAGAAGCAGACCACGACGCATAACCCATCTCCTTGCTCTGGCAACCATATGCTCAATAAAACCAAACCAAACAGTCATTGATGTTGGCTGCGGACTTGGTTTATTTTTACGGCAAGCCTGCCTGTGGCGTCCGACCGTGCAATCGATCGGCGTAGATCACTCATTCTTCCTTCTGCTTCTGGCTCGCCGCGTTCTTCCAAATTCTGTTTTACTGGTATGCGCAAACATAGAAACGGGACTTCCAATAAAAAACAAAATAACAAATCGAATATTTTTAAATGACAGCGTCATACCTGTCATGCGCAAAAAATTCCTATTTACAGAAATTCGTAGAGCGCTGAAAAAAAATGGGGAAGCATATCTCACCCACGTTCACAATGCGGGGGGTTCTTTGATTGAAGACCACAAGGGGCTCTCCCCGCAACAGATGCGCACGTTAACAAAGCGCAACTTTTCACTATATGGTGCAACAGATCAAGGCATGTATCGGGGCATCGTATCTCAACACCAATTACAATACTCAAAAACGGTGCCCTTTGCTCCTTCGTATTCTTATGTCCTTACTCAACCACAATTGACTCTTACGCGCCACGTCCCAGTCGCGCCTGTGATTTACCGCCACATCACACATCAGCGTGCCGATTTCACAGAAGATGAACACATCAGGTATGGCGATACACACATATGAGAATACTTGTTTTATATCAAGATATTCAAAGTGGCTCAAAAATTGCAACTGAGGCTATTATTCACGCGTACAAAACGATGTATAACACAGACACAGTGATTATCCACAAACAACAATCTGGCACATTTAAGGGTTCGTTCTCTTTTTTGTTTAACCTCGTATGGTCGATGTGGGACTTTCTGCGTGCCCTAAATAACACCCCTGATGTGGACATAATCTACTCTGCGATGTATACATTTGCGTTCCCATGGAAACTATCAAACAAGCGACATGTTCCCGCTATCTTTCACATGCATGGCGATCAACGCTTTGAGGCCACGTCAAAAGATTTGCCATTGCGACACTTGTATAGCTCTTTTGTTGCTATGTGCGTAGATTTTTTACAACACTACGCCATGAAATCATCTCAATTACTAGCGTTCGTTTCAAAAACTGCCATGATGAGATTCTTGACGTCTCTTCGCGCGGAGGTATTTTCTATAAAGTCCATAATAATTCTTAACGGTGTAGACATACATAGGTTTGTTCGCGCGACCCCAAAAAAAATCTCAATGCTCCGTACAAAATACGACTGCGGAAATGGGGTACAAGTTCTTTATGTTGGTAGAATTGACCCAAAAAAGGGGATACACCACCTCATCAGGTCCTTACTTTATGTGCGAAAAAACATCACGCTTTGGGTTGCGTATCCATCCCCCACAGACAAACACTCGCACGCATATCTAACAAAGCTTCGACAGCTTACCGCCTCGCTAGGATTAGTAAAAAAAATTAGATTTATTGAAAACCCATCAAGCATTGTAGACATATATCAACTATCATCGGTCCTTGTGCTTCCCTCTGCTCAGGAGATGCTTCCGCTTGTATTGTTAGAGGCGCTGGCGTGCGGAGTATTACCGCTTGCCACTGATGTAGGGGGGGTCAATGAAATCATGAAGCCAACTCTGTCACGATTTATTTTACCGTCCGCTCAACCTAAAATTATCGCAAGCAAAATAAATTACGTACTATCTTTGCCCAAATCAAAGATTGAATCCATTATCGTGAATACCCGAACAGTAGTATATTCACACTCATGGGAAAAAAGCGTAAAGATTCTTCATGAACACTTGTGCCGCTTCACTCAACAGAAATAATATTTCCGCTTATATTCTCTCTTTCTAGAGGTATCCAAATATAAAACCCTATTTTTAATGGCTGGAAATAAGAAAAATATCTACGCTCTTTGTTGCCGGTTGTGGTTACTCGTAATTTGATTGTTATGTCTCTTCTGGACTCATTTGGTTCGACAAACATCCTTCCTGAAAATCTTGTGTTTGCCAACCCGTCTATCGAAACAATGTCGGACTTTGCCAAACGAACTTGTTTATCAAGCACTTCGGCCAAAATAGTCCCATCATCAGCCTTCATAACATCGCCCACTTTTATCGCGTCTGCAAGCCATGGAAACACATTATACTCTTCGATGGTTATTATGTTTTTTGCTTCTGTTCTGTCTTGGTCAATGCCCTCAATCCACATAACGTTGCTTGCTATCCGCACGTTATTGGGTGCCACGTAGATTAATGAGCCCACTTGTATCGGATCGAGTCGAAATCTATATTGTTTTGATCCCTTCATGGGGGTAACCCGTAACCTTACTTTCATCCACAACATTTTTCGGTCTCCCGCCTCAAACTTTCTCGTGTCAATAACCTCAACCAACACGTTTCCTTGTGGGTCAAATTCTTTTGACCCTGGTTTAATCAAATCAGACAACCAATAAGGAGGGGAGGGGTTGTTCCACCACCACTCACCACCGGATGCAAATATTTCGGCAGTAATGTATGTATCTTTTTGAAAAACCACTCTCCCAATAAAAATTCCCAAAACTATAATTATGAGAAAAAATAGTGGCACAAAAATATCGTACTTTCCAAACAATTTTCCGTTTTTATCGATGAACGGTAGTTTTTTAGCTGTTGGTTTTAATAACTTCATATGTCATACAACGTTTATAGAACAACAATTGTCGTATAATATCACATGTTGTCGACTTACCAAACCACCATGACACGCGTAATTCACATATCTGGCCTAAGATTTCTTACGGGCCACAGACACGATATAATAAACTTAATTATAAGCAAGTCTCGTGTATCTCCCGCCACCTCCTTTATAGGGTGTACCCTAAATGAACTCGCACAAATCAACGACAGCCCCAAAATACGACGGTGGTTCGCTGACGCCGACTATTGCACCACAGACGGCTTCCCCTTGACCGTGTATGCATGGCTTTTGACAAGAATTACACTGGAACGAACATATGGACCTTTTGTTTTTGGTGATGCAACCAAGGAAGCTTACCAAGCCAAACTAAAACAAGTATATTTAGGGCCATCCTTATCAACCAATCATGCATTAAAGGCAGACCTGTCTAAAAAACATGTTTTGGCAAAGTCTTCAGTGATACTTGTCGTTCCTGACGCCAATGAGCCGCTTGGTTCGTTAGTCAGAAGGATTGTGTCGCTACACCCAAACATCGTGTGGATCAGCGTTGGGACACCACGACAAGCGCAGATTGCATATTTGCTCAAAAGAAAACTGCGACGCGGAACCATCATGTGTCTTGGGGCCGCCTTTGAGCTAGTTACGGGCCAAAAACCAATGGCCCCTCGCTGGATTCAGAATATTGGACTGGAATGGTTTTATCGACTGCTACATGAGCCAAAAAGGCTTACGAGACGATACCTCATAGGTATCCCTAAATTTCTTGCTCAGACTACACGCAAAAAAATATTTGGAGATAATATTCACCGTTAGGACTATAACGCGGGTACCCCTAAAATAATCGACCGATACCTTCCTAATGCTTGTTGGGGGTACTGCTGAAGAAACTCTTTTTGACGATGACAGTGTGGACCAGAGTATGTGTTTTTTTCACACAGTTGAAACTCCTTGTTTGCCTCATCCGTCATACCAAGGGCCAATAACAGTGTTATATATTCAAGTCGTACATGACTCCATGAAGGAGAGAGCCTAGCACTAACGTACCAAAAAGGAAGCGCACCACCAACATCGCCCAGTGTGATTAGATCGTACCCAGCACTATAAAGCGGTTGAGTCAACGTGGACGATAAACCCTCCTCTCCCCTCAAATCCAAGTCTTTTTTAATGGCGTAATATTTTTTTTGATCTAACAAAAGCTGCAGAAGAGCAATTCTATATTCAGAATAATACGGCGCGAGCCTGTTTGCTTGACGTAAATATGCCTCCGCATCAATCTGGTTACCTCTCCCTTTCTCATATGTCGAGAATTGATAATATATGTCGGGGTTTTCCCTGTGGAAATAAATCACCATGTCGACCCATGACCGAGGAAGGGGTGTGTTATTTTTTTGAGCGTTTATTATATGCGTGGTCGCATCAGGCGCAAATAAAATAGACGCCCACAAAGAAGCTTTGCTTGTTGGGGCGACGAGACTCAAAAGAATATTTGAAAAAGACAAAACGTAAAACATGCACAGCGCTATAAACATCATCCGCACAGAGAATGACATCTGGGTAAATAATTTTATAAATGCTTTCTTCATAAGAATACTACCCGCTTAGCAGCGCCTCATCTAAGCTCATGATCGAGGGCTATGGCCAACAGACCGTGCTTTCCCAAAACACAACCCAATACCTGCCCACACCAATAACCACATAATAAAATAATCCAAAACAAACTCAAACAAGCTATACGCTAATACCAATAAGATCATCCATGCAGCCGTATTAAATTGCTCCCATCTATACTTCTGTGAGGCTCGCTTATTCCTCCATTCTGCAAGATGTGTGGATATTAACAATATCAATGAACCAACGCCCAAAAGACCCAACTCTGAGGCTGCTTGCAATGGGGCGCTATGCGCAAACCATGATGACAATCCTGCTCCTTTTTGTAACCGCACAGAGACGAGAGAAAACGTACCAGGACCACTGCCCAAGATTGGTCTTTCTCGTAGTGCATATAGGCTTTGGCGCCAGTATTCTACTCTACTAAAAACGGTTGGTTTGCGTATAACCCGATCAAACCACGATAATGTTTTATTCGCATACAAAGACTTAGTGGGCGCTCTTTGAAACAAAGAGGCATACACAAGAATTGATGTGGTGAGTACAAAAATAATGATAACAATCGTTTTTTTATAACGACTCTGCATCATTCTCACAAAAATAAACACAAGAATTACTGCCCAAGCTCCACGAGATCGCGTTGCGATTGTCGCGACAACATATGCAACAAGCCCAGCTATACGCACAAAAACAGACATTTTCTCATTGGCAAGCATCCACGCTACGGCCGGAGCCGCAAACACAAGCAAATCTGCCATATGGCTATGGCCATATCGAACATCTATCAGGTTCATTGTCGGTAACGCTTCATAAAACTGTGGGAATATCGCTGAGGCACACCACATAACGCCTACAAAAAACACAAAAAATAGCGTGTGCGAAAGAAAGGTTTTATAAACGGGTTCCGTTGCCATTGAAAAAAATATGCGGTATACCAAATAACCACACAGGAGGCGCGCTAGCCACGAAAGGGAGAGTCCAATGCTTCCAGAGGTTGTGGTTGACAAAAATACAAAAAGAAAAAAAACTCCCCACGCTTTAGACACCCGCGCGGGCAACTCTACCAAGCGAGCGTTTTGCAAAACATAATAGACCAAGAGCACCAGTGTGCACGCGACACCAAACACCTCAACAACCGACTGTTTTCCGTCTCCCAAAAAAAGTCCAAAAAACAATAACCCAAAAAAAATCCTTACCACGACGCTATTTTCTTTCATGCTCGATAAATAATCCTACCCAAATTTTCATAGCCTTTTGAAGCATCGTGAAATAATCGCTTTTCCCAAAAAAATCTGCGTGCACCAGCTCTTCTAAACACCCAACAACTGTGGTTGCGGTCAAAGAAACACGAGAAACCTCTGTCCACAGCTTTTCGTTTTCCATCATCCCTTCTTTCTCCTTAACCAAGTTAATCTCTGGATCGGACGCTTTTTTATGCTCCACAAACGGCGACCCGTTCACCACAGCTATATGCAAATGATCAAGTATTTTTTTTACAAACACTCCCGCCCAAATATCGTCATATCGATCATACCCCCAAGAAATATCACTTGGATCTTTTCCCATGAGAGGAAAATACATCAAAGGAACGGCTTGACGGGTGAAGGCCAAATTCATTGAACTCATGGGGAAAAAGTACCCCTCTGGAACAAACTGACGAAGGGGAGGATACGCCAAAACATTTACGTCGCCAATGGCAAGTTGTGTTTTTGCGTCCATATCCATCTTGTTCGACCATAAGCCGTGACTAACCGCCACAGGAAGTGCTTCGCGGACGCTATATGGAAACCCACGCGTAAACATATAGTTAGGGTGGGGGAATGTGGGAAACCAAGAGGTGGGCGCCTTACACTGCAAGTTTGAGATGTGCTGTTTTACAAACCCACTCTCTGTCGGATAACAATCATCATCAAGCGTAATCACCACATCCGCACCCAACTCATATGCTTTCCAAAAACCATATGAGCGAATCCCAGCGTTTTTTCGGGAAAAGATCCATTCATTTTTTCCCATGTCGCGCGCAATATCCTCCCAACAGTAGTGGTATATACGCTTAAAGCCTTTTGTGGGAGGGGCTATCTCCTTGCTCTTGTGATCCTCTACAACAATAAGCACGCAGTCTTTAAACTGATCTTTCCATTCAGAAAGAAAGGACAAGCTTCTGATAGTTGGAACAACAAGAAATATATTCATGTCATTCACTATATCACAGGCACGGCTGCCCCATAAGCACTTGACAATATTTTCTTCCAAACGTATTATGTGGAAAACTTATCCACAAAGATATTTTTCACAATTTCTCTAATCGTCCCGCCCAAGCCTTGCTATTATGGACCTTGTCAGAATATGGAAGTCGGTCCTATCGGAAATAGAGCTGTCTGTTTCTAAGGCAACGTACCAAACACACTTTGCCCACTCAACACTTATCTCTCTTGATGGGGAAGTTGCGTCGGTTGGCTTTCCAAGCCCCCTCATGAGAACTCTTGCAGAAACTCGCTACTACAGCCTGATAAAAAGCGTCTTGGATCATAAAACGGGCTCAAACACCAGCCTAGTGTTTTCTGTCGTACCAAGAAAAGATGCTGAGGGGGAGAACGCCGGCCCGCTTTTTGCTCAGGCAGAAGAGTTTGTCCAACCCTCATCAGCGAGCGTTGCGCGTCGTCTCCATATAAACCCAGACCTAACATTCGACAACTACGCGGTGTCCACAACAAACCAATTAGCATACGCCGCAACAACCGCTGTAGCCAAAAGCCCCTCCGCCGCATACAACCCACTTTTTCTCTATGGGGGTGTTGGTGTTGGAAAAACTCACCTCATGTTTGCCATAGCAAACTCACTTTTATCTAAAAAGGCGGGCCTTCGCGTAGTTTATTGCATGGGAGAAGAGTTTTTAAACGAAATCATAGAGGCCATACAAACAAAGACGGCAAGACAATTTAAACAAAAATATCGCGCAGCACAACTGTTGATGGTTGATGACATTCAGTTTATAGCCGGAAAACAAACGGCACAAGAAGAATTTTTTCACACATTTAACGCGGTATTGAGCGGAGGGGGTCAAGTATTACTAACCTCTGATCGCCCTCCCCACGAAATAGCTCGCCTCGAAGACCGCTTGCGCAGCAGGTTTGAGGGTGGGCTCATTGTGGATATCTCTCCTCCAGACTTCGAGCTTCGTGCGGCCATTATA
Source organism: uncultured Gammaproteobacteria bacterium (assembly GCA_964639945.1). Taxonomy (GTDB): domain Bacteria; phylum Patescibacteriota; class Microgenomatia; order UBA10105; family UBA927; genus UBA927. The sequence goes on from CAZXHY010000007.1 coordinate 7,770, forward strand.
AACATAAAATCAAAAACGCTTGGGCTCACCATACCAACAGACTGCGCACAGCTCATCGCCGCAAACGTGCTAGATACCCGCGCTATTGAGGGATTCTTGCGAAGATTGACCACAGAGGTGTCGAGCACAAACACTCCGATTACACCAGAGCTCATATCTGGATTACTAAACACCAGAAACTCTCTAGGTCAACCCAGCAAATCCACAAAAAGGGTTTCTGCTCAAGAGCTTCTAGAGGAAGTGTCGTCATATTTTAGTGTGAAATCGACTCTACTGAAGGGAACCAAAAGAGATCGCCCCATTGCGCGCCCTCGACAGGTATATATGTATCTTGCGAAAACAGAACTAGGTCTCACCTATAACGATATCGGCGGGTCTCTTGGTGGACGGGATCATACCACTATTATGCATGGAGTTGAGACGGTTACTCAGGAATTGTCCACAAATGAACACCTGCGCGCCGCGGTGGCGGGGATAAAACAAAAGCTATGGGCCAAACAGGCATAGAGTTTTCCACTTATCCACAAAATACCCAAAATTATCCACATAGTTTTCCCCTTCACGCAGCCCTCCCCATCGGTAGTTATACACAAGCAAAAATCACTGTTCGTCACGTCATTGACAGACGAACTCAAAAAACATACACTTTTCCACGCGTATTTCTATCTACTACTGCTTTAGGTACTACTGTTATATGAACATACAAATACTTCAAGAGAACTTGTTCAAAGCCCTTACTCGCATAGGAAGAGTTGTTTCTCCGCGACCACAACTCCCTATACTTCAAAACATTAAGCTGAAAGTGTCTAAAGACGGCCTAGAGGTAAGTGCCACAAATCTTGAATCCACAGAAACTGTTTGGGTGGGAGGGAAGGTAGGGAAAGAGGGGGAGCTTTGTGTGCCAGCGAGGATACTCATAGAACTTGTGTCTTCTTTACCTGCGGGAACCGTCCATTTGATAGAAAAAGACGCTGCACTTCATATAACGTGCGTGAAATTTTCCGCGGTAATTCCAGGGGTACCCGTCGCTGAGTTTCCTGCAGTTGAATTTATGGAAAAAGAAAAAACTGCCATTGTTGATAAAGTAAAGTTTGTTTCAGCCTTGTCGAGCGTTTTGTTTTCTGCCGCAACAGATGAAGGGAGGCCAATTTTAACTGGCGTAAAAATAAAAGAAGATTCTGATGAAACGCTTTTTGCCGCAACAGACGGATACAGGCTTTCCACAAAAAAGATAACTCTGCCACTAGAGAAGTTTGTGGAAGCCATAATTCCCGCCAGAACGCTCTCTGAGGTGTTGAAGATTGCACACGAAGAAAAAGAGGACGCGAGTATTTATGTCGGCAAGACCCTTGGGGGGCAGATGGGCTTCATTGTCGGGGACACGACATTGACCACGAGACTGCTTGACGGAGAGTATCCTAATTTTGAGAGAATTATTCCAAAGACTTTTACTACAAGGGCGCTTATAGAAAAAGAGCCGTTTGCTCGGGCAGTACGGTCCGCGGCCATTTTTGCCAAAGACAACGCTAATATTGTACGGCTCGTGCTAGATAAGCAAAAAATAGTTGTTTCGGCAAACGCGCCTCAAGTGGGAGAGAATAAAATTGAGGTGGATGCAAAAATTGATGGGGATGGAGGAGAGATAGCTTTTAACAGCAGGTTTCTTGTTGAGTTTTTGGCAAATCTTCCTCAAGAGGAGTTTGTTTTTGAGATGACAGGAGCGCTTAATCCTGGCGTGTTTAAACTCTCAAAAGACGAGTCGTTTCTTCATGTCATCATGCCAGTGCGTGTAACTTCTTAGGGGTCTTTGTTTAGGGCAAGGCAGAGATTATGGTTGTAGTGTTTACTGCCTTTTTATCTTCTTCGATGTACCCCTTCCCAGAAAAAACAAACACCGGCACAAGGTCGTTCCTGTTTGAGAGAAGTAGATATCCAAGCTGGACGCTCAAAACCTCGATGGTTGTTGGGGTTGCTCCAGTAAGGAAAATGCCGTCAATTCCTGCTGAAGCAACATTTGATAAGATCCCTAATCCCGCAGCAAGCCTCTCCGTGGCCTCTTTATATGAGATTATTTCTATGTTTTCCTTTTCTTTTGTGATGCTGGGCGGGATATGTGTTCGTATCTGGATTAATTTTTTAGCGCCATCAAACCTCATTGTTGCCGCAGGCGTATTAGCATCTCCTACAAAAAATGGAAATTTTTCAATTTGAAAATCGAAATCGATCTGAACGAGGGTTGCCCCGCTGGAATTTTGGAGTTTATTTGGCGAAGATCCACGAGGAGAGAAGAAGCTGTATCTTTCGTTTATGGTGACAACAGGGGGTGTGATGACAGAAAGATCCCCTAGGTGTTGCACGCTCGTGGCAACTAGTTCTTTGGGGTCGTATGTGATAAATGAACCAGAGATAGACGCAACATCGTAGGTTAGCGTAAGGGGATTTTCAGAAAATGTTAGTGTCCCCGAAGGGCTTTGGGTTATAGAATATTTTCCACGCGAGCCTGAGATGATCTGTGGGGAGGTGGTTATATTAAAAAGGGCAGCTACTCGAGCAGATTCTGATTCTAGATCCCTAGGGGGAGACGCGGAGAAGTGTGGAATATTTATTGGAAAACTCATCGCGGGAATATTTGTATATGCAGACACAGTGTCAGAAAGAGATGTTGGCATAGTGGCGGGGTTAACGGGGGCCAGTGTTACAAGAGGAGTGCTTGTTGTGCCTGAGGACGACCTTTTTTGTAAAAGCAGATATCCCAACAAGCAAACAGCAACAAGAAGCATCAGAAATAATATTTTTTTGTTTCTTGTCATATTTTATGGACACCCAGGCGGGAGCTGAAAAGGAACGTTTTCGTTTTCTCCTTTATACCCAAAGTGTAGATGGGTTCCAGTTCCTGGACCATTTGTACCATAAGTATATCCTGTTGTATCAACGTAACCAATAACGGTTCCCGCCTTTATGAGTGTAGGGGTTCCCTTGCTTGATAAAACAATTGGTGCCACGTCGAGCATGTGTGCGTAATTTGTGCAAAACGTTTTGTTAGAGGAGGGGTTTGTTCCAATAAGAACAACATTATTTCCATAGCTTCCATATGCAAACTGATTTGGTGCATAGGAGTTAGTATATGAAACTACATACGCATCGTGTGCAGCGAGAATTGGCGTACCAGTGCCCGCAGCAAAGTCGTATGCATTTAGTGTTTTATGAGAACCATCTTGATCAAAAGGCAACTGTGAGATGGTGGCGTGGACAGGGCACGTGTTTATGGTGGCGGGTGGTGGCGTCGGGCCAGACCAACTACATTGAAATGATGTGACCTCAGCAACCCCGACATTTATCTGCTCGGTAAGGCTTTGAAGCGAAGCAAGAAGCGCGCTCACTTTCGCAGAATGGTTTAAAAGGCTTGAATTAAGCGGGGTCTGTGCCACAAACAGGAGAACAACCGTAACCACGACAACGATCGCGGTAAGCAGTGGCAAGTCTTGTAAAAACGGGGTTGGAATTGCAGCCGCTCTTCGTGACGCTGAAAGCTGGCGTGGTATACGAGACCCAGAAAACATAAACGACGTTGACCTGTCAAAGCCAGAAGCAAAAACACTGCTCACCCAGTCTCCAAGTCGTCCGAATCCAAAAACAGGAAGCCAACCAAAAAGACCAGAGGTGCGCTGTCTAGGCTGCTTTTGACCAGAAAGATGAAAGTTCCAAGGGGTAGCGCCTTTTGGTAAAAATTTTTGATTTTCTGGAGCACCTGCATTTGCTCTGGCGAGCTCAAAAAAGTTAAAGAGCTGTTCTTTGGTTCCACCTGTTGTGAACTGATTAAGTGGTCCACGAAAAACAGACGAGAACACATCGTCAAATATTCCGCGAGCTTGAGACGTAGAAGGTTTATCATTTAGTGATTTAGTTAAGTTTTGAAGAATTTGAGAAAAAATACTCGAACGAACGAAATTTTCACCTAGTCGATCAATCATTCCTTGTGTACCTGTAAACATGTTACGAAGAGTTCCGTTTATTTTTTCCTTTAGAATAATTTCGCGAAGAGGTTCTCCAAGAAGCGATAGGATGCCGTCTGCCGCTTGTTGTGCGCCTTTGGCTACCCCACGAGCGTTACCTGCATGAAAGAAGTTTTTGGAGGGTGGTAAAGGTCCCTTGTGGGCATCAAGAGACCCTGCTACATCAGCAAGTTTTAATGCGCGTATAACCACATCCTCTTTTTGTTCATTTTTGGGTGCGTGTATGAGGATATCCACAAGGACATCGGGGCGTGTAGACTCTGGGTGAGAGAAAAGCGCTGTATATATTTCTTTTTGTGTTTGAACAACGCTCCTTACTTCAGTTACATATTCCGTGTTTGCGTCAACAGACGAGGTGATAGCGTGGGTGAGCTTTTCTGACACCTCTTTTGTTATCGGCAAAGTTCCTGTGACCGTAGCTGCTGCCACGAGCATCTCACTGAATCGTTCTTTGGTTTGCGTACTTGTGGCTTCTTGTGCAGCGGCGTTAAGCGCATGGTCCACTGCTTGACCAATCGCTTTTTCGTTTGGTGCTCCTGTGGGCATCGTGCTACTAAACTTACCAACGAGTTCGTGAATAAACGCTCGACGTTTATCGCGAAGTGGCGCAAGTTTTGATTGTCCATCCATCTTAATATTTTCTATTGCTGTTTGGCGAAGCGCTCCCGCTGTTCGAATGTCATCTTCGGACAAAGGGTCGTCTGGAGATTGACTTTGAAAGCTCGGTAGATCGTGTAAACGATTTATAAGCTGAGTAAACACGTTATGAAGTGTGGATTTTAGTGTTTCGTCTCCTGTTGTTGCTGCAGAAGCAAGTTGACTATAGTTGTTCACTAGGGCCTCACGAAGGTACGCGTATTGTGTGGACGCGGCAAGCGCCTCTTGAGGCGATATCGCTTCGTTTTGTAGATCTTCTACGAGATTTTGAAGAAATTCAGATAATGATTGAACAGAATCTGCCATGATGTTTTATGGTTTGTTTGTCGACCCTACGGTTTCCACAGTAAACATTGGGCGTGATGAACGGGTGGATGGGGCAGCGCTCGGTCCCGCGCCCATTGCAACCTGCGGAGGCATATTTGCAATAAGCGACGGGGGTTGTGGAGACTGCTGGGAAGCGCTACCGGATGCTTTACCTTCTGCCGCTTGAGTTTCCTGTGGCTTGGTTGTAGCAAGCGCGTGTTCTTCGGGGCTTGCGATAATTTTCATGGCCGCGTGAGCGGGTCCAGCAAAAAATAGTCCCTGACCCACATCAGCAGACAGCAATAGGTGTTTTTCTCCTTCAGAAAGGAAGAAAACGTCTGCGACCTTATCGATTGCAGCCGATGACTGTTTGAGAAGTATCTGCATACTACTGTTTTGAATAATAGCCTTTCCCATCTCTGTGGCCATAAAGTCTTCCACGTCTTGAGTAATAGTGGTGAGACCAAGATAATACTTGCGCGCTCGTTTTGCCATACCATAAATGAACTGCGCAGAGTCTGGATATTTCATCATATACCACGCCTCATCGACGATTAAGATTCGGCGCTTTTTGTCATGCCGAATTTTGTTCCAGATAAAGTCTAAGATGAGGTACATGGCGATAGGGCGAAGTTCGTCTTCGAGGTCTCGTATAGAAAACACAGTGAGCTGGTTTCTGATTTCAATATTTGTTTGTTGATCAAAAATACCCACGAGACTGCCCTTTACGAATTTTTCAATTCGATCGGCGAGCCCTTTCGCCAAGGCCTCTTCCATTCCTGCAAGCGTTTTATACAAATCTTCCATAAGTGGCGGTTCTTTGCTGTGGGTCGTGGGATCTGGAGTGATCCCTTTTTGTTTGTACGTTAAGATAAGTGCTCGATCTAAAAGCGCATCTTCGCTAGGAGTGAGCTTCCCCATGACAACACGAAAAAATCCATGGAGCGAGAGTACTTTTTGACTAAGCTCACTCTCTTCTTTTTCGTTGGCTCCCATAAGCGCGAGGTCGAATGGGTTTAGCTTTGTGTTTGAGCCAAAGCGAAATCGTACATATTCGCCTCCCATCGCGTGAGCAAGCGTCTCGTATTCATTTTCTGGATCGATAATGATGACTTCTGTGCCAAACATGAGAGAGCGCATGACCTCAAGTTTGACCATGTAGCTTTTTCCTCCTCCGGATTTACCAAAAACCACAGAGTTCGCATTCTCGAGTGTGAATCTGTCAAAAATGATAAGAGAATCATTGTGCTCATTGAGGCCATAGAGTATTCCTTCATTTGCTGTCAGCTCACTTGTGGTAAAGGGAAATGTGGTAGCAAGCGACGTGGTGTCCATGTTGCGCGTGACCACAAGCCGATCCTTTCCCATAGGTAACGTGGTCTTGAATCCTTCTTCCATTTGTAAAATAGCCTTCTTTGTTACGATAAGGAGCGAGCCAAGCGTTGCCTCAACCTGATTAGTTGCTTTGTTTAAGTCCTCCATGCTTGCTGACGGGATGGTTACGTAGAGGGCAAATTGAAAAAAACGCTCAGAACCCTTAGCGAGTTCTTGCTGAAGCGCAAGCGCATCCTCAAGAGCAACTTGTATGGATGGCTCGATGACGCGTCCACGCTTCATATCAGATTGAATGGTGGCTTCCATTTCTCCAACTTTACGCTTTAGGTTTTCTAATATTTCCTCGCTGCGTGTTGGATATATATACATGGATATTTCTAGTGTGTGGTTAAACGACACGAGCGGCTCAAGCCAGTTTGCTGAAACAAACCTTGGGTATCCCGCAACGAAGAGTGTGCGATAGTACCAGTCACCAATCTTTAAATGATCGAAGTCTACCTCGATGGCAGGCGGCGCAATAATGTCTGTAACCACAAGGGGTCCTCCATGAGGCGAGGGCGCGGTTTTGGCATCAGGCATAGGATTGAGAAATTTTTGTAAGACAGGGTGCATTGTGATGGTGTTAGCCATTGTGCCCTCCTTGTGTATCGAGCCGTGTCATATCAGGTGGGGGAGTGTTTGGATTATACATGCTGAAAAACAGCTTAACTATTTGGTCACTTGTGAGTTGATAGGCGCGCAATCCAACACGCGAAAGAAGCCTAAGTAGGTGGTCTTTTTTGGGTAGCAAAACAGTCTGCGCCCTGTCATAAATATAGGATTTTTCATATGGGAGCCCAGATTTTTTGTTTCCAAAAAATGTCTGGGTCGAAAGGCCAAGTTCAAGGCTAGAAAATGGGATAACGAGATAGAATTTTTTATCAAGAACGTCTTTTTCTTTTACCATAGAAGAGATAAACGTTTTATAGCTACGAATATTCTGTGCTAATTTGGGTTGTTTTTGTAGTTTTTCTTGATCGTCTAATAGTTTTAGGTATGCAGATATATCTTTATGTTTTGTTTGGATAATCATTTGTATTGGAAAAGACAAAGAGTTCAGTAGTCCTGCGTATGAGTAAATTATTGAATCCTGTTCTCTCTCTGAAAGTAGCCCAAAGTTTACGGCGCTTGTTGCGATTACAAGCGCGACTGAACCATCGTTAAACAAGATTAGATCTCGATCTACATCGGCTATCTCTGTAAACATTTGTGTTGACGCGCGAATTGGCACAATTGGCTGGCTCATAATTGGTTTTTTCCAAAAATTTCTTGTGTTAATTTTTCTCGAGTTATTTGTTTTTGACTTTTTGCAACTATCTCTATAGCGGGAACAACAGCGCCATTTAAAGTGATTTGGACACGATCAAACGTAAATCTTCCCCTCGGGTCTTCTGCCTCTATGATGTACACGTCGTTTGGTAGGGGGGTAGACGCTGCGAATTGGCCAAGCTTATTCGTTTTGAGTGCTCGCATAGGAATATTTTCACGATTTGTAACGGTTACAAGAATTGCTGGAAGAAAATTGTTCATATTATCCTTTATGATTCCAGTAATAACATTTGGTGTGGTGGTTAGGCGAGGTAAGCCGCTTTTTATGGCTGCGGCTTGTGTGTTTATTACACTAATCGTTGGCTGTTGTGATTGTGTGGTTGTGTGTTGCTCTTCTTGCAAAGGTGCGGCCGCTGGTTGTGTGTTGGTTTGGTTTACCATGGTACGACGAAGAGAGGAAAGCTCGTTCTCCATTTGAGAGCGCTCTGATAATAAATCTGTGAGTTGTTTTTGAAGTTCGACTATGCGATCGTCTGTCATGGTTTTTGTGGCAAGCTCAGACTTTAGCTGGTGTACTGTCCCTTCAAGTTTGGCCATTTCTTGTTGTACTCGCGCGGTGTCAGCAGTGGACGGAGCAGGAGGCTGAACGGCAGTGTGCATCTCTACATGTTTACCAGTAACCGACGGTATGGGCATAGTGTGTGCGGCAGTTTGGGTTGGGTGAAGCGGGCTTGTTTGCTTGGTTGGGTTCATCCACGCATTTAGTTGTGCCATAAATGAGGTTTTGGGCGCATGTGCAATCACATGTGATTGCACATGTGTGACTGGGGCCGAAGTTTTTATGGGTTGAGTGGCTTGGCCAAATAATCCAGATAAGACAGACTGAGGGTTTGGGCTCTGGTTTTGAGCCGGGTTGTGGGGTGCGCTTTGGGTTGTTGCATGTGCTACGGCGGGTGGAACTGGCGTGAGTTTCACAGCGGGTGCCGCTTTCGGCTTGGAGATTTTCGGGGCTTCTTGCGTCCAGATGTATTGCGTTGGGCTGTAAATGCTTTTGAAAAATGAAAACACCCAAACGTCCATAGGGCGTTCTTCAATAGGCACAAACGCAAAGCCGACTCCAAGAAGTGCAAATCCTACGGTAGCGGGCCATGTAAAGAAAAAAGGCAATGGGAGCTTATAGGAGATAAAAGCCAAGATTCCCCCTGCGCACAAATACCCAAATTGCTTTAGGGTCATGTCGCCAATCAGACGAAATTGAAATGTGGTTACATTTTGTGGGACAGGATGTTGTTCCATACAGAATAAACGCAAAAAAAAGATTGCGTCGTACAACTATTGTAAAAGTAAACAGACACCATGTGCAATAGCACAAAGCGCATCAGGACCGTGAAAACTCCCATTTAAGAGTTTTCACGAAATGAATTTTTTTGCAGTGTTTATGATAAGATATTGTCATGAGTTCTTCGGCGCAAGTTATTTTCGAAATTCGAAATAGTAGAGAGAGTGAAGAAACCCCTCTTGCCATGGAACAGGTGTTTGCGTCTCTCGGGAGCGGAGGGGGGCATGGCGGATTTTTTGCTAAGCTATTTGGACACAGGCATGCACCCAAGTATTTCAGTCTAGAGATCGTGTCGGTAAACAGCGCGATTCATTTTTTCCTTGCGGTTCCTGCTAGTCTGTCTGAATACATAGAGAGTCAACTTACCGCACAGTACCCCAAGTTATTATTGACGCCAATCACTGATTATGTACCGCATTTTTTATCGTTGCCACACGCAGTGGGACAGATGGTGCAGGGAAACAGTTTTTACTTACCCATAAAAACCTATAAAGACGTTAAGGACCTAGACATACTTACGTCATTGGTTGGGCATTTAGCAAAGCTGTCGAGCCAAGAAGCGATATCGATGCAACTTCGTCTGACGCCAGCTGGAACTGCGTGGCAACATTCTATTTCTCAGCTTATTGCGCGCGGGGTGCCTGATCCAAATTCTACTGTAGGCAGAACAAAAACTCATCCACAAGCTCGAATTATGGAAACAAAAATGAACCAAGTTGGATTTCGTGCTGCTATTCGAGTGGTAAGTGTTGGGCAAACAGAGGAGCGAGCAAAATCCCTACTTCAGTCGTTTGCAGGTACGTTTGGGGTATATACTGCGGGCGATGGAAATAGTCTTGTTTTATCCGAGCCCGCGTTTTGGCAAAAGAAAAAATTTGAACAAACGATTATAGATCGAGGCGATTATGCCACACCAAAATTTCAGGTACTGGGTTCTGCTGAGCTTGCTTCATTGTGGCATCCACCCGGTATTGGGCTGTCCATGATTAAAAATATTAATTGGGGTAGTGCAGTTTCGGGAGAAGCGCCAGTGAACCTCCCCATATCTACAGACAACGAAGACGAGAAGAAAGATATAAATTTTTTTGCACGTACGGAATTTAAGAATCGCCCCACCACATTTGGTATTAAGAAGCAGGATCGTAGAAAGCACATGTATATTATAGGAAAGACGGGCACGGGAAAGTCTACGCTAATTGCTAATATGGCAATAAATGACATGAAAAACGGAGAGGGAATGGCCGTCGTGGATCCACACGGAGATCTTACCGATATTTTATTGGATTATGTTCCAGCCAATCGTATAAATGACGTGGCGCTTCTTGACCCATCTGATTTAGATCATCCGTTTTATCTCAATCCTCTTGAAGTGAAAAATCCAGCATATAGAGAGTTGGTGGCCTCGGGAATCGTGTCTATATTTTACAAACTTTATCACATGAGTTGGGGCCCTCGACTTGAATATATATTACGTAACACCATCCTTACGTTGACACATCTGCCTCAAGCGACGTTTTTGGATATCCCTGAGCTTTTGACCAACGAGCAGTTTCGTGCAAAAACAATTGAACATCTGCCTGACCGTGTGTTAAAAAACTTCTGGGTGAATGAATTTAATAAATTGTCCCCTCAAATGCGAAGCGAATCGATTTCACCAATACTTAACAAGGTGGGGCAGTTTCTTTCCTCTCAGACAATTAGAAATATCGTTGGACACCCCGTTTCGACTATCGACTTAGAGCAAATGATGAACGAGGGGAAGATTATTTTAGTGAATTTGTCACAAGGAAAACTAGGAGAGGATAGTAGTGCGCTTCTGGGGGCCATGATTATTACAAAAATGCAGCTTGCCGCTATGAATCGCGTATACTTGGCCGAGGCTGAGCGAAGAGATTTTTATCTCTATGTCGATGAGTTTCAAAATTTTGCCACCCAGTCGTTTATAAAAATTCTTTCTGAGGCTCGCAAATATCGATTAGATTTAACGCTCGCCAACCAATATGTAGGACAGATAGACGAAGATGTGCAAAAGGCCATATTTGGTAACGCTGGATCACTTATTTCGTTTTCTGTTGGTGCATCAGACAGTCGTGTGCTCGTGCGAGAGTTTGGCGACAAGTATGAGGAGGGGGAGCTTGTTGGGTTGGGTAATTATCAAACAGTGATGAAGCTTTCTATTGATAATCAAACGACAAGCTCGTTTTCCGCAACGACGTTGCCACTCCCTCGAAGTAAAAATCAAAATCGAGAAAAGGTTATTCGAAGTAGCCGTGAACGATATACTAAACGAGCTACGAAGGAACAAGCATGAAGATCGCACTGTTGGGCGGCGCTTTTAATCCTCCTCATTTAGGGCATTTGTTCATAGCTCAGCAAGTGCTGGATTTTTCTGATGTTGAGGAGGTGTGGTTTTTGCCAAACTTTGGACAAATTCCTCCAAAACCCGTTGAATCTGTGGAACACAGGCTTGCAATGACACGACTGTTATCTTTGCCGAAAACGCGGGTTTCTACTATCGAAATCGATCACAAGCTGGATGGAGATACAGTTCATTTATTAGAGCACCTCCCCAAGGGAAATAGCTATTCTTTTATTATCGGATCAGATCAGTTGCCCACATTTCATCTTTGGGGAAAGTGGGAAGAGCTGCTTGCTCGCATGCCATTTCTTGTGTTTCCTCGATACGGCTATCCCAACGAGCCGCTTTATTCGAATATGCGCCTAATTTCGGACGAAATTTTAGTGGGAAGCAATATTTCCTCAACCAAAATTCGTGAACGAGTTGGACGTGGACTCGTCATATCTGAGTTTGTCCCGAAGGCGATAGAATCCTATATAGTGCAACACGGGTTGTATGTTTGAGCACTCAAAAATCCCTTGTTCTTGCCAGATGAACCATATAGAATACAGGTAGTAGGTAAGCGCGTTGTGCGTGCATATTTTTATGGCAAACGAAGAATTGTTGAAAAAAATGTCAGAAGCCGCACGGAAGGCCTCGGGGTCTGCCGAACCTCAACCCGTAATTCAACCCGAAGCGACACCCGAGCTGTCTGTTGACGCTGCCCCCAAGACTGATGTTTGGGGAATTGCAAAGGAGCGCATAGCTGCATTTTCTCAAAAAGTTTCAGAGGGTCTTCCCAATAAGGCGTCGCATATAGTGGGATCTGCAGGTGAATATCCACAGGATGCTCGAGTGTTTGAGATAGTTGAGGGTTTATTTAGTGCAAGCGAAGAGCAGCTTTCTGATCCTGAGTATATGCGAGGGGTCGCACAAAAATTAGTAGGCGTGGTAAATGAGGCTGGATATGTGACTGCAACGGGACGCGAAGCAAACAAATATTTGAATCGTATCATCGCTGATAATTCTCAGCTTGGATATTTGCGTGATGAGATCAAGCTTCCAGCGGTTATTCAGGGTGGTTCGGGCGAAGTTGAACAGCCCAGTAAGCAGGTGGAGTCTGAGTCGTTTGACGACATGCTGGATCCAGAAATGGCCGCGCAAGTAAAAGCGCTATACGACGAGCCACTTGAGGATAAACTGAGAGGCACTCCTCTCGCATATGATCTTAAGGAGCTTCAATATCGACTCCGTGTAGACCCAGGAGTGTTGTTTAGTGATGAGCACATGACTGATCGGATTGCGCAAAAAATGGTCATTACAGGTCACAAGGAAAACTTAGATCCAAAAACAGTGCGCGAAGCTGTGGGGCGTGTACGTGAGCTTGAGGCGTGGGCAGCGCATAAGAATGAGCAGCTCAGTTCTCGTGGAGTAGTGCGATGGAGCGATGTAAAAGAAGAGGCGGGAGCAGACGTAGCACGTGACGACCGCGAATCATTTTATTTCCGCGATATTACACGAGACGAGGTGGACAGATACTTTAAACGCGGCACAGAAGGAGAGGCAGACTGGTACTTCAACTTTATAGATCAGATTTATTCGCTTGGTCGTGAAGAATCGCGTCCGGGGCTTACCCATGAGCAGCGTTTTCAAGAATTCAAAGATTACATGGTTTGGAAGTATGGTGGAGAATATCACCTAGCGGTGCAGCTGTATCAGAAGCATTGGGATAGCCGTGGGCAGTTTGAGTACGCGGTTAAAGGGCTCATGTATAACCCCGGAGACGTCAAGGATCGACTCAAAGCAATGTCGCTGTTAACAGGCGCTGATCTCGATCATTTGTATAAGAATTTTGATCACTCTAACGAAGCATACAATTTGTATGAGCATGTCATGTTTGAAACCATGGCAGAAAAGCGCAGAGTGTACAGTGAATCTGTGTCGTTCTTAAAAGAAGAGGTTGATTGGAAAGGGAAGCGATTGAAGCGAGAAGATTTACTCAAAGAGCTGAAAAAACAACAAAAATTGGAAGGATTTGATCCTGAAAAAGGCATTCGTACAGAGAGCGGTCTCACGCTAGAAGATCAAAAATTAATGTTGGAAATCCAATCCAAAATGGACTTGGCCGCAGAGGGTGTTGGGCTTTGGGATAGCGATGTACAAAGCTATACAGAGCTCCATATAACACTTTCTAAATTGCAGAAACGACGTGAAGAATTGCTTAAGAAAAAAGCAGACGGTAACCCACTGACAGAGTCTGAGGTGGGTCAACTGGAAGAGGTGGATCGGTTGTATGAGATTTATGCGCACCGAGATCAAATGCTCAACGAAAACTTTACCCAAGAGCTTTTGCAGACACGTGGACTTTCTCCTGTGGACATAGAGGTGCGCAAGCGTTTGGTTGGATATCTCAAAAGTCAGAATGGAGGCAAAGAGCCTCCAGAATATGAAGTACGTATGGCACTTTGGGCAGCGCGCACCGCCATGATTGGAAGTGGTCGTATGGCTATGATAGGTGCCATGATGGCGGTTCCCCCTGGGGTGGAGTACGGAACAGGATCTGGCAAGCATGTTATGCGCGCACCAGCGTTTGAGGATTTGCAGCGCATATTTAATCCAGAGACGTTCGCTACCCGTTTTGGCATCGGTGGAGACATGGGTAAAACAGCACGATCTATATTGCGACAAAATCTATTGAAAACCAAAGGGTTGTCAGAAAAAGACCCCTCGATATTTGAAAAGTTCTTTAGCAAATTTAAGTTGACAAAAAGTCATGAGTGGAGCGACGCAATTCACCATGAGCACGATAACCAGCGAAAAGCAGCGCTTGAGACCATGGAGTTTGCCGAAGACGCAACTGGTATCTCCTTTAGCGAGCTTTTGGGTCCCAGCTTTATGGCCACTGGAGGATTTTATGATGGTACAGCGTGGCGACTAGATAAAGGTATTTTTGACGAATTACGCGGTAAGGTGCTTGCCATGAAAAAGCTTCCTGAAACAGCAAAGCTTTTGGACAATCAGGCACTTTCTATACAGCTTCTTACTGCTGGCAATGCAGAGGAGCGCCGGCCAATACTTGACCGCATGTTGCGCCGCAATCCTTCTAAGTTTTTAGAATTACTTGAAGGAGACACAGAAAAAATTCTTGCAAAAAATGGCGTATCGAATGATGAGTGGAAAAAATTCAAAGAAGCGCTTTCGTTGGCTGAATTAAAGATGGCGCACGACAAAGACTGGCAGTATGCGCGCGTTGATCTAGCAGAGCAAGGAGATTTCGACAAGCTTTTGGCACCATTTTTACGAAATCTGAACATAGACGAAGGTCGTATGGGTCAGATGCGGCAAATATTGCTCGATATGCAGGCAGAGGTGTATAGATCACACCCCACAGAAGTTTCGGGGGCAAAATTCAGAAACAAAATGGATGCAGTGGCACACCTAAAGATGCCGCTTACTATGTCTCTTACTGACTTTGATTGGAAAGAATCAAATTTTTACCAACTTGGCACGGTTGCCATGCATAGGCGTATTCGAGACGTAGGAGCACAGATGCGAGCACGGGATGCCATTCTTGAGTTTGTGTCAAATCAAGACATGTTGCTTTCCCCAAATGATTATGTGGATTCGCTCAAAAAAATTAAAGAAATTCGAGAGGCAATTATTGATTATTCAGGACCAGACGCAGCTGAGGGAACCGCAAAAGAAATAGCGCGAATGTTTTTAGAGATGAACAGGCACAGAAGCTTGTGGACTGTGGGTGCGGTTCCGGGATTGACATGGATTATGAAATATATGGCAGAGGCAGACATTGGTGCCATAGCCAATAGTCCCGTCGGGAAAGTTTGGGAAGCGGCTGCAAAATTTATTTCTCCGGGGGTAAACCTGTTCCGATTTACCAAAGATAAACCACACATAAAAGTGAAAGATTTGCCACACACCATAGGGGAGGCGATTTCGTATTCAGTGAAATTTACTGGCACACATGCCAACGCTTGGGATGAAGCAAAAATGGAAGAAATTATCACCACCATGCAGGACATGGGCATGTTTATCAATCATCCAGAATATGCGCAGCAATTACGAAAAGAATTCCACACAACGCTCGCTGATCGATGGCTTGCTATGGGTAGAAAGTATTGGTGGGTGGTGATTGCTGCAACAGTCGGTATAGCCGCAACACAAGCCGTTGAAGAAGAGAGCAAATCTGGTGGTGGCGGTGGTGGTGGACACCACTAAATAATCCTCGATAGATTTATACTGATAATTTTTACACAAAAAGAAGGGCGGTGTTTTTAGTGGCCTTCTCCGCCGCCTGTGAGAGCCCCAAATCCCTTTGCTGCACCTTCTCGTGCCGTTTGCAATGGGGCTCGTGCATCTGGTTTGTGACGTACTGCGCTGGCGATAAAGCTTCCTTGGTATCCAAGTTGTACGATTTGACCCACACCCTGTCCTAGAGGCCCGATGATAGGCCCGAGTCCTCCTGGAACGAGCGGTTCTGCCTTCATTGCTTTTTGGATACCGCCCACCACGGTCGGAATAATCATAAGCATGCCGAGCCCTATAAGTCCTGCCATGCCAAATGTTCCGCCACCATTTGAAAGGAGCGGAGGTGCCCAAATTGCACCCGAGTTATCCTCGGATGTTAATATAGCAGCAACTAAAAGCAGTGTGACCGTGATAGGAAATGCGATAAGTTTTGAAAGTAAATTACGAAACCAAGACGCAAACGAATTGGTACCAGGGATTGCTTCCATCATAAGCTGGAATGGAGCGGTGAGAAGGGCGATGATGATGTTTATATATGCGTCTAGTAGCATAAATATTAAACGGATAAATCCGAAAATCAATATAACTACAAGAATGACACCTAAAAGTACTGGTCCAGACAGAAGTGTGCCAGCAGCTGCTCCTTTGGGGCCATTTATCAAAAATCCTATTACGGGCCCTGCATATTTGGCTATTGTTGTGCCTGTTTGACCGACTGCTCCTGTAAACATGCTTCCTATGTCATTGAATGCTTGAAACCCACTTCCAAAGAAAAATCCAAGAAGTTTTCCAACACCTCCACTCAGGAGCAAGCTAGTAACTTCTGGGGTTGTAAGGCTTGTTGTTGTGCCTGAAATTGGGTTTGGGTTGCTCAGTGACGGCATTTGTATGCTAAACGATGTTCCAACACTCACTGCTTTTCCAAGCGTACCACCACTTGCGGCACCAACCACAGAGACAATGAGAATGATAGATAGGTACATAAGGTCTATCATGATTCCAACAATTGCATAAGAGAATGTGACCAAAAGCAGTGCCACGACAATGCGCGGGATGGCGTTTTGGACTGTCACCACGGTTTTAGGATCAATTTTCTTGCGAAACATGACCATAAACCCAATGGCGATCATAATTACAGCAAGAAGCGCATATGCAATGTTTCTGAATCCCTTCCAAATATCTAATAACACCGATAGACCAGAAAACCCAATTCCCTGCGCTTGCACTTGCGGCATAAACCCAAGAGTTTTTCCTATGTCACTTACGAATGCATAGGTAGAGGCTGGGGGATTAGTAAATGTGCTGAGGGCAATGTTGGATAGTCCGGCCAGTGTGCTTCGACGAAAGTCGAGCGCTATTGGACAGTTTGGGTTGGAAGCAGAATCACAGCCACCTATAGTGGAGAGGATGAATCCAACTTGTTGATTAATCCCTGCTCCGATATCTCCAAATTCTTTGTTAAAGGCCTCTGAAGAGTTTGGGCCTTTTGCCGCAATATCAACTACATCTTGTGCGGTGTGAAACCAATATGGATTTTCGCCTTCTGCGGCATACACGGTAGAGTGTGCTGGTAATGTAAATGTAAGCAAGGCAAAAATAAATGCAAATATAACTCCGCGCATTTTCATAGTTTTATTATCTCGAAACAATGACGCTAAGTCAATGTAAATTAATTTATCGGAACTGAAAATTCAGTGACATTTACACCGGTAAATCTTTGAATAGTTAACAGTATAAGATATGCCAAAGACATGATAATGATACCAACTATGGCTTGGGTTACCGTGCCGCGTGCCTGTTCGAGTTTTTTGGGGTCGCCTCCGGAAAACAGAAAATTAAATCCACCCACCAAGAGCATGAGAAAGAGAGCAACGCCCCCGAGGGAAACAACCGCTTTTACAAGAGACTCGAAAAGGGGAACGAGACATTGGATTGTCGCGACGCCATCAACTGCACAGCTATCCATATATCATCTATTATCCAGCACAAAGCCAAAACAGTAAAGAGGGATTACAAAATCACACTAACGTAATCGTTGTTTTTAGTAAGGCTTCGGAAGGTTTATGGAACCACCAATGATTTGTACGCCCAAGAAGTTTTGGACGAGTGTCATGATGCTCCATGCGGCACCTACGATGATAAGACCGACGATGGCATGGGTTATTTTGTTTCGCGCCTCTTCCATTCCTGCTTTATCTCCACCGGATGTGATCCATTTTATACCGCCCAATATCAAATAAAGAAAAGCCAATAGTGCTGCGATGATAAGTACGGTACCCACCAAAGCACTTATGAGCTGGCCTATGTCAGTAATCTGAATAGTGTCTGGTTTTTTGATATTCATTTGTGCGTGGACTTTTTCTATAAACATATAATTCCTCCGTTTTTAACTAGCTTTAATTATATCCTACCTTTCATTCTTGCGCAACTTGAAGCGCTTTGTCAACACGCGTGTTTATCTCGCGTCTGTGTGTTAGTTTTGGACCGTTGGGATAGGGAGATTGGGAAACTCTATGCCAACAAATTGTCCAACAAGTGTCATGACTGCCCACACGGAAGAAACTATGATTAACCCTACGATTGCGTTGGTTATTTTATCTCGCGAGGATTGTAGCTTTGCTTTATCACCCCCTGATGTGATCCAGTCAAATCCACCCATAAGTAAATAAATAAATGCGGCTACAAATCCCCCAACAAGCAGGAGCCCGATGATTGCACCGATGATCGATCCAATCGCCGCTGTTCCGGTCTCATTCCCACCGCTTCCAAGAGAGCTTGGAATGACAGGATTTGTGATTTGTGCGAGCTGTTTTATCATTATGGTGTAAGTTGTTCAATAACGGTTCCTGGGTTTTGTAAAGTGAAGTCTATGTTGAAGAATTGTCCAGCGAGCGCGAGAATGGCCCATCCACCCACGACGACAACAAGCCCAATAAATGCATTGGTGAGTCTATCTCGAGCGCTTTGTAGTTTTGCCTTGTCACCGCCTGACGTGATCCACCCGAAGCCACCGATGGTAAATTGTAGAAGAAACCAAATGCCCGCTGCCACCGTAATTATTCCAATAATAGAAGAAACGATGCGCGTAACACCCGTGAGGCCTGTTGTTGCGTCAGAAACGCTTCCGAATGGCCCTAAACCTTCACCGCCGATTTGTCCTAAATTGTGTGCCGCCTGTGCTAATTGTTTCATAGATTAGTTTGGGCCGTAAATTACTGGGTTCAAAATAAACGTGGGATTTTTGAATATAAGTTGGCCAAAAATTGCAGCAATGGCAAATGACCCCACGATGATGACGAGCCCCATGAGAGATTGCCAAATTTTTGTCCATGCTGCTTCAACCTTTTTACTGTCGCCACCTGCGTTTATAAAGCTAAATCCAGCTAACACAAAGTTGAGAAGCGCCATAATACCAGCTGCTACAAAAAAAAGACGTAAAACGTTTGTGATAAATAAACCCACAGCTCCACCCTCGACGCTGCTGTACCCGCCTTCGAGAGGGCTGGTAATTGAACCGACTATTTCTTGTGCAAAGATCTTGTCTATCATAGATGTGTGTTAGATTTTTGGATTGAGTATGTCAACGCCTGTTACGATGCTGACGACTTGAACTATCCAAAACGATCCCACGACCAGTAAAAGTCCGATAACAGCGCCAACTATAGCGCCCCGCCCTTTTTCGAGCTTTTTTGTGTCACCTGCGGCTACTATAACTTGAAAGCCTCCGAAAATCAATAAAATAAAGCTTATGATCCCCGCAAAAACAAATGCATTTCGGACAATAATATTGGTTAATACACCAAACGAGGTAAGGCTTTTAGCAGGCGAAAGTTCGCTGAGACTAACTGACTGGGCAAAGACTCGCTCCAACATATCTTTAAGTGTATGTAATTTATGCGAGGGAGTCAATTATGATATGCCTGACGGTGGGTGCTATTTTGTACAAATACACCGCAAAGTGATATAGTTTTCGGGTACTCATGGATGACACACAAGTAATTACTCAAATACTGGCCCACGACAAAAGCGCACTCGCGCATTTTTATCGTACTTACGCCCCAAAACTTCGCCGCCATATAGCAGCAAAAGTGCAGCGCCCCGAGGACGTTGAAGAAATTCTACAAGATACACTATACGGTTTTTTGGAGGCTATTCGTGATTTTGGTGGGAGAAGTAGTATACAAACATTCCTTTATGCCATTTGTCACAATAAAATAGTCGATTTTTACCGAAAGAAAAAAATAAAACATGTGGTGTTTTCTCAGATGCCACAGCTGGAACAGCTTGTGTCGCCCTTGCTTGAGCCTGAGGCTGCATTTGATGCAAAACTGGCAAAGCAAAAAATTCGAAAGGTCCTATCGCGCATGATGCCGTCGCATAGGCAAGTAATTCTATTGAAATATCTCGAGAACGCGACTGTTGAGGGGATTGCAGAGAAGCTTTCTATAAGCTTCAAAAGTGCAGAATCGAAATTATTTCGAGCGAGAAAAGCGTTTGTTGAGTTGTTTATCTCTATATGACCCACAAATCATTTACTACACCAAAACCTGATATGACATACGAGAAATTTCTTCGGCGATTTGAGGAAGTGTTGGATTTGCCACCGCAACGGCTTGGGATATTTACCCCGTTGTACAAAACGTTGGTAAAAAGAATAAAGGTCATGCCTTGGTTTTGGTTTTTGGTGATGAGCGTGATTGTCGTCTTTGGGGTTTATATGCTTGTTGGTTCCACTATTACACTCGTGGCCTCGCTTCTTCAAAAAGGGTTTTAGGTTGCTTGCGCGGGTTTTAGCGCTTGTTTACGACTATATCCATATGGATAAGGTTCATGGACTTCTTGATTCGGGTATTTCTTTTGGGCGAAACGTTATAGGTATTACCACGCGTCCTTATGAAGCATATCGACGCATCATAGATCATGGTTCTTTGTGGGAGCTTGTATATATTGGCTTGGTTTTGGCTGCGTATTTTGCTTTAGCAAGCCTTGTCAAAACAGCGGCATTTCGACCGTTTTTGCTCACTCGTCAGTTTGTTTTGCTCTATAGTGCAGCGCTCCTCGGGTTTTTGGTAACGGTAGTTGCGTTGTGGATCATTGGAACCATCGTTGGGGGAGTCGGAAAGGTGTCGCGTCTTGCTTTAGGTTGGGCATATACGCTTATCCCCACAGTTACATGGTTTTTGGCGACCTCGCTTCTTTATGTTGTATTGCCTCCGCCTCGGACGACGAGTCTACTTGGAGTTTCCTTTAGCATCGTGTTTTTGTTGTTTAGTGCGATGCTATTTTGGTGGAAGCTGACCCTTGCGTATCTAACCTTGCGATTTGGGATGAGGCTGGATTTGGGAAAGATTATTGTGGTAGCAGTGTTGTCTTTGATTGTTGTTGGGTTTTATAGCCGATTTATGTATACATTGGGCATCTTTACCGTTCCTTTCATATGAATGCCATAAATATTCGTCAACACAAATCAGTAAAAGACCGACGCGTTGCAGTTGAGCAAGCGCTTGGGGTGAACCTTGGCGCTATTGGACATTTTAATCTCAGCGAGGAAGTTGCCTCATCTCGGAATTGTGAAAACATGATAGGGGTGGCTCAAGTGCCCATGGGAATAGCAGGACCTTTGATTATAAAAGATGTTGGTGAGTTTTTTGTTCCGCTTGCGACAACCGAAGGAGCGTTAGTCGCATCAGTAAGCCGTGGGGCAAAAGCGCTTACCGAATCTGGGGGCGTAAATGCCGGAGCATATCGCGTGGGCACAACACGCGGTCTTGTTTTTACCATACGCGATATTGCCCACGGCGTGCGACTTGCAGATTTTGTATACAACCATAAGATCGAACTCAACGAAATTGTGCATAAGTTATCCACACATACGTCAGTAATAGATGTAACCGTGAAAACGGTTGGGCGATATGCGTTTGTGCGGGTCGGATATAACACGCAAGACGCTATGGGGATGAATATGGCAACGATTGCCTCAGATGCAATAGCAACATATATCGCAAAAAACACCGATAGCAAGCTTTTAAGTGTGGCTGGAAATTATGACATAGACAAAAAACCAGCATGGCTCAATGTCATTCGTGGTCGAGGGTGGGAAGTGCGAGCAGAGTGTGTGATAGGGGCCCAGGTTCTTGAAAAAACACTCAAAACCTCTGCACAATCTCTCTATGACGTCTGGCTAGGTAAATGCATGATCGGGAGTGCTCTATCTGGTTCCATGGCATTCAACGCACACTACGCAAATATTGTTGCCGCACTGTTTTTGGCCATGGGACAGGATTTGGCGCACGTTAGCGAGGGGTGTTTGGGGATTACAACTGCCGAAGTATTGCCAGCGGGCGATTTGTATATCAGCGTATATTTACCAGATCTTATGGTGGGGACAGTGGGCGGCGGAACTGGTCTTGCCACGCAAAAAGAAGCGCTTTCGATTTTGGGAATCGTAGGAGGAAATGACGGGAAAAACGCAGAAAAATTAGCAATGATTGTAGGAAGTGCTGTGCTTGCTGGAGAATTATCGCTTCTTGCGTCACTAAGTTCGGGATCACTCGGCGCGGCACACCAAAAACTTGCCAGGGGAGGTGTCAAATGATCGGTATATCCGCTTATGGCACCTATGTTCCTCGGTTTCGATTGTCGATAAAAGACATAGCAGAAGCGTGGAGTAAAGATGGAAGTGAGGTAGCGGCATCACTAGGGCTTACAGAAAAATCGGTTCCCGCATCAGACGAAGACGCGGTAACGATAGCCCTTGAAGCTGCGCAAGAATGTCTCTCTGTGTTTAGTGGCAAACCTTCTGACCTCGATGTGTTATTTGTCGGAAGTGAGAGTCACCCATACGCCGTAAATCCAACCTCCACTATAGTTGGTGAACTTCTTGGGGTAGGACATACGTATTTGGCAGCAGATTTAGAATTTGCCTGTAAAGCAGCAACCGCTGGAATTCAGGCTGTTGCAGGACTAGTGGCGGCAGGGCACGCACAAAATGGATTAATCGTTGGGGCCGATACCGCACAAGGAAAGCCTCATGATTTTTTAGAATACACAGCGGCCGCTGGTGGCGCCGCATTTGTTTTGAGTCGCGAAAATATTGTGGCAAAACTTTTGGGTGACACTTCTTATTCTTCCGATACGCCAGATTTTTGGCGACGAGATGGGATGCGATACCCATCACACGCTGGAAGATTTACGGGAGAGCCAGCATATTTTGCCCATGTTTTGGGAGCTGCTAATCGGATGCTTGAGATGACTAAGCTTTCCCCCAAAGACTTTGATTACTGTGTGTTTCATATGCCAAACGGAAAGTTTCCAAGAGAAGCAGCCAAGCGTCTTGGATTTACTCGTGAACAATTATCTGGGTCGCTTGTTGTAGATCAGATTGGTAATTCGTATTCGGCCACAACGCTTCTGGGCCTGTCTGCAGTACTAGATATCGCAAAGCCGCACCAGAAAATATTTATGGTTTCGTATGGGTCAGGAGCAGGGAGCGACGCATTTGTTTGGGAAACGACAGAGGCATTGACGGCCATGCAAAAACAAAAGAAAGAAAAATCTCAGACAGTCGCGCATCATATCGCAGAAAAATCATCTATAAACTATGTGCAGTTTTTGAAACAAACACACAAACTTTAATTATGAATATATTTGTTACGGGAGTAGCTACGACGAAATTCGGAGAATTGTGGGGGACTGCTCCACGAACGCTAGCGCGTGAAGCGGTGTTTGGAGCGCTTAAAGATGCAAATCTGACAGCGTCTAGCGTACAAGGATTATTTGTCGGCAATATGCTTTCGGGAATGTTGGGAGGTCAAGAACATCTGGGTGCGTTTTTTGCGGAAGAGCTGGGACTTTCTGTTCCTGCATTTAAGATAGAGGGCGCATGTGCCTCGGGGGGACTGGCTCTTCACAATGCGGTAAATAGCTTGTTGGCTGGCCAGTACGAAACAGTTGTCGTTTTGGGGGTAGAAAAGATGACCGATCATAAACCAGAAGATGTAGCCACAGCGCTTATGGGCGCAGGGAGTGAAGAAGAGCGTTCGGCTGGCGCAACATTTCCTGGGTTATATGCAATGCTTGCTCGTATGCACATGAAAGAGTTCGGTACGACAGAAGAACAGATGGCTGCAGTCGCCGTAAAAAATCATTTTCATGCAAGTCTCAATCCGAATGCACAGTTTCACTCTCTTCTGACCGTTGAACAAGTGATGAAAAGTTCAAAAGTGGCAGATCCACTGAAGCTTTTGGATTGCTCGCCGATTTCTGATGGAGCGGCAGCGGTAGTACTTACCACAAAAAAATATCCCCAAAGTATACAAGTTGCAGCATCGGTGGTGGCGACCGATACACTAGGCCTTGCACGAAGAGCGAGTCTCATTGAGCTTACTGCCACGCGTGTTGCCTCGCAAAAAGCGTATAAGCAAGCTGAGGTTACCGCCCAACAAATAGATGTCGCCGAGGTGCATGATTGTTTTACCATTGCTGAAATTTTGGCTATGGAAGACCTTGGATTTTTTCCAAAAGGAAATGCAGCAGTGGCCGTGGCTGCTGGCGAAACGACACTTGAAAAAGGTGGGCGAGTCATCGTGAACCCCTCGGGAGGTCTCAAAGGGTGTGGTCATCCTGTCGGGGCTACTGGGGTAAAGCAAGTAGTTGAACTGGTAGAGCAGCTTCGCGGTAACGCTGGATCGAGACAAGTAGCAAGCGCCACTATTGGACTTGCACACAACGTAGGAGGAAGTGGGGCAACAGCGGTAGTTCATATATTGAAGAAATAGTTTGGTGGGAGCAAAAAAATATGATCAGTCCAGTAAAAGTTTGGCGTAATCAAAAAAATGTTTCGAGCATGCTGGGTAAGTGTGGGTCCATACTATCATGGACTGTTGTTCGTGTTCCCCCTGCTGATTTTATGGATCAAGCTCCCTATGTAGTTGCGTTGGTTGATCTTGATGGCGGCGGGCGCATTGAAGCACAGCTTGTTGATGTAGATATAACGTCAGTTGTGGCAGGAGCTCGCGTGCAAACGATCATACGGCGGGTGACCCGTCCAGATAATGACGGCGTGATTCCGTATGGCATAAAGGTGAAGCGAATCGAGCAATAATTTTTATGCAAAAAGTTACTGTATCAGCTCCGGGGAAACTCCATCTCTCTGGAGAGCATGCGGTGGTATACGGAAATCCAGCGGTTGTTGTCTCCACATCGCTTCGAACAACAGTGACCCTTGAGAGTGGGGCGAGCGATACAAGTCGACGTAGTGGCACGCTTCGAAAATCTGATACATTCATAGATGAAATCTTGAAGGTTTTTGAGGGTCGATACGGCACGAGCGTTCCAGATGATCTTGCAATTTTTATCTCCTCAAGTGTTCCAGAAGGAGCTGGTATGGGTTCTTCTGCGGCGTTGGCTGTAGCATTGCTCGGCGCTTGTGTGACATTTTTTGATAAGCCGTGGGACGCTCAGCGAATAAACGAGTTGGCATATCAGGCAGAGAAATTTATACACGGAAACCCCTCAGGAAGCGATCCTGCCATCGTCACGCACGGGGGCATATTGTGGTATCGCAAAGAGTTAGATTTCCTCAAAACTTTTTGGCTACTGCCGTTTAAAATTCCAAAAACCTTCGCGCCATTTGTGCTTATCAATACTGGAAGATCGGAATCTACTGGGGAACTAGTTGGTGCTGTTGCTAGAGTAAAGGAAAAAGATGTGAACGCGTTTATGGTAACTCTCGATGCTGTGGAGCAGGTGACCAAATCAATGACGCAGGCAATCCACGATGAAAACGAGCAGGATTTTTTTGAAGCGATGAAACAAAATGAACGGCTTCTAGAACACTTGGGAGTAGTGTCTGTGCAAGCAAAAAAACTAATCGCTGACATAGAAGCAGTTGGAGGAGCCGCAAAAATAAGTGGCGCAGGGGGAATCCAGACTGGGTCTGGTGTCGTGATCGCTATGCACAAGAATCCGCAAAAAATGCTTGATTTGGCAAAAAAATATGCGCTCCCTGCATTTCAAGTGGTGTTGGGTGGCGAGGGGGTTACAAAAGTGCAGGTGATAGCATGAGCTCAGTAACAGTATCGGCTCCCGGAAAACTTATGTTACTCGGCGAGCATGCAGTGGTATATGGTCACCCATGTATCGTGACCGCGGTAAGTCAAAGGATGCAGGTGACTGCATCAAAACTCGACAAACCCCTGTGTGTCATAAACGCGCCTGATGTAGAAGTGGCAAATTATCAAAAATCGATAACGAGTCTTGGGACGGGTGAGATACCACAGGGTGCACGATTTGTGGAGGTGGCAGTAAAAAATTATTTGGAAAAATTTTCGTTTACTGGAGGTGTGTCTCTGACGACTTCTTCAGAGTTTTCTTCGTTATTTGGATTTGGATCTTCTGCAGCATCAGTGGTGTGTGTCATAAAAGCCCTTTCGCAATTATTTGGGAAAAAATTATCCAATGATCAACTGTTTGCGCTTGCATATAAAACTGTGCTCGATGTTCAGGGTAAGGGATCTGGGTTTGATGTGGCCGCAGCAATATATGGTGGGACAATATATTTTAAAAATGGTGGAAAGGTTATAGAGCCATTGGTGGTGTCAGATATGCCAATTGTCGTTGGTTACACTGGGGTAAAAGCAGACACCATAAGCCTGATGCATTCTGTGAAAGAAAAAATGGATGCGCAGCCCGCGCCAGTGACGAAAATATTTGAAGCGATAGCCAAACTCACCGACGACGCCAAAGGAAAGATTATAGAAGGGGATTGGGGTAGAGTGGGGAAGCTTATGGAATTTAATCAGGAATATTTACGAGATATAGGGGTAAGCTCAGAAAAGCTTGAGGCGATGATAAGTGCTGCCAAAAGCGCTGGGGCATACGGAGCTAAACTTTCGGGCGCTGGAGGAGGGGACTGCATGATTGCGATGGTGCCCAAGGACAAAAGGAAAGCCATAGAAGACGCATTAGCAAGTGTTGGTGGACAAGTTATCCACATAACAGGTAACGCTTCGGGAGTGAGGGTAGAGGCATGAAAGCAACAGCGATAGCTCCAGCAAACATAGCATTTATAAAATATTGGGGAAAAGCGGACAGCGTGTTGAGACTTCCTCTAAACGATTCTATTTCTATGAACTTAAGTGGCGCCTATACCACTACATCTGTAGAGTTTTCTTCTCGTTTATCTGCTGATAAAGTGGAGCTTTTGAATGGTGCGTTTTCAGAAAAAGAAATTGCACGAGTTGTCTCGGGACTAGATCGGGTCAGAGAAGTGTCTGGGCTTACGATGTATGCACAAGTTGTGACAGCAAATTCTTTTCCAAAAGGAGCGGGATCTGCCGCTTCTGCGTCTGGGTTTGCTGCGCTCACCCTTGCTGGGTTTGCTGCGGCAGAGAAAATACTTTCCGAAAAAGATCTGACCATTGTGGCGCGTCTCGGATCTGGAAGTGCATGCAGAAGTATTCCTGATGGTTTTGTTTTGTGGAAAAAGGGAGATGCGACGAATGATTCTTTTGCGTACTCACTGCATCCCGCGACACATTGGGAACTTTGCGACGCGCTTGTCATCGTAGACTCAACGATGAAAAAAATTTCTACGTCAGATGGCATGGAGACAGTTGGTACAAGTCCGCTTCTTGCACGACGCATAGCTGCGATACCCGAAAGAATCAAGCGTTGCACGCGGGCGTTAAAAGATAAAAATTTTTCTCTATTAGGTGAGGTGATGGAAGAGGATTGTTTGGATATGCACGCAGTGATGCAATCACAAATTCCTCCATGTATGTACTGGAATCAAACCACAATTTCTATCATGGATGCAATAAAAATTTGGAGAAGTAACGGCTTGCCCGTATACTTTACGATAGATGCGGGACCAAACGTTCATGTGATATATGAAGCAAGTCGAGAGCACGAGGTAATGCAAAGACTCGCCACTCTTACAGGTGTAGAAAAGATTATTTACAATAAAGCAACGCGTGGCGCCAGTCTCATAGATAAGCATTTATTTTAAACTATGGCAGATGCACAGCTTATTCCAGCACACATAGCCATCATCATGGATGGTAATCGCCGTTGGGCCAAAGAACACGGGTTACCCGTGCTTGCGGGACACCAAAAAGTAGCAGATGAAATATTGGAGCCGTTGGTAGAACACGCGGCAAAGCGCGGCGTCAAATATATTACATTTTGGGCTTTTTCTACAGAAAATTGGAACAGGGACAGAGCTGAAGTAGAGGGGATTATGCGAATATTTAAACACGTGATTAGTAAGCGGTGGGCGAGGCTTCACGAAAAAGGAGTGCGTATACGCACCATAGGAGATCTTTCGAAATTTTCTGGCGACATACAAGATTCACTGCACAAGGTGATTGAGCAGACAAAAGATAATCAAAAAATTACTGCAGTGTTTGCGCTCAATTACGGAGGTCGCGATGAGATGCTTCGAGCGATGCGCGAGCTTCCAGATGCAAAAACGGTATCGGCAGAAGAGTTTTCAAACGCATTGGATACAAAAGGAATTCCAGATCCAGATTTAATTATTCGAACGAGTGGGGAACAGCGCTTAAGTGGGTTTTTGCCGTGGCAGAGTGTCTATAGCGAGCTCTATTTTCCGACGTGGTTTATGCCAGAGTTTACGGAGGGAAGATTAGATGAAGCGATAGCAGAATTTGGGTTGCGCAAGCGAAGATTTGGAAAATAGTTAACTTCCAAAAATTGTACCGATACTTTCCCAGCCAAACATAGTGCCGACTAGTTGCACAATCCAAAATGCGGCAAAGACGAGCAAGAATCCGATGATAGCGTTGGTGAGCCTGTGTTTTCCTTGTTCGAGTTTTTTGGGATCGCCTGCCGAGGTCATCATGGCAAATCCGCTCGCTATGATCATAAGGAGAAGTCCGACGCCTGCAAATGCAAAAACATAGTCTAGAGATGCTCCGACGATTTCACCAATTTTAGCACTCCCCAAATTAAAAGCGCCGCCATTTTGAGCTGGACCCTCTATTGAATAACCGCCGATATCAACAGATTGCGCAAGAAGTTTCATGG
Organism: uncultured Gammaproteobacteria bacterium; assembly: GCA_964639945.1. Taxonomy (GTDB): domain Bacteria; phylum Patescibacteriota; class Microgenomatia; order UBA10105; family UBA927; genus UBA927. The sequence continues at coordinate 36,379 of CAZXHY010000007.1, forward strand.
TGTACCTCCGTTACTAAATCCTGTTAGTCCCCCCAAAATATCGACGCCGATGAGTCTGAGCAAGAATACAGAAAATACGATTAAAAGAAGTCCAGAGATGGCAGCGCTCATGAGCTCTTTGGCTTCATGAAGTTTTTCTGGGTTTCCCGCACTCATCATGGTCTGAAATCCAGAAAATAGTATAAGCAAAAATGCGATACCGCCACCAATACCAGTGCCGATTTTGATAAACGATGAGATAAAGTCAGATGGGGAATCTCCACCCAAACATCCTATGGCGGTCCATGCACCACCGCCCGTAAAGCATGACTCACATAACCCCTTTTCTGTTCCTTGAATAAATCCGCAAGCACTCACGCCAACTGGTGAAATTGCAGCGTATACTATATCCCCGGATAATTTTGGGAAGAGGATTGTGGCAAATATAGCGAAAATAAGCACAAAAAGCGGTAGAATCGCCCGTTTCATACCCCTAAAGTGTAGCAAATTTGGAAAGATAAGGAAAGCGAGCCCAAAATTTCGCGCACAACTTGCGCAGTTTGATACAATACGAAGACCGATGAAATTTACCCCTTGGATACGTTTCGGATTTGTCGTTGTCGCCTCGCTTTTTTTGGGTGTTACTACTATTTTTGCCCAAGCGTGTGATCCCACGTGCGGCGACATAGATGACTGCCAGCGCAAAATGGCGGTGTGCCAAAAAGAATGGGACTCGATAAATAAAGCAGTGCAACCTCATGCGTTTACCCTCAAGAAAATGGAAGCGGATATTCTCGCATTTCAAAACAAAATTAAATCTATAGAAGTAGATGTGGCCAAACAAGCAGCGGCTATTGCGGTAGGGGAAAAAGAGTTGGGAAATTTGCTGGTTCTTGTATCACGTCGGGCTTCTGCGTTATACAGGAGGACGGTATCATATAATCCTCTTTTGCCGTTTCTCACGTCTACCAATGTAGGGTCTATTTTGCGACTGTTTACCTATCAGCAAGTCGTAATAAATGAAGATAAAAAAGCTATTGCACAAACTGCTGTATCTGTGCGCGATTTGGAATCGCGTAAATCGACGCTTGAGGCACAAAAGAAAAGCTTGGCTGCACTAAAAGATGAAACAGACGCTCGGGCAGTGTCGGTGCGTAAGCTTGTAGCTGAAGCAAACGCATACCAATCGAAGCTTTCCAGTATCATCGCGTCGCTTTCGGCCAAACAGCAATCGTTTTTGGCGGCCAAACTTTCTGGCCTGAATTTGCCGACGAGTTTGGGAGCAGGACCGCTGTATTGCACTGATGATAGGAAACTGGACCCTGGATTCTCTCCTGCGTTTGCATTTTTCACCTATGGCATCCCGCATCGCGTGGGCATGAATCAGTATGGTGCTCTGGGGCGCGCGCAAGCAGGACAGAGCGCTGAAGACATATTGCGAGCATATTTTGACAATATAGAGCTCAAAAAAGACTACAACACAGGCATAAACATACAAGTAGACGGTCATGGATCATATAGCATCGAAGATTATGTGAAGCATATATATGAAATACCAGAAAGTTGGCCTATAGAGGCGCTAAAGGCGCAGGCAGTCGCAGCCAGATCGTACGCATTGTCGTATACCAACAATGGCGCTAAATCTATCTGTACGACGCAAAGTTGTCAGGTGTTTAAATCTGAAGCAAAAACTGGAGCATGGGCACAAGCAGTAGATGCGACGCGAGGGTGGGTAATGACCAGTGGCGGTACTCCTGTAACTGCGTGGTTTTCTTCTACTGATGGAGGGTATACATACACATCTAGCGACGTGGGATGGTCAAGTCGTCCGTGGACGAAACGAACGCGAGACGCAAATGGCGATATAAATAGCTTTTCTGATTTGCAAAACAAAGCGTATGACCGTTCATCTCCGTGTTTTTATGCTGCACAAGGGTTTCGAACACAGTATGGGAAGAGTGCATGGCTTAAATCTGATGAAGTCGCAGATATTGTAAATGTCGTGCAATTAGCCCGTAAAGATTCTGGGACCCGTGAGCATTTGTATCAGCCGGATAAGCCAAATCCAGCAGGGACTGATACGTGGAGTCGCGATAAGGTGAAAGATGAGCTTCGTGCGCGAGGAGGGACACCGTTTAGCTCTGTATCTTCGGTGTCGGTAAGTGGAGTAGATTTTGGCATCGGTCGTACGACGCAAATCACTGTTTCTGGAGATGCCGGATCAGTGTCATTTGAAGGCTCTGAGTTTAAAGACTTTTTCAATCTACGCGCTCCCGCAAACATCCAAATCGTTGGTCCATTGTTTAACATTGAGAAAAAATAGCTCGGTAGTGTACAATACACCTTGATGCCAACAGTATTTTCATCACCTTCTGCATCAAACCCCAGAGATCGGTTGCGGTCTATGTCTACTTCTTCAGAGCATCACACGATTATGACACCGCTTACTAGTTTTGCTGTCGCACCTGACGGGATACGATTTGAAACTCAAGAAGAAGAAGAGCAAGTGAAATTATTTTTGCGACAGCACCTGATTACGTTGGTTGGACCATTTGCGCTTGTGGTGCTGCTTGCTCTTGCTCCGATAGTGCTTTTGCCGTTGTTTGGCCATTTTTTACCATTGCCTTTTACACTCCCTGCGGGTTATGTGGTGGTGGGGACAGCGTTTTGGTATGTCGTTACGTTTGGTGTCGCGCTTATGAGTTTTTTGCGATGGTTTTTCAATATTTATATAGTGACGGATCAGCGCATCGTAGATATAGATTTTATCCATCTTTTATACAAAGAATTTTCTGAAGCGCGAATAGATCGCATACAAGACATAGGGTTTCGTAGTGGGGGAATACTTGCAGCATTTTTTGACTTTGGAGATGTGACCATAGAAACCGCAGGCGAGGTACCAAATTTAGAGTTTAGCGCGGTGCCTAAACCCGGAAAAGTTGTGGAGACAATCAGTAAATTGATTGAGGAAAGGAGCAAACGATGACTCCTGAAATAACTGATTTCTTTTTTATTATCCTAAAATCACTTTCTTTGTTTGGGTTAGGGTTGTATATCGTGTTTGCATTTGTGATCGTCCGTCAGGAGCAACTTATGGCGCACGTGCTCGAAGAATCATTTGAGCCAGTGTTGCGATTGGTGTGTGTGTTGCATCTTTTTGCTTCGATTGCCGTGTTTCCGCTTGCACTTTTTCTTCTCTAGTATTTCTTCTTCGGTGCGGGTTCTGTACCTGTCGTTCGTGATACTATAATCTTTGAGGCATGTATGAAGATTCATCCTACTGTAGCATCGGTAGTCGGACAAACCAGCGAGACGCGTTGGGGTCAGGTGTTGCAAACACCACATGCGTATGGAGTGATCGAAGTATTTACTCCCGACAATATAGCTCGCCAAAAAGGTGTCGAGATTCTGACGAAGCTCACACGTCACCTTAGTGATCCGCCGGTTTCTCTATCGGCACTGGAACTTATCGCAGATGATGTAATAACCGAGGATGTAATAAGTTTGATACTGTTTGTCCCTGTGGGTACGGTGTTGTACTTGGTTTGTCGCGGAAGTGGTCAGGTATGTTTGAAACGCGGAAATAAGCTTGCGGTGCTTATGGAGCAAGCGGGAGCACTTTCGGGTCAGGTGCAGCAAAACGACACGGTGATTGCTGCATCGGCTGGATTTACCAAAACACTTTCCCGCGATGACATACTTGGTGTATTTGATCATCTTTCACCACAAGAAGTTGCGGAAAAACTGACGATACTTCTGCACGAGCGACAGGGAGGAGAAGGGGGAGCGGCATTTATTTATCATGCAGAAGCGCTATTTGAGGTGGAATCTGTGGCTCCCACCGTAGAAGACGTCGTACGAGAGAGTCCGAAAGTGTCCCAAACAAGCCTTCGTTCCTTTGTGCGAGGTGCCAAGCCACTCTTGCGTAGTGTGACTAGCCCCAGACAGCGCGTATTGTTACGGCGAACATGGACTGCGTATAAAGCCAACCTTAAGGATATTCCACCCAAAAAAATTATAACCGCTCTCGTTATTGGATTGTTTGTGATCAGTATTGTGTTTGGTATCACCCATCGATCCACAAGCTTTTCAAGCAAAAAAACTCAGGATGTGTTGGCGGAGGCACAACATGCATTTGATGAAGGGCTGGCGCTTGCAGACCTCAATCCTATAAAGGGGCGAGAGAGGTTGACACAAGCCAAGGAGCTGCTGGCCCCTATCGTTTCCAAAAAATCTCGATCAAGTGACGCCCAAAAAGCTCGAGAGCTCTACGAGCAAGTTAGTGAAAACCTGACTCGTGCCATGCGTATCACACAAGTGAGGCCCGAGTTGTTTTTTGATGTGGCACTTTTGAAATCTGGAGCATTTGCCAACGAAATTTCTCTGTTTGAAGATTCATTAGGACTGCTCGATGTCGCAGGAAAAACAGTGTATACCGTAGACGTGAAGACAAAGCGTGGTGCGATAGTAGGGGGAGGGGAGGCACTCAGTGGCGCGCTACACATAGCATCATATGCGGACAAAATATATGTACATACACCCAAAGGCATTTCTGCTATACGACTGCTTGATCAAAAAACGACACCAAACGTTATTTTGGCAGCTCCTGAATGGACACGAATAACTGGTATGGTGGCGTTTGGCGGAAACCTCTACCTTCTCGATATTGGGAAAAATAGAATTTGGAAATATGTGGCGACAGAAAAAGGGTTTAGTGAGCTTCGAGAATATCTAAATCCTGATTTTTTCCCAGATATAACTGCAGCGACCAACATGATTATAGATGGATCTGTGTGGCTTGGGTCCACAAAGGGCGAGCTTTCTCGTTTCTCTGGGGGAAAAGAAAACTCGATCACCCCACAGGGAGTTGACCCAGCGTTAGGGAAAAATCTTCATATATTTACCACTGATGAGTCCAAAAACGTCTACGTAATGGATACCGACAACTCGAGGGTTGTGACGCTAGACAAAGATGGTGCATACATCGCTCAATATGTATGGGAGAGTGCGTTTGCCCCTACAGGGTTTGTTGTTTCTGAGAAATCAAAGCGGATTCTTCTGCTTTCGTCTGGAAAGATATATACTATAGGACTGGAGTAGGAGTATATAGTATGAAAATCGTTAACCACAAAGCCACTTTTGATTATCAAATTCTGGACCGATATGAGGCCGGAGTGGAGTTATTGGGCCTCGAGGTGAAGTCCCTGCGAGAGGGACACGCCAAGCTCGAGGGCTCGTTTGTGAAGCTGATCGGGGGAGGAGCGTTTCTGGTAAATGCGCAGATATTTCCGTATCTCTATGCCAGACCCGAAAAATACGATCCCAAGCGTACGAGACGGCTCCTTTTGCACAAAAAAGAGCTCATAAGCTTGCGCAGCAAGATAGACGGGGCCAATTTGACCCTCATACCACTGTCTTGGTATAATAAAGGCTCTCACATCAAGCTCGAAGTCGGGCTCGCTCGTGGGAAGAAACAATACGAAAAACGGGATAAAATGAGGAAAGAAGCGGAAATTCGAGATTTGGAAAGAGGGTTTAGAGGAAAAATAAAGTAATTGGGGATGATTGATTCGACGGAGGATGCACGTTAAAAACAGCAAGCCGACCTTGATAAGTGGTCGTAAAACAATTATCAAAAATCTAGATGCTAATACATCTAAACAAGCACTTCGAAAGATGCTCGACGACGCGAAAGCTGAACTCGCAGCTCTGACAGGTGCTGTCGCTCCACAAGCACAAGCAGCAATGCTTTTTGCGTAAGGAGTTGACCATTTTGTACTGTTTTCTTCTCGGTGAAACGTACAAGATGTAAAAACAGCCGAGGCGTCAGGTTTCCGTTGATCGGCGGGAACTGGAGCACAATTTCGATCAACACTGTATACAAGAATTTGTCCGTTTTTATCTTGTGTACAGAATTAAACGGACTACGCTTGTAGAAGTTTTTGATTTGTTCTTTCGGACCCGAGCTCATTACTCGGCATCTCCACAGACAGTAGCCGTTGCGCGTAGACGCGCAAGGCGTACTGCTGTGGATGTCGCGTACTCGCGACGCCACACTCTGTTCCAATCCCACTCTTATCAGGCGTCACTCTTGGCGACGCCACCACAAGGGTTTACAAGTATGGATGTCCCGCTCCTGCGGACGCCACCTTTTGCCCTATATGATTATAGATTGAGCTAAAAACCCTCGATGCCTCATTTGTGATAGGGATACGATAAAAAAATTCATGTGCAGATATGGGTGTTAACTTCACCATCGCATCGATGAGGTGCATTTTTCTCTAATATATCGAAGCTTCATCTTAGTTTTTTTTATCATCAATAATAGATCGACGACCAAAAATAGTCATAGCGTGGTCGGGCAAGGCAGAATATAATATTTTCAATAT
>CAZXHY010000008.1:0-4907 GCA_964639945.1 uncultured Gammaproteobacteria bacterium
ATATAGAGGCTGATCTCCGTTATCAAACATTTTTTGCCAAAATAATTGAGACTCTGTATATTCTGGTGGCTTTGTCGTTGTTTCTGGAGAACTTATCGAAGGAACGACGGGAATTTCTACTTCAGGAACACTTTCTTTTGCGGCTACAGTGGGTTCCTCATTGAAGAATGTTTGTTCAAATACGAGCATCTTCGCACCATCTGGAATACTGAAGGTTTTGATTGTTTTAGCTTCGAATTTGGGTGATTCTGGATTCATAATATATAGATTTCTTTCGCTTTCGAGGGAGTATAGCACGACCCTCGAGCCTATAACAGATCGAGTTTTTACGCTCCCATCATGTTTTTCTGTATATGATATCCAGTGATGAATTTCGCAGCCACTGTGTTGGTTGTTTTAAAGGTTGTAGATTTGTGCAACGCATGATTTAACTTATCATGTGCCCAAGACACCGCTCCCCCAACGAGTGGGAGCTCTTTCAAAATACGGACACCCGCTTCTACGTTTACTGGGTTTACTAAATTCTCTGACTTCTGCCAAACTTTAAGCTTTGCCGTTGGATCTCTACGCACTAATGTAATAACATTTGCCCATTCTGAAAGAAATGATGAAGCTTCAGAAACATATTCTTTATCCAATCCAGTATTTGAGCGAAGCAATGCATTCATGCCAGCGGCATATAAAGCATCAGACATAGAATCTTCAACGAATCCTACGCCCATTTTAAGGCCTTTTGTTTCAAGGAGTTGTTTTCTAAGTACATCTTTATTTGGCACTGTTTGTGTAAGTTTATGTTTAATATCCTCTATTTTCTTATCAAAGATTACTTCAATAAGCTTCTCTGCTATAGCACTTTCTACCAAGTCTACTCCAGTTGCGGCTACAAGGATTCCAGCATTTGCCCCAATTCTCTTGAGACTTTCTTCTGGTTTAGCATATTCTTTCACAAATAAGGCTCTCGCCTTCTCTTGTGAGGGGGTTACTATAGGAGTTGAATTATGTAGTGTTTCTGCTGTCATGAGAAACGAGTATAGCACAAAAAGAGTCCTATAGCAAGTAGAACGTGCTTAGTTGAGAAATGCTAATCCGAGGGATAATTGATCCAGCGCTTCTTGGTTTTCTGCTTTCTCCTCTGGGTCCATACCCTTGAGGGCGTGCCCAAGGACGGATTTAATCTTCTGGGTGCCTGTAGCCACTGCTTCAGCGTATTTAGCGTCAAATGCGTCTATTCCAGCCTCGAGCTTCTTTTTGTCGCTCTCTGAGGCATCCCAAAGGAGAACGAGTAGCTCTACCTTCTGAGCGTCGGAAAATAGCCGTGTCGCCTGTATTTTTTTACATAGCTTTTGCAAGGTCTTCCTCCTCTCGACTTACTGCATTATTAGACTGCCCATAATACACTTTATCTTTTTTATCCTGCCAATTATTTTTTTCTCTATGACCACCTCTATATCCACCACGATCTCCTCTGTCTTGCCAACCACCTTTTTTGGGCATTTCTACCTTTTTACCAGCCAGCCCACCTTTTTCTTTACGCACCTTTTTCACTTCTTTGAAGTTCTTAAATAATGTAGATACTCCATCAATCATCATGCTTAACCCAAGATTTGTCGCGGGGTTTGAGTAGTTCAACAACTTATTTAGATTTGTTTGCCATGGCAATCTTTTATCTTCTGGTATAACAAATCCATCAATTTTTTGATTCAATTCACCTAGCTTAAAGAAGGCCTCCACGCCTTTTTCTGCACTCTCTGGCGTATAAGCCTTTGTTGATTCTGCCATAGAGATTCGGACTTGATCTCTTTCGTTGACGAGTAGCTCTTTTGCACCCAACGCTGCTTTTGTCCGAAGAGGCGCACCCAAATCTTTAGTCAGAAACGCTTCCGATGCATTCGCTGCAAGGGAGGCAAGCATATGTTCACCCCCAGCTGATTTGAGCATCGGACGCGAAAAGAATGCGAGACCATTATAAATGACACCTGTAGCAAGATCTTTACTAGCTTGGGTAATAAAATGATATAGAGGGGTGTTTGATTGTTCTAATGCCTTCAACTGCTTACGAGTCTCTTCACTCAGCACAAGTTTGGGTCGCTCAAGCAAAGGTTTACCATCCAATACTTCTTTCCATGTTCCATCAAGCGCCTTCTCTAGACCCACCCCAATGAGAGTCGTCATGCTACCTTTTGCCATTTGCATAAGCGCACTGTCCCCCTCGAATTTATCCTGAGCCATTTTATTGGCCGTCGCGATGTCACTTATCGTATCTCCTACGGAGATCTTTAACTTTTCTGCCCAATTTTTTTCTTTCTTAGGTCCGGCCTCAGGCGCAGGAACATTCGGATTGTTGATCCGATCAGTAAAATGTGGTTTTAACATCTCATTTGCTTGCATAACTATATATCAGAGTACCGCGCCGAGTGTGTCAGGGTCAAGCATGCGGACCCTGTGGGAAAAAACTTTCCATTTGCTTTTTGGCTTTATCCAGAAGCTTCAGCTTTTCGGATTCCTCTACCCCCTCGCTCATCAATTTCTTTTCAAGTTGTTTATATTGTTGAAATAATTTTTCTCGCAGATATATTTCGCGATCAAAAGAGTTTCGATCGAACTTCATCAAAAGATCAGTGATTTGTGCGCGATACTCATCAGAAAAATCTTCTATTCCCTCTAAAAACAAGTCTTTTTGCTCTTGGGATAATACTCGACTAGAATTTACAGCGATGATAAATGTTTGTACTGTATGGTTCATGTTTTTTCTGCCTTACTGTGTTGCAATCGGTACATTACTTTCGCAAAAAGCATATTAAAGGTAAGATCTGCACTGAGCGGAATAATACCTTCTCCATGCATAATTTGTTTATTGGCGTATCCATATGCTTCTTTTATAAATCCTCCCGCAAGCGGCAATGCACTTGCGAAACGAAAGGCTCCTTCTATAAATCCGGGGTTTAACACAGACCGTTTCCATTTCGTTGCCGTGTCATGGTTATCAAAATCGCGGGTCGCGTTCATAATGGTATTACCCACTTTTCCAATAAGTCGTGAAAGTGGCGACACAAAACCAATATCTTCCCTATTTGCGAAATTTTGTGCTTGCCTATCTGCAATCTTCTCGATCCCAAAATCGGTCAAGTACTCCCATCCCGCATCAAGCATTCTTTGATTTCCTGTTTCTTTACTTATATCTATAGGAAATTTGGGAATGGGTATTTTTGTTCGCTCTCGATAGAGAGCGTCAGCAAGATACTCGCTCCCCATATTTACCCCCAATGATCCTGCCATACTCACAAGCCCAGTGAGAAGCTTGCCTAATCTATTTTGCTGGTCTGGAGTACTAAATTTTTTATCTAACTCCATCCATTTTTTTAACAACGCATCTTTATCAGGAACTGTTTTCGTATCTTTTGGAAACGCGTCGCCTGCTATAAATTCTGCAGTTGCTCCTGCCATAGCACTCTGAGTAGCCGCAGCTTCCGCTTTTTCGACTACTGCGACTGGCAAAGAAACATCTAGTACGCCCCTCATATATTCATTCCACAGCGTATCAGCCTTTTTCTCCACAACTTTTGGAGCTTCTGCTTTTCCCACGTATACCCAATCCATTTTGCCTTTGAAATCTTTTGCGACGCTTTCTGACATATAATTCTGACAATAAACAAATTAACCAATTCACAAATTAACAAAACACTAATAGTCAATTTGTCACTTTGTTAATTGGTCAACTGTTATCATGAAGGCTTCCCTACCCCAACGTACACTTGTTTTCGTTCTTCTTCGTCGTTACTCGTTATTTCTTTCAACACCTTTTCAACCCCAAGCTTTATATCATCGCCATACTCTTCACGGATTTGTTCCTCTGTAGCCAAAAATTGTCCAATCGCGTCGATTTGCTCCTCTGACAAAGAAGGAAACGCATCCACTAATTCGAGTTTTTGATCATAAGAAAGCAATATGCTCTCTTCTAATAATGTAAGGACTGCTGATTGCTGACTGGTAAATTCGTTCATGCTGTCGCTACCGCCTCCACGGGTGGTCGAAATACTCCTGCTGCCCTTTTTCTTTCTACAAGTTTTCCAAGAGCACGTGATGCTGTGTACCCTAGCACATCCAGTGCCATATCCTTGCTTACTTTAAGTTGTTGATATCTATTTATTCCCATCTGCATAACTGCAGGTATTGCATCTATGCCATGAGCCCCCAGAAACTCTGCTACACCAGTAGTGGTAGAAATCCAAACCGGCACATCTGGGGTGAGATTGAGCCATCGTTCAAAAAATGCTTTATATTGCCCGAAGCGAGTACCCTCGATGATTGCTGGAGACGCCTTTTTTAATCCTGTCTCTACCGCTTTCTGTGCAGCATTCACTTTTCGACCAGCAAACCCAGGCTCTATCGCCATTTTAATCGCAGCGCTTCCAATTTTGGCGGCATCTTTTCTTGCCCGTCTAGCAGTCATTTCAACGCCTATCGCCTTCCAATGTTTATCTAGCCTGTACCATTCTCTTTTTTGTATACCACGCTTTATAGTTTCTGCAGCTTTTGTGGTGTTATATGCCACCCTTTCCGCTTCCCTTTTGCCTTTTGTAACTTGATAAATTTTATCCACTTTTAGTCTTTTTGCCATTGCCTCTGCTCCCTGCTGTGCGGCTTCTGCGTAATCTCCACCCAAAGACGCCTGCGCTGCTGCTTTTGTACCAAATGCGATCGCAGCTGGTCGAAATGCATCTTTTACGTGAGCGCCTGCTCTATCAAGAACATCAGCAGTTCTCATAGCGCCTCGTACCAAAATATTCTTATCGTTTGTCTTCCCATATTTCCATAATAAATCAGCAGATTTAGGCACAGCTTTCGCGGCATTAAACGCTTCTTTACCTTTTGTAGCTGCGTTACCTATCCTTACAAAAGGCTCAAAC
>CAZXHY010000008.1:4917-42380 GCA_964639945.1 uncultured Gammaproteobacteria bacterium
ACTTTATATTTCCAATATTTGTAGCTTTGGTAATAAGGCTTCCATCTTTCGTAGCAATTCCGAACAATCCTGTACCTATTCCCTTCCCCTCACCTAGTACTGGAACTAAACTTATCGCAAGAGATGCACCAGCTTTAAGTTCTTTAAACATAATTTCTTTATGCCTTGCCATATGAGGTTTCACCGTATGCTTCAATCCTTCCCAAAATCCCATTTCATTTATGGATCGAGAAACGACATTTTCTGGATTTGCGGCCTCTGCCATAAGTCGCTCACGAAGCGCTAGAAGCTTCTCCTGCTGCTCAGGGGCAAGCGCCTGAAACTCAGGTCTATCTTCCAATCTCATTGGCTGTTTAGGTGGCTCTTGCCCTTGTGGTAATTCTGCCGATTCAACCATACATTTAGTATAACAAATTAACAAAATGACCAATTAACAATATTAAAATTGTTCTATGACGCATTCTTCAGTTAATTGTTAACTATTAATTTGTTAACTGTTATTTCTGTGGTCTTGCGATGGCCTCAAGCACTTGATGATCTTTTAACATTACTTCTTCCTCGGGAATAACCTTCTTATTTACTTCTGCAAAATCGATCACTCGTTCTGCGATATTTTCAAATATCGGATCATGGGTAATTGCTATAACGGTCATTTCTGGTCGCTTTTTTCTCAATTGCTGGATAATGTCCATGACCTGCTCTGTAGATTTGGCATCTAGATGCGCTGTCGGCTCATCAAGAATTAAAATATTTGGATTTTTAAGAAGTGCACGAGCTATCCCGATTCGTCGCTTCTCTCCCCCAGAAAAATGTTTAAGCTTGGTGTCTAAGCGATCTTTTAGATGATCCAAACCTAAATCAGAAAGTATCGTATCCGTGGCAGCTTCTGTCACATTGGCCGTTCCAAGCAGTAAGTTTTCTCGCAGTGTCCACCCTTCAAGTAAATCTGCAGATTGTCCTGCATATCCCATATGAGAGAGTAACGATTGGTCACCATATTTTTTAATCTCCCCAATAGGTTTACCACCTACGGTCATGGACCCACGATCTGGTTCATATAACCCAACCAGATTTCGAAGTAACGTCGTCTTCCCTATGCCAGATGGCCCTTTGATCGCCACAAATGTCCCTTGTGGTATGTCTATACTCACTTCATTGAGTATGTTTTTATATCCCAAATTTTTGATTGAAATATCGTATGTTGGCAACGTGTCTACCCCTACCCTTCTCTGCTCTTTCATGCCATTTGGCACATCCAGTGCATCGTATGGCCCAAGCAATTCTTCCATGCGCTGTATGTCTTGAATATCAGGGATTATTCGCTCGTGATAAAGCTGCATCACAGAATTAAACGCCTGCCGAACCATCATCTGCTCACTTTTGGCAAAATTTGCTCTCTGATAAATGGAATATCCAGTTAATGCTGCTTCCTGCACGGAAATTCCAGATTTTATTTTCTTATAGAAATCGCTTATGTGTGTCGCCCCCGGAATCCCGACGTCCATAAGATCAAATACGCGACCCATTGTTCTTTCGCGTGACATTTTCTTTCGAAGTCCCCCCGAAGCTACAAAGTCCCGATCAGCCAATGCTTGCTTGAGCAGTGCTGCTTCATCTTCAGGACGTCCTGCGGTACGAATTGTTTCCAGATTTCCCAATGTGGTAACAAGCTCTGTATTTATCTTGTCCCAAAGTTGCAATTCTTGTGCATGCTGAAGCTGTTGCTCCTTTGCTCCACGTAAACCAACTACACCTAGAATTGGTAACTTTGCCACAGCCATGAGTGCTTCAAATTTTCCTAAAAACGCCTGCCCGAATGGGTAGCTTCCTATGCGAGCCAACATAGGTATAAGATCAAAATAGGTTGTTGCAACCAGATCTACCGTTGCTTCTTTTCCACGATTTATCACCTCAAGCATCTTACCTGCTGACTGATCATGAAACACAGAAAAATCTCGGGTAATAAGTGATGTCGCTACTCGATTGTTTACCATATCCTGCAATTTACCTCGTTCTTTAAAGTACAAATTCTGTGCTACTCTTGCTATTTGCCCCTCACCAAGCTTTTGTATCATCCAACTCCATACTGGCCATGATCCTTCCACAGCAAGCCCCAAGGCAATTTTCTTTTTCTTCTCTGGCAGACCAGTGATTACTGACTGCATATCAGCAACTGGTGTCTTATGAAGCTTGAGCATGCGGGATGCAACATTCAACTTTTGAAAAAGCTTATTTACTCTTTTTGGATCAGATGTTTCTCTCGCTTGTGCACCACCTAAAAGGGTTGCGGTGATTTCATTCCCAGAGAGAAGTCCTGCGATAGTCCCCCATTTACCTGTGGACAATCCATATGTTTTCATCACATCATCGAGCGTTTTCTTTGCTTCTTTTACCGTAATTTCACTGATCTGGTCTGCTCCTTCAAGAAGCGAGTCTGGTGTTTCCTTACTTCCTTTCCTCGCCTCTTTACCAAACTTTTCGACAGCATCTTTTGCAACGCCTTCAACTTCTTTTTCTGTAAAACTAACCCCTTCTTCCTGCAAGTCTTTGGCGATTGACTGCGCCGCAGCAGACACATCGGTTGGATTTGGATCTTTATCATCAAGGACATCCTGCATGATTTGAGAGGAAATTGTGGCGGTTTCATGAGATAGCGGCACCGTAACACCTTTTAACTCTATTTCTTTACCAAGAAACGGCTTCTTTTGTGCCTCGTTCGATTTTTGTAGTTGTGCCACGAGCTTTTCCGCATCCATAGTCTCTATTGTACCTTATGGTATATAATTTATTCATCATGACCGAAAATGCTCCGTCTCCAGTTTTTTATGCCTCAGCCAAACCTGAGGCATCCAAAGTACCTCAAAAAGAAGATTCTAAACTCGTTGCTGGCTTCAAAAACTCTCTAAACAAGTGGTGGGAGCGAGTTGGACCAAAGGGTGTAGAAGACCACTTCGTTAAAGCACATGAGAATGTGTTAAAAGCTTTTAATAACGAGGATCGTGCTAAAGCCTACATGGAAACTGGAACGAAGTGGAAAAAATGGGGTAAGGCTCTTGGTGTCACCGCTTCTGTGATCGACGCTGGACTTGCAGGGCTTGGAATTGGAATAACCCAAGATTGGTTTAACAATCCGAGAATTGGCAGAAAAGCTATTGATATACTTGGCGAAAAAACACGAGGCGATGGCTTTGGTGTATATCAACTAGATGACCCAAATATAACACCACTTCGTTCTTTATATTTAAAATTACAAAATAATATAACATATGAAAGTAACGACGCATTTCCTGATCCCCTTCTGGACCCAGCATATATTAAATCGCGAGATTACGCGGCAAGAGTTGGTACAATCACGTCTCTTATTCCAGGCTTAGCAACACTCTTTCCGCTTATGGGAGCAGGTCCAGCACATACCATCATGCATCTAGCAGCATCGGGTGCTGAAGGAATTGGCAAGATGAAAGCTCGCACAAATAATTATGTTGACTCAGGAAAAGCCGCAGAACACGCAGCAAAAGTAGGAAACGCCATAGGAAAAGCAGCCACAGAAACTGCCAAATGGGCAGCTGAACATCCTGATGAAATCAGAAAAACCGTTGAGACGGTGAGTAAAGTAAAAAAAGAACACGCCGAAAGCGCACAAAAGATAGCGCAAGCCAAACAAAAAGCAGCAGATGCTAGACTCGACGCAGAATATGAAGACTGGGTCGCTCACCACCCAGACAAGACCTATTTTGAACAATCAGGCACTCCTCCCCCATCCAAAGCGGATTACGTCGAAATGAAAGCAAAAGAGGCTGCCGCAAGAAAAGCAAACAAAGAAGCAGAGGAAAGAGGCGTAGCAAAAAAATCTATCTTCGGTTAATCGTTTATCACATTTGCTGATGCCACATATTGTTGATTTTCTCTAAGCTTCTCTTGAGGTTTAGACCCCAACTCACGCAGCGCATCTCCAGTGGTCATTTTATGAACAATTTCCTCTGTCCTAAATCCTTTTTTCTTTGCTATACCCGAAAGCCAAGTCTGGCCTTTTTCTGATCGCGCAAAGTTTTCAGCAAGATCACTCGCAAACTTTACTGGTGCACTTCGTAATTTGTATAAAATTTTCGCACCAACTATATACGGTATTAATTCAGGCTTATCGATCTGAAAGTCCATAGAAACCAATGGTTTATGTTTCTTCACATCTCGAATGAGCATGAGCGACAACCTACTTCTCTCACCACCAAGTATCTCATCATGAATCGGCCTATTAATATTAAAATGCGTGAGTCTAAATAATTGTCGAAATATAATAACGTTTACCGCATAATTTCCAGTATTTAGAACCAGATCTGCTACCGCAGCACCTAATTTGGCTTTACCTTCCCAAGACTTGACGAGCTTTGTAGATGCACCCTCTGGAAGATTCTTTAATACTCTTTTAAACATTCGTTCTGTTTCAAATCCGATAGGCGTCTTCTCTGGATTAGCCGATAAAAGATCTTCAAGTCGCTTTTCTTTACGAATTTGTTTTAATAAACCTTTTTGCTTAGGATTAGAGTCTACACGTGGAATTTGAGAAGATTCACCCATGAAACGAGTATAACAAACAATGAAGAATACGTAATACTAATATTATGTAGCAGTTTGTGGCGCTGGCATTTCTGCTTTAGCTTTTCCACTAAAAATCTTATTGGAGATTTGCGCCACTTTCTCTCCACCGATACCTGCTATATCCCCCATCCAGCCAGCTGCTACATGATGTATACGAATTTTAGCAAGATATCCTTCCACAAGACCCTTACCCAACCCTTTTGCACCTTCTCCCATCATACGCTTCTTAGAAAAATTGGCTCGCTTTGCCATGTCATCAATTTGACTTTCTGGTCGAGGTAAATCCATATCTAAAAAATTACTATGAAAGGTCGGTTCAAAATCTTGTGCTTGTTTTATTCGTTTATTAGGTGTCAAAAGATCAGCCCCTCCAGTTACTATATCACCAGCAGCGATACCGTATAAAAATACTCCGTTTATAGCTGCGCCTAATCTAGCAGACTTTGAAACCAACCAAGCTACGGGCTTCAATTTCTCTAATACCTTCTTTCTCTTCCCAGAATCAAGTGCATCGACAGTTTTCTGATATGCATCCATCCATTTTTTCTCAACTATCATTCCAGTATTTTGCTTTAATCGGTCTGCGATGCGCACACGCACTTTATCTGCTTTTTCAGACAAGTGTACTTCAGATGCTTTCTGCTTCAGCTTCTCCACCATGCCCTTTTTTGGTGGGGTAAAATTTGCACTTCCTTCAAATATTGGTCCGCCTGATTCTGACATAGAATTTTATTACACTGTCTTCACTTCAGGCTTTGAGTCTTTATGAAGAATTTTATTTGTCCATTTAGCCACACGCTCACCTAAATTACCACCCTTCTCCATCACCCACATACTAGTCCGACGTGCAGGTGAGAGATCCATAATTCCTGTGCCCAGAGCCATACCAGCTCCACCGATCCCTAAAGCTCCTAACACTGGGGCAGCGCTATATTTTTTACCGCCTGAAACTTCTGACGATAACCCACCAATGCCCGCAGTGTAAAACCGAAGACCCACCACTGTAGGTATCGCTGCGACGGTCACATCTATAACTGCAGTACTCACACGCAAAAGCTTCGCTTCTAACTTAGCTATCGGGCGTAATTTTTCAGCAACGGTGCGTAATTTTCCTTCGTCCAGCGCTTGGGTTACTCGATCAAATGCATCAAGGTATTTCTGCTCAACTGCCTTTCCTAATCCTTTAAATTCCGCCTTCTTTAAACTTTTTTCTAACAAATCTTGTGAATTTTTATTAACGTTTTTCTTCCATCTATCTTTTATATGATCCACAATATTCTTCGATTGAACTTCTGGTCTCCCTACTCCTTCAAATACTGGTCCACCATTTTCTACCATAATATTTTACTCCTAATTGTTAAACGCCTTCTTCCACTAATGCTTTATCTACTTCAGTAAGTACTTCATTCATAAGTCCATCAATTTCTTTCAATGCTTCTCCATCTTTGATGGTGTCTTCGATGAGTTTACCGTAGGATTCTACGGTAACCTTGCTCTTGTCTGCAGCAAGCATCTCAAGCTGATCTTTTGGCATGTATTTCAAAAGAATTGGCCAAACGGTGGCTTGAAGTCCTTCTGAGATCGTTGCATACAATTCTGCGCGATCTGACTCTGATAATTTACTCTTTTCTATTCGCTCAACAAGTGCCTTCAATTTTGTTTCCATATCATCACTCCTTTCGAGTAGTGGTACACCCTCTTGGGTTAATATATCATTAAATTTAGCGACCATACTGGTCATAAGTTTTTCAATTTCAAGAAGTGCCTGCCCATCATGCACAGTTTTTTCTATAAACTCATTAAATGTTTCGACCGTGATCTTACTCGGATGCTGTGCGAGATCATTGAGAGATTCTTTTGGCGCATATTTTATAAGAACTGGCCACACGACAGAGCGCAGACTCGTCGCAATCTCTTGATAGATAACTTCTTTTTCTTTATCAGATAAAGAAGACAATTCTATTCGAGTGACTAGTGCTTTTACTTGATCGTCCATATATTTATACGGCTTTTCCTTTTGGATGTAAGATCGCCTCAGTAACATTCGAAATTTTCTTGCCCATATACTGCCATCCAGCACGTGTTTCTGGCATTCCCATAGGTCCGACACCAAGCATTGATCGATTAAGCGCTCCCGCAATTACCGCTCCGGGAACGTCTATAATCTTTGCCACACCTCGAGCTACCAAAGCCTCACGTCGAGCTGCCTCAGCCATACGAATGGTATGTTTTTTAAACGTATCATGAGGCATGAAGTGCCTAACGAACGGCACTTTTCTTGGAAGCCAAGTAAGAGTATTTACAGCGATATCAGATACCCCTGTCACTGTAGCTGCTGTAACCCCCACTGCTCGATTCATGATTTTCATCATGTTTGTCTTAAACCCAGGTTTGTCTTTACCCCATGAATAGGTGTTTGCCACCACATCCATGTTTTTTACCCATGCGCTATACACATCTTTTACATTCGGCTTGGTCAAAGATCGATAAATTTCACTAAGCTCTGCAGATTCTTTCATCACAGCTTCTCTAGCGCTGGCAAATCTATCAGCGATTTTGCTTTCAACCTTTGCCTCAGTCGCCTCTTGCTGTACTGGTTGATCGTTTTGTTCAGTCATAATTTACTCCTCTATTAGGCAGGAATGTATATACCCATCGTAGGCAATCCCGCTATATAGTGTCAAGTGGCGCCTATTTCATGGCGCTAAGTATGCGACCGAGTGCTACCACAAATGCTGCGGTGCGCAAATCAGTTTTATACTTCACTGACGCATCCCACACAGCAGCTGCGGCCAGATCCATTTTCTTTTTGAGCTTGGCATTTACCTGCGCCTTAGTCCATCTCTGACCCTTCAAATTCTGTTCCCACTCAAATGCGGACACAGATACTCCCCCACTATTACTGAGAATATCAGGAATTACAGGAATACCCTTTTTATACAATGCGGCATCAGCATCGGCAGTGGTTGGACCATTTGCCATTTCAAGCACCACCTTTGCTTTTATTTTCCCTGCGTTTGCACTCGTTAATACATTCTCAAGTGCAGAAGGCACGATGATATCCACCGGAAGCTCAAGAAGCGCATCGTTGGTGATTTGTTTTCCTTTTTTCAAATCACAGACTGACCCTGTGCAGTAGCAACCAGCGAGATACCCATGCTCTTGTTTACACTCCAACGTACGTGCAGGATTTATCCCTTCTGGCACGTAGATGCCCCCTTTGCTGTCCGATACTGCTACCACTTTAAATCCGTTCTCGTCCAAAAACTTGGCGATGTTGTATCCCACATTTCCAAATCCTTGCACTGCGACGGTCAGCTGTCCTTTGAGCTTTAACTTACTCAATATAGACTGCAATACATATAAGCCCCCAAGTCCAGTCGCCTCTTCTCTCCCCTCGCTCCCACCGTCTTGGATGCGTTTTCCGGTAAACGTCGAACGAAGCTTTTTCTTTTCTGTGGCAGACAACCCATATCGTTTTGCTTTGCGATTAGTAAACTCATCCACCATCCACCCCATGATCACACCATTAGTGTTCACATCTGGCGCTGGTACGTCTTTATCAGGACCTATACAGTCTTCGATGGCTCTCGCATACCCGCGACTTAGTCGCTCTAATTCTTTTTGAGACAGAGACTTTGGATCTACGATAATCCCACCTTTTCCCCCACCCAATGGAAGGTCTGCGACCGCACATTTCATAGCCATCCAAAACGCAAGCGCCTTCACCTCATCCATGCTCACATTGGGGTGATAGCGTATCCCACCTTTATACGGACCTCGAGCATTATTGTGTTGGACACGATACCCTTGAAAAACTTTTAGACTTCCATCGTCCATGACGACAGGGATGGTGACATTTAAAATGCGTTGTGGATTTTTCAGAATCTCTAATTTTTGTAAAAGCTCTCTTTTACTTTTCGCGTTGAGTTTTTTATTTTTTCCCAACACTTCTGCGGCTTTTTGCAA
Source organism: uncultured Gammaproteobacteria bacterium (assembly GCA_964639945.1). Taxonomy (GTDB): domain Bacteria; phylum Patescibacteriota; class Microgenomatia; order UBA10105; family UBA927; genus UBA927. The sequence goes on from CAZXHY010000008.1 coordinate 13,483, forward strand.
CTGGCTCATGGCAGTTTCAAATGGATTTTGTGCGATCATACCCCTCCTTTATAGAACAAACAATATGTGTTCAAACTAGGCAGTTTGGTTAGTAAAATAGCTCTGATTTAATCTGGTCTTTTGGTACGTTTTGGGCTACTAGTTGCGCTCTCACGTCTTCGATCATTTGCTTATTCCCACATAGATAATATTCATCAGCAGAAAGATCCTTGTCTGTTTTTACTACATGTTCCGTGACGTGTCCAGTGAGACCTTTCCACATTTGCGATGGACGAGATAAAATTTGATGCCAGACAAAGTTTGGATAACTTTCATACAACCCATCAAACAACTCTTTCCAGAATCTATCCTCCTCAAATCGAAGACCCCAATACAACTCAATCTGTGCATCGCCTTTTCTGTCTAAATAATCTTTAATCATAGAATAAAATGGGGCGATCCCAGTCCCAGTTGCGACAAAAACTTTTTTCCGCGGCGACATCTCATCAAAGAAAAAAACACCAGTAGGTGCCACGAAATTTATCTTATCCCCCACATGAAGGCCTAATGTCCACTTGGATCCAGGACCCATGGGGCTTATATCGTGCACCATAGATATCTCGTTGGTTTGTGTCGGTACAGATGCTATAGACATGGTGCGGTTAACCCCAGCGCCACACATAAGCATCATGCATTGGCCCGCTCGAAACGTCAGCACTGTAGGATCGAGAAGCTTAAACGTGACGAAGTAAACGTTCTTTGTGAGTTGATCCTTCTGAGTAACTTCTGCTGAAAATTTTTGTGCCATGATATATAGTTACTTCTCATTCTCCAAATATTTTTCGGCGTCCATGGCAGCCATGCACCCTTGACCCGCAGCGACGATGGCTTGTCGATATCGAGGATCTACACAGTCTCCTGCAGCAAATAATCCAGCTACACTCGTGGCCGTCTGTGGCTCAAGAGAAGTCTTCGTTCTGGTAACCTGCACATACCCTTTCGAATCAAGCGCTACCAATCCTTGTAAAAACGCGGTGCTGGGTTTATGGCCAATAGCCAAAAACACACCCTGTGTCGGATACACGGACACCTCGCCAGATTTAGCGTCTTTTATACGCACACCAGTGACCGCCGTATCCCCCACTATCTCTTCTATAACTTTATTAGTGAGGAATGATATTTTTGCATCTTTTTTAGCTCGCTCAAGCATGATGGCACTCGCGCGAAACTCTTCACGGCGATGAATGATCGTAACGCGGGTGGCAAACTTAGACAAGAATGTAGCCTCTTCCATGGCTGTATCACCACCACCAACAACCACTACTTCTTTCCCTCGAAAAAAGAATCCATCACAGGTGGCACAGGCAGATACTCCTTTTCCGGCAAGGGCAGTCTCAGATGGCAGCCCTAAATACATGGCAGATGCTCCCGTCGCTATAATAACCGTTTTACTTTCCTCTTCTCCTGATTCTGTTGTAAGAACAAATGTTCTACCATCTTTTCCTAATGCAACGTTAGAAATCACTCGTGAATCCACCTCTGCACCAAAGCGCTCAACTTGCGTCTTCATATCCACCATAAGCTGTGGACCCATGATCCCTTTAGGAAACCCCGGAAAATTATCCACCTCAGTCGTAGTGGTCAACTGGCCACCTAATTGAATACCAGTAAATAGTTTAGTTTTTAGAAATGCACGAGACGCATAAAGCGCTGCGGTATAGCCTGCGGGACCCGAACCAATGATTATCACATCATACATATAAGTATATTACAGCAGGAATAATCTACGAAGCAATCTGAGCAAGTCACGGGATCGCCACGCAAACCCATGTAACGACAAGCCTTAGATAAGTTTACTGAGTTCTGACTTCAACGACTCTTTACTCTGCACACCAATAAACTGTTTCACGACCGATCCTTTGTGAAAAATCATAAGCGTTGGAATACTCATAATTCCAAAGGTTTGAGCGGTTTGCGGATTTTGATCTACATCCATCTTCCCTACTTTTACTTTCCCGTCTAATTCTTTTGCAAGTTCTTCTACGATAGGTCCTTGTACTTGGCACGGACCGCACCATACTGCCCAAAAATCTACCAACACTGGCTCCGTGGCCTTCATAACCTCTGCATCAAAATTTCCGTCCGTCACTACAAACTCTGCCATATATTTTTTCTCCTTTGGATTATATAGTCTAACACCCTATCGAGTTAGAAAAAAGACATCATTTATTCCATGGTCTGTTCTGGACCGTGATCACGATGATAATCTATAAACTTCACTATTTGCTTCTCATCATAACCATCAAGTGGAAGTATGTAGTTCCATGCGGTTAACACGATAGGGCTTGTTATTGTTGGGCGCGGGATCACGAGTAGCTTAAACAATTTTTTCTTTTTGGCTATCGATTCCACTTGGTTTATGAGAGTTTTACATGTTTCTGTTTCATTTGTTGCACTTGCTGTTGCTGTATTTGAATCATCAGAAGCGCCTTTCGTCACAATACTGGAATTGCAATTATAGTTTATCTCCACATATCCATGCTCCAGAGAATGGATCAACTCTCCTTCTGATTGAGGCGTTTTATATATTCCAGGCTTCACCCACGACTCAAGATGTGATCCGCTTGTCGGCGGATTACTGTTAAAAACGAATTTCGCCACATCCTCAACGCTTACATGTTTACGACCTTGATCTTCCATCTTTTTTCCGGGGGGTGGGGTTGTGGCGTATACCCCAAGCCATATAATGCCCGCAACTCCTCCCACAGTCAATAAAATATTTTTTATCTTCATATCGACCTTTCCAAAAAACACTCGGTAAAAAAACATACGATCGTACTATGTTTAGCCCTTGTATTGTAATGTATTTACTGTTCCTAGGTATAGATCATCATTTCACTCAGGCTAAACTCGCTCATGATGACGGGTAATTAAGTGGCATAAATCATAGAAAGAAGATGCTAGAATTTCCCTGAAGCTTTGCTTTCGAGTGTGTGCCGCCACACTACTCCACTCGTGCTTCTTGTTGAAGTTTTGCCAACTCACGAATAACCAGAAGTCTGCCGCGTGTAGTCAATATTCCTTTTTTTTGAAGTTTTTCGATCTGAAGACTTGCTGTTTCACGAGTCGTACCAATCCATGATGCAATTTCTCGATGCGCAAGCGGCACCTTGAGCACTAGATCCCCGTTGACGACTTCGCCAAAATTATCAACATAATACAAAAGGAGCAAAACGGTTTTTCTGTATGCATCATCCAAAACCAATTGCCCTACCCGATTTATGAGTCCGTGCATTCCTGCAGCGAGACGCTGTGCTGTGTACTTCATCACAACAGGATGGGCATCGAGAAAATCAAGAAACTGTTCCTTTGAACCGCGCAGAATAGAAGCTTTTGTCATTGCCTCAAAATAAAACATATTTGGTGTATCGTTTAATATCCATGGAAGAGGAAAGAAAGAATGGGGTTTATAAATATGAATAATAAATGTATCCCCCGATGGGGATAATAAATACTGACGCACATAACCGCTTTTTAGAAAATACACACCATAAGGCTCATCTTCTGCCCGAAGAATATTGGCACCTTTCGCATATTCTAGTACAGGAGCATCTTTAAAAAACCCTTCTACCAAACTTAGTGTTTTTGCGTCATGTTTCATGATAGCCAGAGTATACAACAACTGATTTAGCCTCGATTGTATTATAGCTCACAACGCGCGTGTCATACGAGCTACTGCAATCTAATCAAATTGATCCATAAGATGTTCTATATGGAAGCCAAAACACCTACTAACTCAATGGAAACAAGGGACACGGAACAAACACCTCCACAACACCTTCCTCTGCGCACACGCCATTTATCCCTCATTATGGTTATGACAATTCTCACTATTTTACTTGTGTGTATTGCAATATTTTTTGACAAAATTACCAATATTTCTTGGCTTCAAGATATCGCGTACACCGCCTTAGGAAGGAAAAATCCTAACATTCTTCCATTACCAACCTCTACCCCAATCCCCACCCCCACTCCGTCATACCTTCCCGCAGGAAAACAAACGTACTCGATCAGTGGATCATCCATAGGACCCAAAGTATCTTCACTGACATTGGATCCATTGGATGCACATATGGGCGATAAACAATCACTGTCGGTGATAGCTTCTTCAGACAAACAGTTTATTGGCATAAGCATTACCCTGTTTTCTGACACCAAAAAAACAATACTTCCGCTGAACTTCGATGGTAATGCATGGAAGACCACATGGACACTCAATGATTCAGTAAACGATCGATATATTATCCGAATTGAAGCCACTGACAAAGCCACATCTTCGTCCACACTTATTGCACCGCGAACGCGCGGCCCTATTCATCTGGACGAATTGAGATGATATTATGAAACACTTCAACTCTTTCGTTATCATACTTTTTATAAGCACAGCCATGTATCTCCCCCATCCAGTATCTGCATCTTGTGCGATCAAATCCATTGGAAATACGAGTATTTCTTCGTCTGTATGTTCTATAGATTCAAATACCATAGAGGGAGCAGATATTGCCCTTACCGAAAGCTCGACCACAAATACAGCAGTTCTCACAGTTACAAACACCTCAATCACCATAAATACAAATGCGGGTCTAATAGCGGGCACCGTAAACCTTGAGGGCACAAGCACTATTAGCGTTTTGCAATCAAATACCTTTATAAAAACAAGTGGAATATGGATAGCTGACGCAGACGCAGACGGATGGGCGTCATCGGTCACAACCTTATATGCTGCCACAGCGAGTGGCCGCAGAAGACTTGGTCTTATGAGATCTTTGGTCACTGCAGATTGTAACGATGTAAACGATTACAGGATCAACAATGCCTGCTGTCCAACCGGAACATATTATGTCGATGCGGACGGTGATGGGTATGGAGCAGGATCATCCATTAGTATGTGTCCCACTGCAGGATATGTGACCAATAACGCTGATTGTAATGATGCCAATGCCAGTATAAAAACAATCATTACCTCAGGAGGAGCAATAAGCACGGTGGGTGGATACAAAGTTCACAGCTTTACTACCTCTGGCACATTTGCCATCACCTGTGGTGGAGCCACAATTGAATACTTGGTGGTTGGTGGTGGTGGAGCCGGAGCAACAGCAGGTGGTGGTGGACGTGGCGGTCAAGTAAGAACTGGAAGCATCGCACTTACTGCAGGCAATCATACTGTCACGGTTGGGTTAGGTGGAGGCCCTGACGCTGGAAGTGGTGGAAACTCAGTCTTTAGTTCTATAACATCAACTGGGGGTACATACCCCTCGGGGTATGGAGATATGTTGGCCCTACCAGCTGGTGGCACATATTCATCCATAAATGGGGTAAATACTCTATATGGCATAAGTGGAGCCGGAGCAACAGCATATGGCGGAGGGTGGACCTGTGGCAGTGATAATGGTGGGCCGTATGCTGGCTATGGAGTGACGGGTGTTGCAAACACAGGAGGAGGCGGATCAGCAGGTGACGGAAAATTAAATAGAGATGGCGATGGTTGGATACTAGTTTGTTCAGGATGGGCTGGAGGATCAGGAATAGTTATCGCCAGATATGTCATACCATAAACCGTAGAATTGCGATATATCTCACAATCCCATCCCCAAACCCTGTGATATGATTAACATATTCACGGCTATGGTCAATCAAAAAAACCTAAATAGAACAATCTTCCTTCTGTCACTTATTGGTATTGCCATTGCAATATATGTATCCCAAAGTTTTTTGCGAAAAGCCTCAATTGTGTGCATTTCTACAGGGTGTGAAACAGTGCGAAAAAGCCCACTGGCATACCCTTTTGGAATTCCGGTTCCTCTATTTGGTCTCGTGGGATATCTTGTCTTAGCAGCTAGCGCCTTTTTGCGAACCATGAAACAAAACGCCCACACGCTTGCAACACTGGCCAATGTCATGTTTGGGGTAGCCATATTTGGAGTTTCTTTCGTTAGCTGGTTTACATATACAGAAATATTTATAATCCGCGGCATTTGCATGTGGTGTGGTATTTCTGCGATAAACATGTATATTATTTTTGGAATTCTTCTATATGAAAGAAAAATTTCATCAACCAAGAAAGAGAGCAATTCATGAACAATCTCACAGGTGAGTCTAAATTTTTTCTCTCTATTTTTATAGGCAGCGCCCTAATTCTTGTCATCGCCGCGTTTGTGCTATCACGCCCAACACCGAAGGTGGTTATTCCAAAAGAAACACTCATTCCAACTAATGCACACACCACAGGAAACAGTAGTGCCTCAGCCTATCTTGTAGAATTTTCTGATTTTCAATGTCCAGCCTGTGGCACATTTGAGCCCACAGTAAAATCTTTGACGACCAAGTATGCCGATCGCCTACTTTTTTCCTATCGACACTTCCCCCTTCCACAACACGAACAGGGTCAACCCGCAGCAATGGCAGCAGAAGCTGCAGGAAAACAAGGAAAATTTTGGGAAATGCATACATTATTATTTAAAAATCAAAAATCACTTTCAGACGCTATCTATACTGAGCTTGCACAAGAACTTGATCTAGACATGGTAGCCTTCGTAAAAGATAGTAAAGACAGCTCAATATCTGCCATAATATCCGCTGATACAAATAGTGGAACTGCTATAGGAGTAAATGCGACCCCGACATTTTTTCTAAACGGTGTTAAGCTAGAACTAGCAGGGCCTAGCGATTTGATTGACGCTGTAGAAACTGCATTGTCTCTCAAATAAGAGAGAGAAAAGGAGTGTGTATGTTTGACCTCACAGGAAAAGTTGCCCTCGTAACTGGAGCAAGCAGTGGCATTGGTCACGCGTGCGCGATCGCACTCGCCTCGCAAGGAGCTAGCGTAATAGTTGCAGCTCGCAGAATAGACAAGCTAAACGCACTTGTGGCTGAAATCACTAAACAAAATAAAAAGGCTATTGCCGTCGCGCTCGACGTTACGGACATGTCTCAAATCCAACACGCAGTAGCTCAAGCTGTTTCCACATTTGGCAAACTCGATATTTTGGTAAATAACGCAGGCGCTCTAGACTATACCCCATTTCTAGATATGCCAGAAGAAAAATGGAACCTGATTATCAATACAAATCTCAAAGGGTATTTTTTTGTAGCACAAGCTGCAGCACGCGAAATGATAAAAAACAAATGGGGACGCATTATAAATATCGCGTCTATTGCCTCAGGTGGCGTTGGCGTTGGATTTCCCATGCTTTCCCACTATGCGGCAAGCAAAGGTGGCGTCATAGGGCTTACAGAGGCATTAGCAGTAGAACTTGGTCCACAGGGAATACTTGTAAATGCAATTGGCCCAGGAGGCATCGAAACGGAAATGACAAAAGGAATAACCCCAGAACAGGCAACCGCAATGTTCTCTAGGCTCCCGATCAAACGTATCGGTAAACCAGAAGAAATCGCTTCAGCAGTGGTCTATTTTGCCTCTGAGGAATCATCCTATACCACAGGAGCGACATTATATGTAGATGGTGGCTGGCTCACAACTTGATAATGCAACTATCGTTGTTTTCGTCAATTTGTTAACCGTTATTTTAGAGGTACATGGCTACAGTCATATTCCAAAAAATATGAACGAGAATCGGTGCCACTAGTGATTTTGTGTTGTAATAGAGCACACTATTGATAAGCCCAAGCGCAATATCAGTCACAAAAAATAATAACAATGTAACCCCGTGCAACTTCAACGACGTAACAAGTATTGGAATATGAAGCAACGCAAACATTGCAGTAGATAATACTGCTGCATATGGAAGACTTTTTTTCGCTTCCATAATACGACCAAACACAAAACCACGACTTAAAATTTCCTCAGAAGCTGCCGTAGCCAATGATAGCAATAACATCAACCCCAACCCGTACTGCTCAAATGCCGCGATAGGCACAAATTGTAATTGTCCATACTTTATAAAATTAGCCGCAATACCTTCGATGGCAAACAAAAGCCCAAAACCTAATCCAATATAGATACTGGTAAATATATTTTTACCAGTTATTCCAATCGTAGACACTCCCCTCTTCTCTATTCGTCGAACATAAAACAACACTGGCGCGACAAATATCATCGGCTTTACTATAAACTCATCTATCCATTCCGGTAAATGAAACGCATATCTATATATGGCCCACGCAAGCACTATCCAACCCCATACTCTGAACATGGATTCCAGAGGCGATCCCGATGACGATTGAAGAGAAGATTTCTTCATAATATTAACGATACCTTTCCGCACGTTGTTGTGCAAGTGCACCCTATCCACGCGTATGCTTCACACCTGTTATCGTAACGGCATATTCCATGGCGGCAACTATCTCCATAATGACTACTTCAGCATCATCATATGAAAGACGTCTGAGATTGTGTGGAAAATAATGAAACACCATGTTCCTCCCCTGCTTCCACGCAAACCATAATTTATCTGCAACTTCCTGACCATATGTCTTTGCCAACTGACCATACGCACTCTTAGCCTTAAGCAAATGAGCCAAATTTGGACTTAACACTTTCCCCACACGAAAATGTTCACCGAGGTACTCTTGCTCTCGAATAATCTTGAGATCCAAAAAAAGTTGTTTAAGAAAGCCTTCATAAAGTTTTGCATAGGGAAATACCAGATATGAATAATCGCTAAGTCGCTGGTCGGGATGTTTTTCTCGATCTTCTACAAGAAGCGCTCCATCGATCACAAGTTCACGCTGTCCTGATGAAAGGTATGACCATAATATTGACCCCTGATTAAGCGCAGATACATCCATTTATGAACGGATAAAAAAATATGTTTGCATCAAAAAAAGAGCTACAAATATCGATAAAGCAATTCGTTGAGATGCCAGTGGAACAGAACCAGTGGACACTCGAAACCAGCTATCTAAGTTTCCTTGAATTCTCCACTGGCCATACAACCAAAGAAGTAGCTGCAAATACACAACAAGTACTACACCAGAGCCAAAGGCATTGGCGGATGACGATACGACAAAGAATCCGACTATAGAGTATAAAGACATAAAAAATATCGATCGAAATGGTGATGGTGAAACCGCAAAAAACAATTCAGCGGCATCCAAAAAATATACTCCAGCTACCCCACCCAACAGATACCAAGCCATAGCCCACACAAACGATGTATGCCACTTCAATATTCCAGAAATCAAAAGGAAAATCAACGAAATAATAAGAAAAATCTGAGGCTTTTGACGAATCAATTGACGTAGTAATTCCATGCCCACCTATTGTAGGTAAGAAGATGCATGTTCGTCAACATAATTTTATGCTACTGGTGAACTCGCTTCGCTCGATGTACGAAGCTCCTTTAGCTTCCACATAAACAATCTTCCTTTACTCCTTGCTTTACTATCTTTTACAAAAGAGAGGGCTTTCTCTAGTATCGCCCGTGGTACAGTTTTGGCGAGCCGTATGTATAAAGCTTTATGCTTATAATCATCTAATATTTCCGACAAATACACACCATATGCCTGAAACTCACGAGATATATATTTATCCTCCAATGGATTAAATGTTCTCAGGATAGTACCGATTTTCTGCATTTTTTGCATAATGTCATTGCGAGCAAAACGAAGCAAACCCGTTATCCTCTGTGGCTGACGGGATCCCTCGAAAGACTCGGGATAATATAAGCATATTAATTGAATCTGTTCATCGCGCGATCCGTACCCTCAAAAAGCGCTATCCTTACTGCTTCGACACTATGCTTGATCAAATGCTTCATGGATCCCGCCTCACTACTTTGAAATCGAGAAAGCACAAAATCTATCACCTTTGACCTATGAAGCTTTCTATCAGAATGTGATCCTATATTTTCTTTCCCAGTACCTATCCCTAAACGAAATCGGAGAAAACTATCAGTCTTTAGGTGCTCTATGATAGAGTCTACCCCATGATGCCCAGCAGACGCTCCACCTATACGGATGCGGATCTTTCCCATCGGCAAATCTAAGTCATCATGGATAACCCAAACATCTTGGGGAGTTAGCTTGTAATATGCCATCAATCCACCAACCGCTTTACCACTATCATTCATAAACGTCTGTGGCTTCACAAGCGTCACCTCTCCTATTTTTGCCACAAGCGCGTTATGTTTTTTCTCAAATTGCCAACTAATTGTCGTCGAACCCAATTCTCGCGCAAGCTTATCTACCACATCAAACCCGACATTATGACGTGTACCAACATATTTCTCTCCGGGATTTCCGAGCCCTATAATTAGTTTCATACTGCGCTCCTTTCTATAAATCACCAGTATTGTAGCACTTTGTAAAAACGATAGAAGCTTAACGAAGCACACCTCATGAATGTTCCCTGATGAGCACATGACAACACGTCTTTTGGAACATGTTTTATCATGTGTTCATCACGTACGTTCACGCGAACGATTACTTTCCCATCTTTGCCAATTGCTTTACCGCCATGTCTCCGACATAGGGTACTTTATACATTTCTCCTTGGAACGCTTTCCACATACACACGATCCATAGAATAAATGCTGCAAAACTCAAAAATAGTCCAACTAACCATCCTAAGATAGGTACAAATCCGAGCACAATGTTCGCGACAAAAACTCCTGCGAACAAAAGCGTCGATTGCATAGCATGAAAACGAACAAATTTACTTTGCTTTTCAATGAGTAACATCACAATACCTGTTACAAATCCAAGCAAATAACTTGCTGCTCCCATCAAATTCTCATTTCCTTTATCTGCCATAGTATTTATTTCACCTCCCTTCCCTAATTCTTCAAATTTATTTTGAAGATATCTCATTCACCATATCATGCGCGTTTTTGGTCCGTCAACCCCGATATAACGAACGATGTCAGTAAAAACCAACGAAAAGGAAATAGACGAACTCTTTCACGAGAAGGGATTACGATATGGGGGCTTATGAAAACAATTCTCGAGTTAATTGTCGAAGCTTTTTCTCGTACGTTTTTAGCACAGATCGCTTTACCAGTTTTTTTGTTTTATATAACTGTCCACCCATGATGTATCCAGGCATAGCTTTTGGAGCGCTCTTGGTGACTAATCCCACAAACGCCCCTTTTGCGTACTGCTGAATTACCTTCAGGGTTCCTTCGTTTCTAAATCGCCTCAGGGAAAACACGCACAGTGACTCTCGCAAAATTGAAACAGTAAATCCAGCTTTTGCCAGTCGCAATCCAAAATCAAAATCTTCACCAAATGAGTGCTCTTCGTTATAACCACCAACTGAATCAAATGCCACACGGGAGACGATACTCAGTGGTCCAGGGGTAATCTGCCGTTTTACCACCAATGACATCTCCACGGTCATTGTGGAAAGCAACGTAAGCAATGCATCTGCAGGAACAGTGCTGTCTGGTAAAAACCACGTGGAAAATACTGTAGGATTTTGTAGTTCTATATATCGTGTACAACGTTCAATAAAATATGGTGAAAACTCACCATCAGCATCCACAAACACAAACCAATCGCCACGTGCATACTGAACACCAAAATTTCTTTGGTATGGTACACTTCGTTTTGAACTCACCACCACTCGAATACTAGGAAGCTTCTTAGAAAAACGTTTAGCGACTGATACTGTCGCGTCTTTAGATTTACCATCGACAACAATAACCTCAAAATTTTTCTTTGTTTGTGCGGCAAGAGAAGAAAGAAGTCTTGGGAGAAACTTTTCTTCATTAAGCGCTGGGATAATTACAGAAAACAAGGGTTTTTTATTCATACCCGCCGATAACTATTATACAAAAAAAGGGGGGTTTAGAGCAAATTTACAGGATAAAATAGAATCCTATTTTTTGATATGATGACTCTTCTGTGACCTAAACATTCGTTCAATTTCAGCCACGGTTGTCGCCTGTGCTGGGCCCTTGTCGCGACGTATACGCACAAGCCGAGGAAATCGCACAGCAAAACCCGCTCCATGCGTAGGCGACTTTGTTAGATCATCACCAGCTATCTCAACTACCAGTCGAGGATCCACCCACACATCAGGCACGAAAGCTTTATTTACCCTCGCAAACGCAGCGGGCTTCGTGGCACACTTTATTTTTTCAAATTCGCTACGTAATTCTTTCCACAACTCATCAGAAACACCAGTGCCAATCTTGGTTACCGTAACAAATTCATCCTTGTTTCTAACGCCTACCAAAAACGCGCCGATGCCAAATCCACTACGCTTCCCCTCCCCCACATAATACCCCATAACGACGACATCAATTGTATCGGTAAGTTTCCCTGTTTTTCCTTCCTCTTCCTTAAATTTTACCCATGCAAACCCTCGTCGTCCGGGCTCATAATTACTATCCCATTTTTTCACGACCACTCCCTCTAAACCTTTTGCAATCTGCGCCTCATGATAACTACGAATTTTTTCAGCAGAATCGGTAAGTATCTGAGGTGATATAGCAAAAATCTTATCTGGAACAATGGTTTGCTCTAAAATCTTTCTTCGCTGGGAGAGCGGTATACTCAATAACTCCTTACCGTCCTTATACAGGATGTCAAAAATAAAAAACTTCAATGGCATGTCTTTTCTTGTCTGTGCAATATCGTGTTTTCGCTTTCTCGTCATCGTTTCTTGAAAAGAACTGAGCTTTCCCGAAATCGGATCTACGCCTATTGCTTCACCATCCAAAATAACCTCATCGGCATGCAGTTCCCCCGCGATATCCTGCAGCTCAGAAAACATTTCTGTAGTATTTTCTAAATTTCTAGAAAAACTTCTAGCCTTACCTGATGAGCCAAATCCACTTTTCTTGTAGTGAATTTGAATACGAACACCGTCATACTTTGGTTCAACCGCTACTATTCCCATCTTCTCAATCATTTCGTCAGCGGAAGGAAGTCTTTGACACAACGATGCCAGAATGGGCGCACCAACTCTGGCGTGTATATGAGACAATCCGCTAGATCCATGCGCTTTTACAGTTTGAGCAAGCAGTCCTATATCAGGTCGCACGTTATAGGCATCCTCGAGCTGCGGCCTGAGTGATTTGTCCCCTGTCACCATCCAAGAGAGGCTATCCAAAATTGTCATATCGGAAAATCCTAAACGGAGCTTGTCGAGAGGAATTCGCGCGATGTACTTCGCACTCTGCGCATCTACACGCTTCAACAAATCTGCAATACACACAATTTTCTTATCCTGAGAACCTGTTCCTGACATTTGTGTAATAGAATAAAAAATCTGAAAAACTTCGGTAACTGAAAGTTTATTTCCTTTTCCTGTGTGTAGCTGTTCAGCGGTAGTTCCCAAGTCCCCTACTTGTTTAAACGAAGCGGTCGTAGCATCTATCGATATATCGTACGCTGCAGCAATCGCACGAATCATAAATTTATCGGCAATTCCAAATTCTATAGCTTCATAGAGTGGAGCGACGCGACCCAAAAGTAGGTAGCAAATATCACCAATTTCATCCTTATGTGCTTTCAAAAAAAGTTCAGACAAAATTCCCGTCATGGCATTTCGAGAAGGAGTATGTTCGAGTTGCTGGAAATATCGCGCGAGTTCAGAAAACAACATAATCAATGGTTATACAATGAAGAAAAAATATGCTCCTACAATCAAAATAAGTAGTACTACCCCAAATCCTAATGCAATGGATCCATCAGGCTCAGATTTATTTAATTTGCTTACCCCCTGTGCGATAACCGCCAACGCAAACAGTGTGGGAATAACCATAAGCGCATAACTAAATTCAGGCCGATTTAAATCCATATTATGGACACTATAAACGAAAACAACAATTCAACATGAACACGATTATATCTGTCGGTATAGTTACATTCGTTATTCTCGTTTTATGTTTTTAGAACGTACTTTGCACCTTTTGTTGAACCCTCTTTTTTGACTATACCCTTTTTCAACAAGTCCTTCAATTCTCGCAATATTGTATCCTCACTTACCATGGGGAATAATTCAAAAAATGTCTTGTTTTGTAAAAATCCACTTCCCTGAATAAATTCGACTATCTTTATTTGTCGTTCGGTCAAAGACATTTGCTGACCACCAAACGATTTTTTAATCTTTAAATCGGTCGACAAGGATTTTACTTTTTCTTTTATACGATTTAGCTCTATAGCAAGTCCCTCTATGAAATACTCTATCCACCTCGTCAAATTACCATTTTCCCGAGCAACACTTTGCAAAGAGTCATAATATGCCAATGGTTCTCTGTCATAATATTCTTCTAAGGAAAAAAAGCGCTTTATATCATACCCTTCCATAAATAATACAAGTGTTGCAACGGCCCTCGCTACCCTTCCATTTCCGTCTAAAAATGGATGAATGCGCACAAGTTCATAATGCACAATGCCAGCCTTGAGAACTGGGTGTAGTCCCTCTTGGGATATCTCATTTACCCACGCCAGAAAATCTTCTATAAGAAACCCGACTTCAACCGCTGGAGGTGGCCGAAACGTCACCTCTCCTGTTTGTGCGTTTTTTACCACGACTTGTGTTTTTCGATATTCACCCACGAGCTCATCGGGAAGTATTCTGTGCGCAATTAGAGAGTGTAAATGTTTTATCACCTCTTCTGTAACTGCCTTGCCCTGAAAGCTTTCAATAAATTTGAGTACATTGCGATAATTGAGAACTTCTTGGATGTCTCGCTCGCGACCAACAATTTTATGCCCCGCCAAAACCTTCTCTGCTTCAGTAAGCGAAAGATCATTTCCCTCTATATGAGTACCGTGATGCACGCTTCGAACCATGGCTTCTTCACGAAACTTAGATTCCCACGCTGGAACCAATGGGCTGTTTTCTATAACCTCACGCGCTGCCTCTATAAGACCTATTGTTTTGAGAATTTTGTTTGTGATGGTAAACTGTGGTTGATACATAGATTATATTATTTCCCGCATATTTACTGTATAATAAACGCATGAAGGACAAAAAACAACCAAGCAAATTACTCCACCTCGCCATCCTCAAACAAATGCTTACGCTCACAACTAGTGGATTTGGGCTTGTAGCGGCGCTAGCTTGGAATAGTGTGATACAAGAATTTGTTACAACACAGATCAAACCTTTTCTCCCAAGTGGAAGTGGACTTTGGTCATTGATTATCTACGCTATTGTTGTCACTGTTTTTGCTGTCTCTATAACGATAAACTTATCTAAGCTTATAGAAAAACTTGAAGCATAATTCAGGTGTATACTAGCGTTATGGATCTAGGACCTCCTCCATATCAACCAAAGCCCTCAAATCTGCCACAAAAAAGCTTTCCTTACGTTACGCTTATTCTATCCATTATCATTACTGTTTTGACAGCTAGCACAGCATTTCTTGCATACCAAAATATGCAACTGAAACAACAGTTAACAGTCTTAAATCAATCCAAAGCCCCCACACCAACCCCAATTGGTGATCCGACAACTAATTGGAACACATACACAAATGAACAATATAAAATATCTTTCCGATATCCAAATGATTTGATCATCAACGACATACAAGATTCGCCAAGGGGTATTAACAATAGCAACGTAATTATTGGACTCAGCCTCATTGATCCCAAAACGCATGTTGTCAAAATAATGTTTACCATTCACAAATCAAATAAAATTACAGACCTGCCTCCCAATGTAGGTGATGGAATAGTTACCAAAGTAAACGATCTTGAGATCACAACATACGCTACGAGTGGAGCTTTTATACCAGATCAAAAATTCATAAGAATTACTGGAGAGGATCGAAAAATTTATCAATTTAGCTACACACAAAGCCTCAAAGATCCCAAGCTCATCGACCAAATCCTTTCTACATTCAAATTTTTGGACAAAGCAACATCCATTCCTTGTGGTGGCATTGCAGGAACTACGTGTCCTGCAGGATATGTCTGTGAAATGACCGCTATGTATCCCGACGCAAGCGGAACGTGTACCAAAAAAGAGTCGTACACTTGCCCAAAAAATGGCTACGTCGATTGCATGCCTAGCCCAAACTCTGGCATTCGATATGAATGTACCTCTGAAGCTATGAATTGGTACAAAGCCAACTGCTCAGACTTTAAAGGTGGCGCCCTCTAATAATCTACAAGCAACATCTTCATGACCTTGGGTATCTCATTTGCTAAATCGGATGCATTAAAAAATGGTCCGACCGACGCATAGAGAGAATCACCTGCATATTTATTTATATAACTACCTGCTTCACAAGCTGCGTGCGGATCGTGCTTGCAAGCAAGAGCGGCGATTAATCCCGCCAGAACATCTCCAGTCCCTCCCTTTGTCATGCCAGCATTTCCACCTTTTATACGAACGCACTCCCCGCTCGCGTTACAGAGAATATCTTCTTCTCCTTTTAGGAGAATTATACAGTTAAGCTTATGTGCTAATACTGAAACTTTTTGCTCGTCAGACAGTCCCAAGTCTCCACCAAAAGATTGCCAAAGCGAAGAGAATTCACCATGATGAGGAGTGAGAATTGTGCCTTTAGGGATATCGGCCAAACGAACCATCTGTAATGCTCCCGCATCGATAACCCATTGTTTTTGTGGGTATTTTACTAGTAATCGATGCGTCAGTTCTTCAGTTTCGAGATCTCTAGTCATCCCTGGACCGATTAAAACACAGTCGTCTTCCTCAATATATGCATCGACATCGCTACGCGCGATAACAATACCATTACGAAATTCACTTTTTGCTTGTGTCACTATTTCATTGTTTTCAGGAACTGACGCATAGTGAACGAGGTCGACAATTCGTGACGCTACTTGAAGCGCCCAAATACTTGCTGCATGAAACAAATGGGAACCACCTATAATAAGTAGTCTTCCATTTTGACCCTTGTGTGACCCTGCTTTTGCAAGATCTATATCGGCTAGGTGTGAATTTATTTGATGTTTCATAGGGAAATAATACTCACGTTTTTTGGCCCAATCTCATTTACTATACCAGTGTCCGCGCTTGTGATAATAGTTTGCTGTTTTTTAGTTACTTCAAAAACAATAGCTCTATGCTTTGCGTCAAGCTCTGAAAAAATATCATCTAACAAAAGCATGGGTCGACTTCCCACACAAAATTCTATATAAGAAAGCTCCCCAAGCTTTAGCCATAACACTGCAAGTCGCTGCTCTCCTCGAGAACCGTATTTACTCAATTCCATCCAATCTTGGTCTGCGTTTTGTGAGCGCTTCTCGGATACTTTTTTTACAATAAAATCATCTCTATGTGGCCCAACCAATGTTGCTTTAGCTGCTACTTCTTCTTCCTTATATTGATCGAGTCTAGATTCAGAGATAATGCTTTTATCATAAAAAATGTCATGCCTGATACCAGAGACCTCAAAAGCTCGCAAATATTCAATAAACTCTTGTCTCTTGTTCGTGATATAGCCACCTGCTTTTATAAGCAACTGATTCCAAAATAATAACTGAGATCTCTGCGCAGTCCCCTCTCGTATCAAATCCAAAAGTTTATTTCGTTGTCGCAGTCCACGTTCATATGAGACGAGATTTCTCCGATATTCACGATCTATTTGCATAAGCACTGTATCAAGATATTTTCGCCGTATACTTGGGCTATCTGTGATAAGTTCTAAATCCTGAGGCCAAAACAATACTGCGCGACAATTCCCCACAAAATCTATAGATCTTCGAGGGACACCGTTTACCAACAACCGCTTCTTGGGCACCGTGTGCCCACCTAATTCTCCGTGAGTTATTTGCGCCTCGATCCGAATATCTGGAGCAACATGTCCAGTTATATGTGCCATAGCAGTCCCCCAATGAATCATTTCTCGATCCTGATCTGCACGAAAACTTTTGCTCGTAGCAAGAAGCATGACAGACTCAAGGATGTTCGTTTTCCCCACAGCGTTTTCCCCTACAACTAACGTTGTGCCACTAGACAGAGAAAAGATACGTTTTTTATAACTTCGAAAATGAGATAACGTAAGCGAGGTCAGAATCATGCGGCTATTCTACCATCTCTTCATGGATATCCGCTCTTATGTAATTGTGGTGCCGATAAATTTTTTGTCATCGAGGGCGTCAGCGAGATTTTTGAGGTTTTTTCCATTCAAGATTTTTACTGTCACTCCGTGGTCTTGTGCGAGCTTGCTTGCTATTGGATCAAACGGAGCATTCATTCCCGGCTTCCAAGTATTTCCTACCATTTTGCGATACACTGGCCATGTGATATCGACAAGAGGTTTAGCATCAGGAAATTTTTTCGGATCCTTGTTATATACCTGATCTACGTTGGTTAGGTTTATGACCTGATGGATGCCGTAATCCTGACAAAGCGTTACCGCACAGTAATCAGTGCTCCACCCCGGCTTCCAACCCGCAGCAATCGCGATAGGAGAAACAATTTTTAAAATAATCTCATAGTGCTTTATAACTCGCGGGTCTGCTATATCCTTAAAAATTGTTCGTACCAATTGTGCGTTGAGTCGAGTTGCGTGAACCCCAAGCCAATCAGCGTCGGTATCGGCAAGCTCCTCTGTGCGCACAACGCGCGCAGCCTTTTGATAATCGCGAGTGATAGCTCCCCCTCCTACTACAATAAAAAATCTCCGCTTTTTTGCGGAGACTTGATGCCTGATAAATGTATTAAACTCTGTTAGAAATTGAATATCTACGCCACCGTTGGGGACGACTAATGAACCACCAAGAGACAGAACTGATACGTTATCTCCGTATATCATTGTTTTTCATTCTATTCCCCCACAAGGGACGCTTTTTATCCTAACATACCAGCGGGGTTTGTCAAACAAGTAATCTCAAACTCATGGAAAGAATTGGATTGTCCAAACAGTCTATCTACGTTTCCATAAAACATTTCTGCCTTAAATTTATCCCTCCAGACGAGCAAACGCTCCGCTTTGCTTTGCTGCAGCATACGTACGAGTAAACACCGCCCACCCTACCACCATCCAAACTATGTTTAATGCTGTAGCCACACCAAGTGCCTGCCAATCTACCATATGCGTAGCAACCTGTCCGCGGATTGTTTCAAAGACATAAGTCACGGGTAATCCATACGATACCCAACGAATCGAAACAGGTAGCACTGAGACCGGATAAAAGACCGCACCAAAGGGCTGTACCAAGAATATGAGCGTCCAAGACAAAGATTGTACTTGTGTACTGTAGCGAAATATAAGACTCAAAACCATAAGCCCGCTTGCCCATGCAAATACCAATAATTGAATATAGTAGATTGGCAACATCCACCCGATGGAAAAAATCGAAAACCGATACAACCCAAACGCCATAAGCGAACACACTGCCACGGCAAGAATAGACTTTATGGCCCCACTTATCATTTGACCAACAATAAATTCTCTCATGGTAAGCGGTGTAATAAACAGCCCACTAAAAGATTGCGCCCATATTTCCCAAAGAGCGCCAACAGTTACCGCGTACTCTCCTACCCAAATAATTTGGAAAAATATCATTCCAATAAGCACGTTGACACCTCTTGCGTCACCTTGTCCCGAAAAAGACAACGCAATAAGCGAATAGACCCACAGTTGTATTGCTGGATTCCACAACACATCAACCCATGTTTCCAAACTATGGAGCAAGTGATACCACGTGTGCAAAAGTATATATTTTATTCGATTACCGTTCATACGATCCCTTCGCAATAGACAAAAATACATCTTCAAGACTTGGTTTTTCTATATCGATGTTGGTAATCCATATCTTCTCTTTGGCAAATCCAAATAACACTTTTGCGATATCAGCCTCCGCGACTGAAATTTCCACAACGTGCGAACGGGGAAAAGAATATCTATAACCATCTTTATCTAAATATTCTCCAACACGTGATTTTTCATCATCAAACGTGAGGATCAACGTTGCATTCCCTGCTTTTTTCGTCAACCCGAGGGGGGTATCTTCAGTCAATATCTTTCCATGGTCCAAAAACATAACACGGTCACACAGCCGCTCCACCTCATCCATATTGTGACTGGTATAAAGAATTGATACACCTTCTTTTTTCTGTAATGTCTGAATAAGCTCAACAACTTTATTGGCAATATCAGGATCCAGACTTGCCGTCGGCTCATCCATAAGAAGTAGTTTTGGTTTATTAAGAAGAGATTTTACAAGAATAACGCGAGTTTTTTGTCCACTCGAAAGATGCCAAAAAAGCTTATCGACAACATCAGGAATCTCCAATAAATCTAAAAGCTCATCAATACGCTTTTGTGCTTGTGATATTTGGTAAAGTCCCGCGTAAATAATTAAACTCTGCATTACCGTCATGCGAGATTGTAGTCGTGTATATGCCGAGGCAAAATTAATTCTGGATAAAATATATTCTCGCTCTTTGGGGAATGGCTTACTAAAATACTCAATCGTACCCGCCGTTGGGGTCGTAAGATCAAGTAACATTTGTATTGTCGTTGTTTTCCCTGCGCCATTTGGACCAAGCAGCCCTACAATCTCCCCTTCACCAATGGTGAAAGATATATTGTCGACTGCAGTATAGCTGTCATACTGTTTTGTGAGCCCAGAAACCTCAAGAATTGCCTTTGCCATACGAGGATTATAACCCACACGAAGAATGTTACCTAGCGTGACTCATAACAAACTGTTTTAATTTATTTTGAAAAATTTCTTTACCAAATTTTTCCGCTTGATGGCGGCAGGCATTTTCCCACTCCGTATCTTTTGAGAGTTTTTTAAATCGCTGTATACCTTCTATGATCGACTCAACCTCTGGCTTTGTAAAGAATACTCCTGTCTTACCATCTATCACCGTTTCTAGAACCCCTCCCTGAGCGAGTGTAATGACCGGCGTGCCCGCTGCTTGTGACTCCACTGGGACAATACCAAAGTCCTCGTCAAGAGCACTAAAAATCGTAGCCTGAGCACCTTGATACAAACGCGCCAACTCATCATCGGAAACAGGACCCAAAAACTCTACCGTTGGCCCTGCCATTGCGCGCAACTTTTCTTCTTCAGGGCCAGCGCCTACAACTTTCAATGGCAATGAGAGTTTATTTGCAGCTTCAATAATTACATCTATTCGCTTAGCCCACATAAGACGCCCTACAGATAGAAAATATTCTGCTTTAGACTTTTTAACACCCAAAAATTTTACGCTCACTGAAACTGGTGGGTATATCACAGCAGACTCGCGTCTATAAAATTTTTGAACTCTCCGAGCTACCTCTTTTGAATTTGCTACAAAATAATCAACGCGTTGTGCAGTGGCAAAATCATACTGTCGCATAAAAAAATTGATAAACGTAGCATACAATTTCACCAACCAATACTTTTCAGATAGACTTCCCGTCGCATATCCATATAAGTTTCTCGGAGGATGGTGGATATAACATATATGAACAGTGGGTTTTTGCACACGCACACCTCTACATATAAACCATCCACTAGAAGAAACAACCACATCATACTCAGATAAGTCAAAACTTTCCCAAATCTTGGGTGCCAAAAATCGCAGTGGTGAATGAAATTTTTTCACCAACCAATTATTTTGAACCCAACTAGGACGAATGTCCCACGAACGAAATCGCTTCGCATGAGATCCTAATCGCTCCCAATCAACGAAGGATGTGTACAGTGGTGCGTCAGGCCATATTTCATGCATGGCCTCCACAACCCGCTCTGCTCCCCCGTATTCTCGTAAAAAATCATGCACTAATGCAATTTTCATATCGTTAAAATAATGGCTGCTGTGTGTCTTCAGCCTCTACTTTTTCTTGTGATTTTTTATCACTCATTTTTGCAGCTCCCAATTCCTTCTCTATTCGTTTCGCTAGTGAAGGAAAACGTAGTACTGTAAGTATCGCGTGTACATTCGGCGTATCAAAACCTACATATCTACAATCTTTTTCTTTGAATTCAACCGGCGCATTCGTACGTATTGTTGCCAAATCTTTTGACAAAAATGCGCTATCTTTCCCATCGTATAACTTTTTCATCACACCTTCAGAGTATTTCTTACTCGCTCTATCAAGATTTTTATAAAGATTTTCTACTGTGCCAAAGTCTTCGATAAATGAAATTGCACTCTTGGGACCGATTCCAGGAACCCCTGGATAATTATCTGAGCTATCTCCAGCAAACGCCTTATAATCTGGTATCTCTTTGGGTGCTACCCCAAGTCTTTCTCGTACGTCTGCTTCACCATATACTCTCCCCTCGGATAACCCTTTTGTAGGCATGTAGACTAACACATTTTCATCTTGTACAAGCTGTAGAATGTCGCGATCTCCCGTAACGATGATAATTTGCCCAACTTCTTTATGCCTTTGTGCAATTGTTCCGATGACATCATCTGCCTCAAATCCATCATGTTCGTATGTTGGAATAGCAAACGCATGAAGCAACTCATGCACGATATCAAACTGAGAAGATAAATCGTCATCCATTTTTGGTCGTTTTGACTGATATCCCGCAAACATAAGCTTTCGAAATGTTGGAGCAGCTCGGTCAAATGCCACCGCGATGTGTGTAGGCTTTAAATCGACGACGATCTTTATTAACATTGCCGTAAACCCATATACAGCATTCACTGGTCTACTTTTGGGATCACGCATAGGGGGAATAGAATGATACGCGCGATGCAGCGCTGCATTGCCATCAACAAGAACAAGACGATTCATAGAGGTATTATAGGGGAAATCTACCAAATAGGATAATAGAACCTATTCAATCTTTTTTTTCGGACCACCCATAAGCGCTTGAAACTCATCACTTTCAAGGGTCTCTTTTTTCACTAATGCCGCAGCAACCTTATCTAATTCTTTTCTATGTTTTTTTAACACTTCAACAGCCTTCTTATATCCTGTGTTTATAAATCGCTGCACCTCGAGGTCAATCTTTGCCATCATGTCAGCAGAAATTTGCTGCTGATCCATAAACTGTTTTCCCCACTCTGTCACATCATTTTGTGGACCAAAGTTTACTGGACCCAAATCACTCATACCAAACTCCATCACCATATATTTAGCAATCCTCGTCGCCTGATCTATGTCGTTTGATGCGCCACTTGTTTGCTCGTTAAATATAACCTCTTCTGCAGCACGCCCTCCCATTGTCATTGCGATTTCATCTATCAAATGAGACTTTGTCTCGTGTAAACGGTCTTTTTCTGGAGGTGACATGGTGTACCCAAGTGACATACCACGAGAAACGATAGAAATGCGATGGACTATATCCAAATATGGACTGTAGTAACTCACCACTGCATGACCCGCCTCATGATAGGCAGTCATCTTGCGATCCAAGTCACTCTGCAAACGTTTTTTTTCAGGTCCCAATTTTACTTTTGTGGCTGCCTCCTCAAGATCAAGCATATCAATTGCTTTTTTGTTTCCTCGTGCAGCAAGAATAGCTGACTCATTCAATACATTCTCTAAATCTGCTCCAGAAAAGCCCACGGTTCGTTTCGCTACCCGATCCCAATCTACAGATTTTTCAAATGGCTTGCCCTTAGCGTGAATCGCTAATATTGCTTTTCGTCCTTCCATATCTGGAAGGTCTAATACCACTCGCCTATCAAAACGACCTGGTCGAAGCAGTGCTGGGTCCAACAAATCTCCGCGATTAGTCGCTGCCACCAAAAGCACTGCTGTGTTTGGCTCAAATCCATCCATTTCAACGAGAATCTGATTGAGTGTTTGCTCTCGTTCGTCATGCCCACCCATGATCCCCACGCTTCTCATACGACCAATAGCATCAATTTCGTCAATAAAAATAATGGCAGGTGCACTTTTTTTTGCCTGAGCAAATAGATCTCGTACACGTGCGGCTCCCACGCCCACAAGCATCTCCATAAATTCACTTCCTGCAATGCTAAAAAATGCAGTATGTGCTTCTCCAGCCATTGCTTTGGCAAGCATCGTTTTTCCTGTTCCACTAGGCCCCACAAGAATAACTCCTTTTGGAGTACGGGCTCCTAATGCTTTGTATTTAGCTGGATTCTTTAGAAAATCTACCACCTCTTCGAGTTCTTTCTTTGCTTCATCTACTCCAGCTACATCAGCAAATGTTACTTTTGGTAAATCTTTATTAAAAATTCGCGAATTTGATTTCCCAAACGAAAACACATTATCTTGTGCACCTCTAGCCTGTCGAAATAAAAATAAGAAAAATACAACAGTCAACACCAGCGGCAACACATTGGAAATGAGACCCATCCACACTTGGCCAGCGCTTAAATCTTTCACTTTTATCTCAACACTTTTAGGGTCCACGCCTGCGGATTCTAAAAGCTTATACATAGAATCCTGAGGTTCTTTATGTGACGTTGCTTTGATACCATCTTTGTATATAACTGTGAGCTTGGTTTCTTCAACTTCAATCGAGGTGACCTTTCCGGACTTGACGTCATGTAACACTGCTGAAAGAGGTTTGTCTGAAAGTAGTGATGCCTGCCCACTGAGACTACCTATGATGGAGAACAAAAAAAACATGACAAACAAACCGATCACTATATTTTTGAAATTAAGCTGCATCTGAAATTGGAACATTTTCTTTCCCTTTTTTCCAGCATGCTTGAGTTGAGGTGCGTGTTTATCTGCCATAGATGCGTGTATTGAGGGTCAAGTATAGCATGATTTATGCTGTATTTCACCCTAGTAAGAGAAACGTACAGGCCTACCGGATCTTTGCGCCAAGTGGCGCGCCCTCTGCAGAAATAAAGAGAGGTTTATCATCTGGCCCATCCACAGCCAAAATCATACCTTGTGAAAATTCATCAAGCATTTTCCGTGGTGCTAGATTTGTAATAAATAAAAACTGCTTCTCACTAAAATATTCGGGAGTAAAACCAAATAATCGAACACCGGTAAAGATGATACGGGGTCTTTCTTCACCCACGTCAACGACGAGTCGAATAAGCTTCTCGCTCCCCTCTTTATTTGTCGCCTCTCGCACTTTTCCCACCTTTACCTCAACTCGAGCAAAATCATCAATCGAGATCGTATTGCCACTGTGTGGTTTGGGATATTCGAAAAATGAATACTGTGTAGTAAGTCCCATAGCATCCCGCGCTGACTGCATAGTTTTAGTGGCAATCGCCATTGCCCCCGCTTGTCCTCTTTGTAAAATTTGTGTCACCTGCGCTGGATTTGCTTTGAGCTCTTCATATGCTGCACGAGCTGGAGCAAAAAAAGTAAGCAAGCTTTCAAACAAATATTCTTTTACTTCCACATCAGACACCTCTCCTTTTATATATGCGCTCTTTAAATCATCAACCTTATTCTTATCTCCAAAAAAGTCGAGATATACAAACACCATGTTGCCCTCGATATGCCCTTTATCGGTAACATGCTTACGGGTAGGATCGGTAAAAGTACCATTTACTTGCTTTCGTATCACTTCTTCTGATTCAAAAAGCGCAATAATATTTCCTATACTTTTGCTCATCTTGCGCTGGCCATCTGTTCCCAAAACTACCGCCACCTCTTCTGGTATATAAGGTTCAGGTAATTTAAACACCTGTTTTTTATAAATTTTATTGAAACGATCAGCGATATCACGAGTAATTTCTATATGCTGTTTTTGATCCTTTCCTACCGGCACAAAATCTGGCTGATACAATAGTATGTCTGAAGCCATAAGCATCGGGTAGCTAAACAACCCAACATTTATATCGTCTTCCAATACATCTTTTTGTAACTTATCTTTATAGGCATGCGCACGCTTCAGAAGCCCAAGAGGTGTTATATTGTTGAGAATCGATTGTCCCTCTGTGTGCAGTGGAACATCAGATTGACGAAAAAATACAATCTTGTCGAATTCTTCCTTGGTTAAAAATCCCTTGAGAAGCGCTAGCTCATTTAAAATTAATGTTTCTATATTATGTTTGAGCTGACCTTTGTCTTGAATTGTTGTAAGTCCATGAAGATCAGCAACCATGAGGTATGTCTCATTTGTTTTTGCCATCTCAATAAACTGCCGTACGGCTCCTAGAAAGTTTCCGATATGCAGACTACCATCCCCACTCGGTGTGATCCCTGACAAAAATCGTTTCATATATGTTCCTTATTGTATACGAACGCTAGCTTTTTCGAAAATGTGGAAATATTTTTTCCACCAATAAATTTATACCCGTCATTTCATCCTCTACCCCATGAGGAGTACCAAACTCTATTCTATTTACTCCTGCGTTAAACAGATCCTCCGATTGTCTTATCACTTGACGAGGTGTACCCGCAAGAGTAAAACGACGTGTTAGTGCATCTGGCAGTGATCTAATTGCGCGCTCCGTGTCACCTACTGACATCGCATTTTTAATCTCTGCAATTTCTCGAGGGAAATCGCGCACTACAGTCGGATCTTTGTCACCAATCACATGTATATACACCACTGCTTTTTTCCGTGCCTGTTCCAGTGCCCTCTTACCGTCAGCGTCTATCATGCTTACAGAACCAAACGCTATTTTGACATCTTTTAAACTACGGCCAGCACGATTTATTCCCTGTGTTATTCTGTCACGTATTATGGGCACAAGTGCTGGATTTGCAGATCCACCCACCTTCACCTCGTCTACCATCTCGCCCGCTAGTGCAGCAAGCCTTGGTCCATATGCACCTACAAGTATTGGCATTTTTTGAGGCGTTTCGTATCCGAGAGTGAACCCTCGAGTAACAGAAAAATGTTTCCCGACATACCCTTCGGTATTTTTATGGAAAAGGTATCGTGCACTTTCTATCGCCTCTTTCATTTGTTCAATAGTGGCTGGCCGCAATCCCAAAGCGTCCATCCATGCACCAGAAACTAATCCCATAAATACTTTGTTTGGCCGCATATTGTGAAGGGTGGTCATATGCCCCACAATATCTACCATAGAACGATGCTTTGGTACCGCAAAACCAACTGGGCCAATTCGCGTACTCGCGTCTTTGGGTAATGCGCGTGCGGCAAACATAAGCGGCACAATTGGTGATATATCTCCTAGATCGTCATAGACGCCCAACATGTCTATGCCGCTTCCATAACGAGCTGCTACTTCTTCGATAAGCCTAGGTGTTTGTGGTTCTGAACGAAACGTTACTCCTAATTCTTGTTTCATTTTCCCTCCTTTGGGCGAGGCACGTGGTGAATACGTAGTCGCCTTCTGAGAAAACTTCCCGCATCATCCTCTCCACCAGTTCCCACAGCTGTGTTTGCTAGTGCTTCTGGCACTTGATGACGAACTGCTTTCATATGTTGCCCACGAAATTCGCGGATGGCGCCACTTATAGCCTGTAGCGGCTCATATAGTTCATGAGGATTTCCTAACTCTCGCGACAAATCAACCAAAGATTGGCCTGACCTTGCTTTAGCTTGAGCATTCTGGATTTCTTTTTGCCCAGCTCGCGGATAGTATCCCATCTCTTCGTCAAGCTTTATGTATTCCGCAAAAATTGGTAATCCTCCTAAGAGAAAATCCAAAATGGGAATTCCAGCAGTAAACTTTCCGCTTGGTCCCACAAGCCCACGTTGTGGATTTCCACCCAGATACTGACGAAATATTTTAAAACTGTCTTTACTCATGTCCCGACCAATATGGTGCGTATAGGTAGTCACGGGTATAAATATTCTCTGTGCTTCTTGTAGCATGGTCCCTGCCCTTAAAACTCCACCGCGTCCCTGCGTTCCTAAAAGACTCACCGCTTCTTTGCATTTTTTCACTACTTCACCAAGCGGATCTTCAAGCAATCGATGCCCAAGGTAGAAATCTCGTTCTGCTCGTCCTGCCTCCCCTGACGTAAACAGTCGGGGGTCGGATTTTAACGGGTTTATAAAAATTAAATCCTCGTATGTAATACCAGTTTTCATACCAGTTGCATGAGCAAGATCATCAACAAGAGCAGCTAACCCACGCTTTGGTAAACCGCCAGAATGCACAATTGCTGCCTCAAGCATTTTTGCATCAAGGCCAGCTAAATCTCGTGCTTTTGAATTTGCAAAAACACTCATTTTATATTGTGGTATACGCATCTCAGCTGCATGTACAAGCTCGTCCACATGGACACTACCTTTGCGAATATCGCTCAGAACGTGTGGCATTTCTTTCACAACAAAGGAACTCAACGCCTCAAACGGACGATCTGGGATCCTTTTTTCGATATCTATACTTTTACCTTTCTCAAATAAATTATTCATATATGTTTCTTTCTTTTAAATGTTTTTATAACTGGTACTTTGGTTACGGCGCTATGGTAAAACGTTCTCTTGCTATTCCTCGTCATTCGAAATCGTGCCGCACAATTCGGATCAGGACAGGCCACATCTGCATCCGTGGTCATCCAATCATTTCTGTGAGTTTTGCGCTGTTTGGCTGGGATAAGTGGCAATAATGCTGCAAGCGCATACAACGAAAATTCCATATTTTTTGAGAAAATTAGGTTCTCTCCTTCCACAGCAAATCCATCACCGACATGATGGCTACAGACAAACTTTTTTTGATCCCCTACCACCTCAACATGCAGGTCATAGAGCACAAATGCTTCATTTTGTTTTTTCATATTTTTCCTATCATTTACCCACAAAAAAACCTCCATTACTGGAGGCTGGTCTGACGTGTTTATTTTTTATTTTTTACATCACGATTACAGACACCTCCAAAATACGAAGGTGTTGCCAAGAGTTATGTGACAATAACTGTGTTTTATTCATACTTATACTTGCGTAAATCGCCCTTTTTGCAATTCTTTTGAACCACGTGTAACGGTCGAAACCCCAACTCCCATTTCCTTTGCAATTGCGTGCTGTGAAACACCCGCTTTTAATTTTTTCACTATTTGCACACGTCTCGTTATTTCTTCCAACTCACTCTCCGTTAAAAGCCCTCTCAAAAAAAGAATCATTTCTTCTCTACTTTTAATTTCTACGAGAATTTGAGATAGCTCATTTAACCAATCTATATTCATAACTTTGTACTATTATAC
>CAZXHY010000009.1:0-39839 GCA_964639945.1 uncultured Gammaproteobacteria bacterium
GTATGATAGTATTTTGTCAACTCCCCCCTTGAATAATGAAATTATTTGATACAATCCAATTATGAATCTTGGAAAAATCTCTTTCTACGCAAGGAAAATACACAATTTGAGTTTGTTTTTTGTGGTAATACTAGGACTTATTCAGATGGCTACAGGGCTTGTTATGCGATACCCTATGGCGTTTTCTATGATTGATGAAGTTGCCGCACGACTACTCCACTTCCAAACAGCTACCTACTTTTCCGTTGCATTTGGAATTCAAATGATAACTGGACTGATCATGTATATTACGCCTTGGTTGTTGAAAAAGATTGCACAAAGGCCAATTGCAAAAAATTAACACTCTTGAGCGACTATTTATTTCGCGAAATACTTGCTGTACAGCCCCATATCATATCCACCGTCTTTCCACCGTTACCATAATTTTTTAAGACCAGACTCCCTTTTTTTTGCTTTTTCCGATGCAAATCACGATGCGCAGCCACCAAATTCAAGGCCAGTTGTATATTCGTCGAATTCGAACATGAAATTATTTCATCCTATAATAGGATGCGTTCAAATCTTTCTTTGACCAATAGAGGCGATATAAGCTATAATGAATCTGTATTTACCATACCGCGGGGTAGTGTAAAGCAGCACAGGAGGCTCATAATCTCCTAGACTAGGTGCGACTCCTAGCCCCGCAACACAATCAATAGTCACAACTCGCTATAGCAGGTAGCCAGCGTAGCTCAGTGGTAGAGCAGTGTCTTCATAAGGCATTTGTCGCAGGTTCGATCCCTGCCGCCGGCACTCAAAAAAACAACCCCCACCATTTTTGCCAATGTGCGATTCGCGAAACCTCACTGACCTCAACACCCCTCCTACTCCCCGCTCCCGGCAATATCACGATGGATTCACCCTCTTTTACAAGTCCTAGGGTATCCCTTGCTACTTTTTCTGTATACTCCTCAGAGCTTATTTCTTTTAGCTGATTCGATAACCGAGCATTATCCTCCGCTTTACGCGCTAGCTCTGTCTGACGCTCTTGCATGATGTCACGTCTTTGCCACAAATCTACAATGGTGCGCATTGCACTGAAGGATAAACCGAAGCTAATGATCAGGAGGGTAAATCGAATAATACTTAGCTGACCTGTTTTCATAACCGTAACTTGCCATTGCACTCATGAACATTCTGTGATATTATAGGCTTCTGATCTGCTTAATGCGCTTCTGCCTCGCAGCTAGCTTTCAGCACCGCATATTATGGCTGTAGATCTAAAAACTGCCCACAAGCAATTTGTTGAAAATCTCGAGTCACGCAGACGCGCTCGTGCTACTATCGTAGCATATAGCAAAGATATCGAGCAGCTTGTCTCTTTCCTAGGAAATACAGGTAAAAAAGATATTACAGAAATCAAAAGCGAAGAACTTGCAGCTTTCTTAAAAAAGCTTGCATCAGATAATTACACCCCAAAGTCCGTATCCCGCAAAATAAACTCCATGAAAACCTTCTATCGATTTTTGAAATCTTCAGGAATCGTAACATTAGACCCTGCAGCTGATATCGATCATCCTAAATATGAAGTGAAGCCTCCACGCATATTATCCAAGCTTGAATATCGTGCGCTTCGAGACGCATGTCGAGGAGACGTTCGAACATATGCCATAGTAGAGCTGTTTTTACAAACTGGTATTCGTATCGGAGAACTCGCAAACCTCATGGTATCCGACATGCTCGACACAGAACTCCATATCTCTTCACAAGAAGGACATGAAGAACGAAACGTACCATTAAATCATGCAGCCAAAGATGCCCTTGCATCATGGATAAAAGCTCGTGGAACGAGTAGTACTAAATCAGATGCATTATTCATTACCAAAACTGGTAGACCGCTCCTTATTCGAAACATACGAACTGCTATTGATCGTTTCTTTAAGGTTGCAGGTATTGAAGATGCAAAAGTAAATGATCTTCGTCACACATTCATCGCCCATCACCTCATGGCAGGAACTGCAATTACCACCATTAGCAAATTGGTCGGACACAAGCGCCTATCTACCACAGAGAAATATCTGGAATTTATCAAAGACAAACACGTAGAACACGTAAAGCTAGACGAGCTGTAAACATTGCTCCATATCTTGTTCTCAACTACAATTACCTCATGGACAAGAATTTTCAACCAAAACTCGTTGAAGACACCATTTATAAAAAGTGGGAATCTGGTGGATATTTTGCACCGGTAAAAATAGATAAAAAAATATTACCAAAAGGGAGAAAGCCATTCTCTATCCTTCTCCCCCCTCCGAACGCAAATGCAGACTTACACGTAGGACATGCCATGTATGTAGTGGAAGATATCATGGTGCGATTTCACCGCATGATGGGCGACCCGACTCTTTGGCTTCCGGGAGCAG
The DNA here is from genome assembly GCA_964639945.1 of uncultured Gammaproteobacteria bacterium. GTDB lineage: Bacteria > Patescibacteriota > Microgenomatia > UBA10105 > UBA927 > UBA927. Next base: position 2,403 of record CAZXHY010000009.1, read on the forward strand.
ATCATGCTGGATTTGAAACGCAATTTGTATACGAAAAACATTTAGCAAAACAGGGAAAAAGTCGCTTTGACTTTGATCGTGATACGCTCTACCGCGATATTTGGAATTTCGTACATGAAAACCGTGGGAAAATGGAAAATCAGCTTCGAAGATTAGGATTTTCCCTTGATTGGAGCAGAAATATATTTACTCTCGATCCAAACGTTGTCAACACAGTCTACGGATTATTTAAACAACTTTTTGATGAGGGTCTCGTATACCGAAACAATAGACTAGTCAATTACTGTACAAAGGATGGCACAGGATTTTCCGATTTAGAAGTTTTATATGTAGAACGAGTAGACCCACTGTATTATCTAAAATATGGCCCATTTACTATTGCAACCGTTCGCCCTGAGACAAAATTTAGAGACACCGCACTAGCCGTTAATCCGAAGGATAAACGCTACAAGAAGTACATTGGCCAGTCTATGGAGATCATGGGGCTTCTAGGGCCTATTACAATGACCGTAATACCCGATCCAAATGTCGATCCAAAGTTTGGTACAGGAATCATGAAAGTTACTCCAGCACATGATCCACACGATTTTGAACTAGGACAAAAATTCAATCTCCCAGTCACTCCCATCATCGATTTCCGCGGCAAAATGGATTTTTCTTGGTTTTTGGCAAAGCCAAACATAGATCCCAAATACAAAGAACGCGCAGAAAAGTATCATGGCAAAAAAGTAGCAGTAGCACGAGCACTTATGGTCGAAGATCTCAAGGCCGACGGATTACTAGTAAAAACAGACGAAAACTACACACATCGTGTCGGCACATGCTGGAAATGTGGAACGGTTATAGAGCCACTCCCTCTTGAGCAATGGTATGTAAAGGTTGCTCCTCTTGCAGCTGATGCAAAAAAAGCGGTTAAAGATAAAAAAGTTACCTTCGTTCCAAAAAGATTTGAAAAACGTGCACTCCAATGGCTTACTGATTTTCATGATTGGAATATCAGTCGTCAAAATGTTTGGGGCATTAGAATTCCCGCTTGGAAATGCGCGTCTTGCGATAAATGGACTATTACAGACGGAACGACCCCAGATACATGCCAACACTGCAAAAGCGACAAAATCACTCAGGACACAGACACCTTTGATACGTGGTTTTCTTCGGGACAGTGGCCATATGCCACGCTAAACGCAACTGGAAAGGATGATTTTAATTATTTCTACCCGACGTCAGTTATGGAGACTGGATATGACATCCTCCCGTGGTGGGTTTGCCGGATGCTTATGTTGGGCATTCATCAAACAGGTCACGTTCCTTTTGAAACTGTGTACTTGCATGGCCTCGTACGCGATGCAAAAGGTCAAAAAATGAGCAAATCAAAAGGTAATGTTATCAACCCACTCCAAATGATTGACCTATATGGAGCTGATGCACTTCGCATGGCGCTCGTGTTCGGCGCAGGCGCCGGAAACGACCAAGCACTCTCCGAGGATAAAATTCGAGGCATGCGTAATTTTGCAAATAAACTTTGGAACATCGCCCGCTTTACTACCATGAATATAGAGGTTATAGGAAAACCTGTTCTATGGTTTACATCGTCACGGCTTACTCATCCAGAAGATAAACAAATAATTACTGACCTAAAAACACTTGTTAAATCGACAACTAGAGATATAGAGAAATATCAATTTTCTCAAGCTGCAGAAAAAACGTATGAATTTGCTTGGCACAAGTTAGCAGACGAATATATAGAAAAAAATAAAGAACGTATTGTGAAAGGTGATGAAGATGCGCTTGTGACACTGACCTACACTCTTGGAATTATTTTGAAACTTCTCCACCCATTTATGCCGTTTGTCACAGAAGAAATTTGGAGCAAAATCCCTCACGAAGAAACAGGACTTCTTATTAGTGCCTCATGGCCAACGTCAAAATCCTGAGCTAGTCGCAGTTGCCGGCGTAGAAGTAGCAACTGGTGTAACAGTCGAATTAAACGACGCTATGATTTTATCAAAGAGGACCTCATCTGCCACGAAATCACTTGTGATTCCCACAGGGGCAAAGTGATTAAATTCCACAGAAATTGTTTCGGTTACGGGAACCAATACACCTCTCATCTTGCTAAAGCTATATCCTCCTCCAGTTCGACCGGCAAAATCTCCAATGTATTCATAAACACTTTTACCGCCGACTATTGATTGCTTCATGACAAACTGACGACCAGCTGCGTCGGTAAGTATGGCACCTCGAAAATCAGGAAGAATAAATCCTTTTCCTCGAGCCGCCACAGTAAACCGTGTACCACCAGAAAGATTCGTGCCTTGAGATGGACAATTGGAGCCGTCACATACGGGCGTTGTTATATCTGGGGGTAATTGATACGACACACCAGTCATTACTTTTTTTGACGAACCACTTATCACTTGATACGTCACCCAACTTCCTAGTGGATTTACGGCGGATCCGGTGGCTGTTTTTATGGGTGCTGATGTTGGCGCACTCACCGTTTCTGCGGGTGTGGTTTCAGGATTTATCACTTCCACAGGTGAAGATAAAAATTCACGAAGTTGCAAACTTAGCCAGACTCCTAGTCCAAATAATATAAGAAAAAATATTATATTTCCCACCGCTCGCCCTGCACTCCGCTTAGCTGGTGCATGCGGAACTCCTGGAATATGATTTTGTGGCGATGGTTGATGTGGTGGTATCGGAGCTGGCTCTGGTGATTTCGCCTGAGCTGGCGGAATCGTAGCGTGTCCTGATTCTGCTATCGGCTCAATGATTGGCGTTTCCTCATAGGTAAGCGCGGGTGTTGGCGGTACTTCGGTTGGTGTCGCTGTCTGGGGTTGTGGACTTGTTGGTTTGTCTTCCATAGATATATTGTATGCAGATTATTTTCGAACAAACAAGATGGCATTCGGTATTGCTCTCCCCGGACCCGCTTTATACCCTCCGCTCCAAAGAGCAGTAGATCCACCACTATCTAAGTTAAGAGCCCCGTCTAAACCTAGCACTTTTAACACAATAGCAACCTCTGCAACAGTCGCGCTATGCACAACTCCTATGTAAGCAATGTTACCTTTGTTTCCGACAAAACTTCTATTGCCGCGACTTCCCTGTTTGGGATCACTTCCCCCGCCGAATGCTATATTTCCACCAGAAAGTAACAATGGCTGATTTGCTATCACTCCATCCACCCCAGTATCTCTTCCCCAATCAAGTGATCTCCCAACAAACCGCATTGATCCACCCATAAATATCACGGCGGGAACGGTGCTGTACACGTTATTATCTGAGTTAAAATATACTTTGTTTTTATTCATCAATAATGTATCGAAAGAATTTTTCTTTTCAGCACAACTTGGGTAATCTGCTGGACAAAAATATGAACCATTTATCCCAGCATATGCTCCGCTTCGAGACACATAGTCCGATAGGGACAAAACAGGACAATCACGAACACATGTCTCGTTTGATGCGGTATCCACAATCACTTTTGTTGTGCTCATGTCGGCCGCGACAATATCTACCAAAAACGTTCCAGAATCTGTTTTAACGGATTGTCTACTAAACCCGGAGTTGGGTGGCGCATTACTCTCAGCTACATTTTCTGGGATCACAAATGCTGATGCGATTTTTACCCTTGTCGCTTCTATGTCGCTCGTCAACGACGTAAGCTGTGAAGCGGCAGACGCCCACTGACGTTTACCAATATTCGAAAGGCTATCCGCTAGAGACTGATCAAGTTTACCCGTGTCACGTGTTATCGTACGCAAATCCAACAACAACTCGTACACCGACACGGCCTGAACATATGTTTTTTGCATATTTGTCATTTCTTCCGATAACTTTTCATTTTTTACAAATTGATCTTCATTTTTCAGGTCAACCAGCTGACTCGTCAACGATTGTGCTTCAACCTGAAGCTGGGATTTTTGCGCTTCAAGCATCTTCGCTTTTCCCTGCATGATAAAAAACACCATGGTAACAACAGCAAAAACTGCCAAAACACCCATGATACTTACTATGCGCCAAAGGAGAGAAAAATGATGTCTTGGAGTATTTTGTATAAACGAAGTAACTGCCTTCATGCTACCAGTGTAGCGAATCGAAATTACAGACGCAAAAGAAGATTACCCGCGTTCAAGATATGTATTAGTCTCTGGATCAACACCAATGATATCACCTGTTTTTATAAACAGCGGTACCGTAACGACGGCACCCGTTTCTAATACTACCGTTTTCGTAGCTCCGCTCACTGTGTTTCCTTTAGCTCCCTCATCTGCCTCAGAAACGATAAGCCAAACTTTTTTTGGAAAACGGATACCTACCGCATCTTCATCCAACATGAGCACCTGATACGAATCGTTAGGCTTAAGATACTTTATAAAATCGCCTATCATTATAGATGAAATCGTACATTGCTCATAAGAAAAATTATCCATAAACACATGATCTTCACCTTCTTTATATAGGTATTGCATCTCCCGAGTTAAAATCGGCAACTCTTGTGCAGACTCTCCTGATTTAAAGGTAAACTCCTGCACTTTTCCAGACTTTAGACTTTTAAGCTTTGTCCTCACAAAAGCAGACCCCTTACCAGGGTTTACAAATTGCATGTCCGTAATAAGATGCGGTTCATCTTTAAACTCTATAAACATGCCTTTTTTAAATTGTGCTGTAGTGATTGTTGACATAAAACAATAAAAAAATCCCTCAGGGACAAAATAATTATCTCACAAAGACGGTATGCGTAGCAAATTATGAACGAGGGAATAATTCTTCTTCTGGAAAAAAAAGGACATCCTGTATTTTTACCGTGTCTGCAAACAACATGACGAGTCTATCCACGCCCACGGCTATACCGCTACAATCTGGAAGCCCCACCTTCAGCGCCTCTATAAAATCGTGATCATAGTCATATGTGGTCTTCCCCATTCGGCGCAGCTCGCTAAGCTCGTGTTCAAAACGCTCCTCTTGCTCTTTCCAGTCTGTAAGCTCACTATAGCAATCCCCCAACTCAAGTCCTTCGATGTAAAATTCAAATCGCTCAGCAAACCGAGGATCTGATGCTTTTTTCCTTGCAAGCGCTCCCATAGCCGCTGGGAATTCATACAAGATAGTAGGCTTCTCTTTGCCCAAGTTAGGCTCTATTTCGTTGAGAAAAATTTGGTTATACAGCTCCTCCCATGTGGTATTCTCTTCTACTTTGTACCCTTTGGCTTCGGCAATTTTCCGCGCACGTGCTTCTTGCAAAAAATCATCGAAGTTAACGGTTGCCCATTTTGCAAACGCCTGCGCCACGGTAAGTCTTTCCCAAGGAGCAGACAGGTCTACTACTTGACCTTGATATTTGAGCGAATGGGCTTTTTTAGTAATTTTCTCTTCAATTGATTGGAGTAAATAGGTATTTATAAATAAAAACAATTCTTCACAATCCTCCATTATTTCCATGTAATCTGCGCCAACTCTATACCATTCGAGAATGGTAAACTCTGGATTATGCGTAGCGCTTTGTGTTTCCATATTCCGAAAGCTTTTCGTGATGCTAAAACAGTCCCCAAGTCCTGCTACCATTAATTTTTTTAATGGCACTTCTGGAGACGTAGAGAGATACGCCTTGAACGGATTCCTGTTTCTATCTAATAGCGTGGTTTCAAATACGTCCAGATAACTTTCTGCCGGAGGACGAGCGATAAGAATTGGTGTCTCAACTTCATGGAAAGAACGGTTGAAAAAGAATGTTCGAATAGCAGTAAGCACTTTTTCTCGAATAAAATATCGACGCCAAAGCGCTGGATTTGCTTTTAGTTTACGCCAGTTGGTGGTCATTTCTTTCGGCGCGAAACATGTTTTTTAACAGTGGTATCTTGAATACGTACAACGGTTAACAAATATATAAGCTCGACTATCCCCGCGGTGTGCACAAATAAAAACCATATAAACCATCCGGTATTTCCGCGTCTTGCGGCATGCCACAGTGCTAATCCAGTCCAAACAACAGACCACACAATCAAACACATTATTCCAATGGGAAAAAAGTCGAACCCACTACTATTTCCCAAATACCATGGTAATTGCATAATTATTACTGCCTATCTGTATAGAAGAATACTGCGAAATTAGAGGAATTTCAATACTTTGGCCTTCTGACGAACTTCGGTAAACCACGTTTGCAACTTCTCATTTACTATAGAAGTCTTTATCGCCTGTGTTGCCTCCTGCTTTAGCATCGCAGGCTCTGTCGCGATCAAAGTAGCTGCGTTTGTAGCTATATACTGCTCTACATCTGAGTCAGTAATCACCAAGTCTTTGGTAAGTAATTTTTCTACTAGTAATTGTAGTTTAAGCTGATTGATAAAGTCTGCCTTTGTTAACCCTTGAAATTTAAGAAGGTCGTCAAGTTTTACATCTGCCCCCAAGCTTCCCAAAACCTCTTGCTGTTTTGCGTCAACATCTTGCTGTGTCACAGATACGCCAGATGCCCTAGCTTGATCTGCGATCAATTGTTCACCAATCATACCCTCAAGCGTTTGTTGCCCAAATCTATTTCGCATTGCGCTATTTAGTTGCCATGTGTAAATTGGCCTACCATTTACCACTGCGGCCACTATGAGCCCTTTGTTTGCTGCAAGTAAACCAACAAATAATAAACCTAATACCCCAACAACTATTTTCCAATTCATTTTTCCTTTTTTCTGTATCTCAGAAACGTTTGTAAACGCGGGAGGTAATTCAACTTGTTTAGTTTCAATTTTTCTCTTTGTCATAGTAGGACAATATCATAGAAATGAATTGCATTCAATAAGAAAAACAAATAATCATTGGCCCAACGCGGCATCGAAGCAACACGCGCCACAACGCACACTTGCGACATTTTTTGTGATACCGTAGACTCAACATACACTGCCACAATATTTGATTTTATTGGTATGAAACATCAATTAACGCACTTTACCCGATTTATCCCCGCACCAGCAATTCAAGCATCACTTGTAAAATGGATGAAGCTTGGTCTTTGGAGCAGTATGGCAGTTTTACTAGTTTTAAATATCGCCATTAGATCCAACTGGCAGGTATTTACCCCTCTTACGTTTTCAATTTTTGACTCCCTATCATCAATACAAAAAAAATTAGGGATGGACGATCTGAGCTTCATGCAGGCAATTTCGTTTACATTAGCTCCGAACACAAAAACAAACGTTCTCGGAGAGATGATAAGTGAACCATCTCAAGTATCCTCATGGCAGAAAGAAAGAGAGTTATTAAACAATCAACTTCTCTACTGGGAAGAGATCGCATCGAATCACCCCGACTACCGAGATGCATATCTAGCCATTGCGCAGATTGGCTACCTGTTAAATAAACCAGATATTACCGCTGATAACCTACGCAAGGCTGCGATGTTAGATCCCAACGGACAATCGGAAAAAATGCTTGAAAGCCTAACGAGGTAACCTTATTCTTTCTTTTCTTCTGGAGATTTCTCTGAATTTGTTGATTCGGCTGGTTTGTCGGCAGATTGTTCTTCAGCGGCTTCTGCTGTAGCTGATTCTGCGGCTGCGTCTTCTGCTGCGGCCTGTTCTTCGGCTGCCTTACTTACCAATTCGCTTACTTTTACCACAATTACATCTTGCTCAGTAAGAATTGTGACACCATTCGGAACCTTCAAATCACTCACTTTAAGCTCTTGGTCAACCTCAGCAAGACCAGTCACATCTACTTCAATCTTTTCAGGCAACTCAGCGGGCAATGCTTCCACTTCAACTTCTGAAGAAATTGTAAGCAAAACACCCTTCTTCTCGACAACTGCAGCAGAATCACCCACCAAAACTAATGGAACCTTTGTGTGTACTTTTTCTTTCAAATCAACTTGATAAAATTCTACATGGAGAAGTTCTGAGGTAACTGCATGTTTTTGTACTGTGTGAACCAATACAGGACTCACTACTGTTCCGACAGTAAGCTCAATTAAACCAGTCTCACCAGAAGATGCATACATTTTCAAAAACTCTGAAGCGTTTATGGCAATACTCTCACTTGTTATTTTTTTGCCATACACAGTCGCAGGCACGATTCCTTTGGCGCGAAGGTTTTTAACCTTTCGACCGACAAGTTCCCTTTTTTGACCCTGTAGTGTATATTTTTTCATAATGAAGAAGTAAACAAAACCTTTAGCTGACTATCTCTAGCCAGATCTGTATTGTACTCAAGTACCCCTGGTTTTGCAAGCTTAAGATCCGTATTTACACTCCATGTATCCGGATATTGTATACTCACATGCCAAGGCGTGCTATTTACTCCAGCCTGCTTTCTGATAGTAAACTGATACACACTCGCAGGCTTAGCCGCCAAAACCCCCCATCTCATTGTGGTGATGATCACTTGTTTTTTTGCGTGGACACCAACGCTTACGGGCACACCAATTGAAACACTATTATCAAGTCGTTCTATTCGAACTGCTGACACAGAAGCATCTCTCTTTTTGGGGTCAGCTTGCTCGATTGCCTGACCGTCTACATGTACTGAAACAAGTTCGGTGTCTAGGGGATATAAAAATCGTACATATGATGTGTACTCTCCTCCCCCATCGTGCCCTTGACTGGTCGAGGTGTTGGTAAGCGTCACAGAAGTTTCCTGACGAATATCACCAGCAGAGTTTATAACCACTTGTGAATTGGCCTCCTGTTGTACGAAATAATTCACCTTATTGACGCCAAGATTGGCTTGCACGAGCCCAACTCCATCTTGTATACAAGGAATATCTTGAAGTATATGTGAGCATTCAGGAAACCCCACTCCTCCTGACCAGCCCCACTGCGACACGATTCCCTGAACATTTGTATTGTTAAAATAAAACTGAACATCTCTTCCCTCAATGGAATTTGCAATCGCTGCAAATAATTTTCCGGGTGAAATCGATTTGTCTGTTGTCAATCGCAGCAACAAGGCATTTGTCAAACTACCCAAAAAATCCTTCTTTTGTGTTGATCCGGGAAAGAAATCTGTTTGTGTATATAGTAAGGATTTTACAAAAAAATTACTTGCAGAAATTCGCTCATTAAAGTCGGGTAGCTCTAGTGGACCAGTTACCTCAAGTAACCGAGTGACCAATGGTAAGGAGATAGCTATAACTCCATCCACCTTAAGGTTCATTTCTTTTTCATAAAACCACGCTGCCTGCGGACCACTTTTAGAAAAGTCAGGATCCCAGTTGCTGTCACGCAAATACCAATGCTCCTGCCCAAGCAACGTTTGTATAGGCAGCGGCGGATCCACATGTCCCTTCAGTTGGCCATCTGCTGTGTATACATCTTGTACTTCAAGGTCTACCAGCTTGCCATCGGTAAACGAGACAACTAGTAGGCTTCCTATGAATCCCCCCGTGGGTCGCAACTCCATACTGTTTTGGAGCAACACTAAGTATGTCTGTTTTTTTCGAAACCCACCTATCTCTGGATACAGAGTGAGTAATCGTTGTGCATATTCTGTCATATGACGAAGTGTTGCCAATTTTTCGATTGCACTTTTTGTGCCAACCTGCAACTTGTCGATAGTAAACGGAAACCTAGAGGACGAAAGGAGAGAATTCAATTGTGCTTGAACCAATGCTAAATGCTGAGCCACTTGAGATACGTCAGAACGAAGCGCAAGCACATCTGCGAGCCCTTTGGTCTGACCGCTTTTCTCATCCGACGACAACAAGCTCACAGCGACTGCTTTACCCCCGTCAAGGATTCGCAACACTCCTACTTCACTTTTTGCAATATCTGCAATTACAGATAAAAATAATTCTTGATCTTCAGCAAAACCCTGCATCCCAAATACTTGCATAAGCGGTGATGCAAACTGGAGGACTAGTTGGGCATTCTTCACATTCCTTGTACTTTGAGTAATCAATGATGTCGCAAATTTTGAATTACCCCGAACTAGAGACACACTACCGCCATAAAGAAATGCAATCGCCAAAAAACAAGAAAATCCATATAGGACCGTAGGGATGACAAAACCAATAAAAACACCAAAGACGATTTTTTTAAAGTACGACACGCTTCGTCTCGGAAATATTTTTTTTTCTTTCAATGAATCGGAGGGGGTAAAAATTTGTTTCATCATACCTGCTATGCGTGATGAGTCCTGAGATTCTATTGGTGGCGTATATGATGCTTGCTCACGTGATTGTTGTTTGTGTATTACACTTGGCTTCTTCTTGGGTCCAAGTCCTTTTCGGGCGTTATATAAAATATGCTTACCAGTAAAAAAATGCGCAAATATATCACGCGTAATAGCAGACGTAAGTGGTACTAGATCTACAAGCACAACTTTTCCACCTAGTCTCTGTAAAACCTCCTCAGATAAATCCCCTTCATAGATTATAAACAGGCGCTTAACCGTAGACGACTTATTCCCCGCATTGTAACCTTTCACGAACTCGCTATCACCTGCCACAATCCAATACGTGGGGTCCTGTGAGGTTTCACGATTTACAAGCACTGTACAACCAGCCTCGTGCAAAAATTCCCGCAACGGCTCGATGTAGTTCAAGTCCTGCGCGTCAATACGGGCTAACGCGGATGCACGTTCTTCCTCACCGACAAATTGATTAGTTGTGGACACCATAGGGGTATGAAGGATTCTCTATGTATTATGACAAACATATCAACCGAAAACAACATAAACTTTTAGGGTAATTGCCGCAGTAATGTTGAACATAACATGAGCAGGTCGACCATCGGCTCAACTTATCATGTGGGGAGTATAACTACGACTAGTGTATAAAATTATTAAGGAGTATCGAGCGCTTTATTCACAAAAAAATCTGCCCGTGAGTTCATGGCACGTGGAACATATGTATAGGATATTTTCCCACCTACTTCCGTTTCCAGCGCGTGAACCTCGAAAAGCAATTGACGAAGATGAGATTCCTTAACCTTAAAGACACCGTTGATTTGGTTCACCACAAGCGTTGAATCCAATAAAAAAATTACTTCATTTTCGCTGACAATTCCTACTTCAACTTCCTTACCCAAATCTTTAACTGCTCTAAGCGCCTCGATAACCGCAGTGTACTCGGCGACATTGTTTGTGGTCTCTCCAATTTTTTTACCAAATTCAATTTGGACATTATTTGAATTACTACCCTTACTTGTTTTTCCTTCTATTACTACGCCTACAGCTGCTGGTCCGGGATTGCCTCTTGCTCCTCCGTCTGTATGAATGGTTAGCTGCATAGACAAAGATTCTCTCATGACTTCCCAGTTTTGGACAACAAGGGAAATAGCATAACACATGACCCTAGTAAAATTAGGCCTTCCGAAATCACCGTAATCCATGCAGAGGCGATAGGTCCAAACCGTGGAACAAACCAGATATTTAACCCTATATTTATGAGCATGCCCAATCCATAAAGCCACGCTAATTGCCATTGACGTTTATACGTAACTAGCATCCACATGGTCAATGAAGACAAAAAAAAGAACGGCAATGAAAAAGAAAGAACGCGTAAGTATATGACACTTGATAAAAAATCTGACTTTATAAATATAAAATACGGAGCACAAAACCATGCAATAAAAAATAACACAATAGAACTGACAAGCAACGCGCCTGCGATATTTTTTACCAAACGCACAAACCTTTCATGACGCTCATGCGCGACAAGCATCACAGGATACACCGCATTCATAAAAAATGTAGGCAACACGAGGAGTGTTTCAAAGACTTTATACGCAAGTCCATATGTACCAACTTCAGGCGAGGAGCGTGTAACTGCTAAAATAACACTATCTGCATGTGAATATACAACATTGCTTATAAGTGTTAATCCCAAAGGAATTGTTGCGGTAAACAATCTACCCATAGAAGACATTGAAACGCCCACGGAAAGAGGAGTAATTCGATGAGCCAACCATAGTGAAACTGTTGCAGTGGCCACACTCCCTGACAAGAGAGCTATAACTCCAAGTATAGCGCCGCCAATTTGTATCTGACTTATCCAAACCAACAACAAAACTCCAAGCGTAACACCAGATCCCGCGACAACAGCGAGAGTGGCGTCTATGTATCGCAGATGTTTTTGAAATACCGCATTTGCGCTAGTTATCAATGCTTGAAATATAATAGCTGGGGCAAACACAATAATTCCGATTCGCACAAATGTGGTATATCCCTGAGAAGCTGACTGCGGAAGAAAGGCTAATATTGCCACACAACAAAGCATCAATCCAACTCCACCAATAATTCGAAGACCAAACAAGGAGGGAAGCGCTTGATCGTCGGTGCGCTGCATGTATATCGCATTTAATCCAAAATCAGCCATCAGAAAGAAAAAACTCACAAATGTAGTAATTTTTACAAAGTCCCCAAACCCAGAAGCTCCGAACTGGCGGGCGATGATAAAACTTAATATAAACGTGGTTCCCGCACCAAAAAACTTACCAATTAACTGTGCTAGGGTGTTTATGGCTACAACTCCTCGGTGACCCCTACTTGAGAAAACCTGCCTAAACATGATCATCATTGTAGCATGAAGAGAATAGACGTCTAAACGGCTGAAGGAAATCTCACAGCCACAAGGCTCATTGAGATAATCAAACTAAGCAATAATTGTCCTTGTTGTAAGGTTAGTGGGTAATGATCGATTGTCCCAAGCAACAACAAGGCAAAAAGTGAAATATATAATGGAGAAATTTTCTGCAACTTCCATCGTATTCCCCTAAAAAACAAACCTATGTAGCACAAAACAATGACGATGCCAAAAACTCCGAGTTGTGCTAACAATAAGAGATATATATTGTGTACAGGTTGCAATATATAAACTTGATGAGACCTAATAGTGGGAGATAGACCATAGAGAAAATTGTTTAACCCAACTCCAACAAAAGGAGACTGTTGCCAAATAGAGATAGCAGCTTCATTTAATTGCCGTCTGACAACAAACGACTCATCTTGAATCGGCGCGACGAAAAATCCCATCAGGGTAATTGTGAACAACACAACAATGAAAGGAAGTCGTAATTTCAGATATTTTTGCCTAAAAAATAGTGTGCATGCCATGCTGAGTGCGGCAACGATCCATGCACTACGACTAAAACTTACGCCCAGTGCGACAATTCCCAGCGCACATACCACTCGATATACGTTTCGCCACTTGCCATCGAGAGTTTTCTTAAAAGTTTCCAGAAATATCAACGGGAGCGTAACCGCCAGATACCCCCCAAATACATTTGGGTGAGAAAATGTTGAATATGCACGTAGATGTAACTCGCAAGACTCGCTGAACAAACGGCACAACGTAACGCGTGCGATCGCTGGCGTATCCACGACAAAAGCTCGCTCTCCCAAAAACCACAAGATTCCGCCAATAGATCGCTGCACGATATACTGTGAAATACCAATCACAGCTACTACAGATGTGCCAATTGCCAAGGGCTTGACTATGTCAGCAAGTGTAATTCGTTGTTGATATATATAAAAACCAAAAAGTATATATTCCAACACCTTCATCCACGCAATTGCCGCGACATTCACATTGTGTGCAAAAACAATATTTGAAATCACAAATATTGAGGTGAATAAAAACACGCAGACAACAAGAAAATCAACTTTCTTAAAAAACGAGGTAAATAACGTATATATTTTCATTTCAAAAAACCACGACAGCAATAGGCAGAAAATCAAAATATCAGTGAAATACACAGTGGGCGATAGATAATCTATAGTACGCCCTAAGATAGATGCCCAGCTGGGCCAAAAATGAAAACCAAGTTGTGTCGGAAGAAAAACAATGAGAAGAAAAAATACTTTGCGGTGTAGATTCATTACCGCCATTATATCAAGCAGGCAAAAAATTATTTAGGCTTTACTACTAAAACACGACCGTCGCCCTCACCCAAAGATTCTGTAATAACTCGCTCATCTCCAGACAGCGTTACGTGAATAATGCGTCGTTCAGCAGGAGAAAGGCGAGTAAGCTCTACTGGACGAGCAAGCGCCAACGCTCGATCAGCCGCATGCTGTGCCATATGCATAAGTGCCTCTTCACGTTTTTCACGATAGTCACCTATGTTTACAAATACCTTTACCCATCTACCGAGCTTTTTAGAAACAATTATTCCAACAATCAACTGTAGGCTTTCTAATGTTTTACCGTGATGTCCGATAAGTAAACCGGTTTCTTCCGTATCAACTCCCACACGAAACGCTCCGGTTTCATCCAAACTTACGCTTACTACTCCAGCAATCTCAAGCCTAGCAAGCATTTCTTCTACAATCTGTGTGACCATCTGTGAATCGTTTTCCATAGTGTATTAGTGCGATTTGTTAACCTTCAACTGTTGCATGATACCAAAAAGTCCAAATATGTTCCAGTAGAGGGCAAGACCCAAAGGAAATTGATATGCAAACATACCAAACATAATTGGTGTTATAAGCATCATTTGCTTCTGTATTTCCATGGCTGTATCTTCAGGCTTCTTTTCTTCAACGACACCCTTTTTTCGTATAGCCAATTTCTCAACTGGCGCTATTTGTGCCGGCATCATAAGTTTAGATTGCCAAAACTGTAACAGTCCAGTAACGACCGGAATCAAAAGCAGCCACCATCCGTGTGCCTGCCATTCTGATGGTTTTATAGCAAGATTTGTCCCTAAAAACGACAGATCTATCGTTGTTACACGAAGCCAAGGCGCATAAACGACATGATTTATATCAGAAACCAACTTTGACATGTTTCCGTTTTGCAGCACTTGATAGAATACATTATAGAGTGCGATAAGTACTGGCATTTGAATTAGAAGCGGCAAGCAACCCGCCGCAGGATTTACCCCATGCTCTTTATATAAATCAAGCTGTGCTTGTTGTAATGCTGTTTTGTTGTCTTTATGTTTTGCTGAAAGAGCATCGAGGTGAGGTTTCAAATTTTGCATTTTTTTTGCTGAAGAAAGCTGGGCGTGCATAAGGGGATAGAGTAGAAAACGAATTGCTATGGTAAGAGCAACAACTGCAAATCCCAATGGCCCCGGAATATGTGCCCACTCAAAAATCTTATAAAACGCCATCAACAAATTGATGATTGGCCACATGAACAGCTGGTTCCACAAGTTTGCATCTAACATAGTTTTTTATCGTACTGGGTCATATCCACCACGTGAAAACGGATGGCAACGTACAATGCGTAATAGCCCTAACCACGATCCGTAGATTATACCATAGCGCTCGATTGCTTGATACGTATATTCGCTACACGTTGGTCGAAATCGGCACGCACTGTCCACAAGCCAGAGCGTCTTGGCAATGCCAGTATCTGGAGATAGATATTTCTGATACCACCGTATCGAAGAGAGGATAAATCGTTTCATCATGATTCTGTAGAAAGACCTGCGCTTCTCAATAGAGTATGTACTTGTTCGTTAACATATTTTTGAGACTCGTAGTGGAACCCTTTTTTAACCAAAAACACAATGTCTGTACCAGACGACAATTCTGGAGAAAGACGAGCCATAGATTCGCTGATGAGTCTTTTAATTCGATTTCTAACAACTGCGCGCTTATCTGTAGATGTTGGCACAACTATAGTACACCGCCACGTGCCTGAGTCTTTCGCGTGTAAAACAAAACACTGCAAAGACACTTGAACTGTTTTCTTTCCGGTTTGCATGATCGTACGTATACATACTGAAGGTATCCTATGAGGTTTTGAGAGCATACGTGGCGCAATAAACGATACAGAAATGCGTTAGACGGTGAGTTTTTTTCGGCCATTAGCTCGACGACGCTTAAGCACTTTTCGACTTTTCTGCGTTTTCATACGGCTTCGAAAACCATGCGTTCGAGCTCGTTTTTTCTTTTTTGGCTGATAGGTTCGTTTTGGCATAACTCGTATAGTATAACCCAAACTCAATACTCCTGTCCAGAATTATTCTGCAAGTCGCCTAACAGACTCACAAAACTGATTTCCACGATCCGCATAATCTCGAAACAAATTATAACTCGCCGAGGCTGGGGAGAGAAGGCAAATTTTGCCACTTTGCGTGTGTTTATAGGCCAACTGCACCGCCTCTTTCATGGAAGAAACATCATGCTTTTTTATCGTGCTACTTGGGTTTGCATCCAACACAGCGGTCCATATTTTAACTCCCGTATCAGGAAAAAGCACCAACGTATCAACGGGGTGTTTCGCCAAATATGCACCAAGCGCTGTAAAATCTAGATGCCTATCATATCCTCCTGCGATAAGTGTACCCACTCGATCACCTAAGGCAGTAAGCGCATGTATCGTCGCTTCTGGAATCGTAGCAAGCGAATCATTATAAAAGATGATATCGCGAAACTCGCCAACCTTTTCAAGACGATGGGGGAGAGGTTTGAATGGATGTATCGCACTGCCAACTGCTCTGGGTGCCAACCCAAAAAGCTTAGCAACGGTAATTGCAGCCATTACATTTTCTATATTTCCCAACAACGGAAGATCTGCGACACTCATCGTCTCTTCATTTTCTCCCGACTCACGGGAAAAAATTATCCCGTCTTTTACAAAAACTGACGCCTCCTTGGCAGGTGAATTGCTAAATATAAATTTCTGCGCAAGAGAATCTGCAGAAATTTTAGACACACGAGAGGAAGATAGATTACACACCAACGAATCCTGCTCGGTTTGATACCGAGTAATATTTTCTTTTGCATGTATATACGACTCTATGCTTGGATAATAGTCCAAGTGCTCTGGTTGTATCGCTAAAAGAACAGCAATCCGTGGACTATATCGCGCATCACTTAACTGATGACTGGACAACTCCGCAACAAATACCGTTTCTGGATTCACTAACTCAACATAATCCAACATAGGTAATCCAATATTTCCCACAAGTCTCACATCAGAAAATTTAGACTGCAATATGTGTGCAATCAAACTTGCAGTGGTACTCTTGCCCTTTGTGCCAGTCACACCAACTGTTTGATTACGAAATTGCGAGAGAAATATATTGGTTGCGCTCGTAACAAATCCGCCTTGTTTTATGTATTCCAAAAGCATGGGGGAATGAGGTGGAATTCCAGGAGATCGTATCACCGTCGAATAGCTTGAAAGAGAATCTAAATATGTTGACCCTGTATATACGTGCGTGGGAGAACTGACTACCGAGCTAATATTATCTATATCGGCGATGTCCACGCGAAGCTTGGGGAAATGAGCATGAAGCCAACGGTGAGTACTTTGACCTTCTCTGCTGTATCCCAATATTACTACTGAGTCACCATGAATTTCTGGATTACCTCGGTCGCTCATATGGTATGCTCCACGCTTGCCCATGCCGCACGCAACAATGAAAGATGCTCTTCTGTCACGTTATATGTATCACCCCAATGATCTACTACAGATTCTTGAAGCCTTCGAAAATCAGCTTCGGATGTACCCAGATCACTTTTTATGAGTAGTAAGCCCTCAGGAATTTCTCGACCTTCTTTTTTATACTTAGTGATGCATAACAATAAAGAGAGAACTGCTTCATCACGTGTTCCAACGCATTCGAATGGCTTAACTTCCGTAAGCCCCACCAATTCGCGAATATATCGCATGATACTGGCTTGGGAAAACAAATCTTGACCGAAGCTTATAAGCATCTGTTCGTGAGAAAGATGCGGGTAAAGAACGAGATACGTAAACGCACACTTGGCACACGCACCGCACCACACGTTTGTTTTACTACCCACGTTGCAACTGCGAAACGTAGTAAAAAATTCTGAATGTTTAGAAAAAAGCATACTGATCTGCACATCGTTTAGGGGTCGTAGCACACTAAAATAATCAACATCTGGTGTCAAAAACTTTGCACAATACGAACGAAATAACTCTTCAAATCGATAGCTTTTGGAATATTGATGATTTATCTCGAGGCCACGATAAACAACGTTTCCCTCATCTGCGCTTCGTTCATTTGAAACAATCACGTGAGATTTGCCATACAAATTAGCCACAAGAACACCCAAAAAAGCTAGGTATGCCGAAAAGGGAGTGTGGCCATTTAGATATCCTTGTTTGTTGAGTGCTAACAGTTGTGGATCTATCATGCGCTTTACAATTATTGGGTCAGACAAACCAGCAGCCGCAATGTTTGCTAAAGCGGCCTGTGTCGGATTTACTAGCATGGTAGAAAAAGGTCTACCAGATCCTGACAACAACGCGAGCGTCACTGCCGTATCTTTCCCACCGCTTGCTAACACCAAATCTTCACCATAAGTAAAAGGGGGTTGTAAATTATGATTTGGAGCGTTTATACGCTCTAAATCA
This sequence comes from uncultured Gammaproteobacteria bacterium, assembly GCA_964639945.1. GTDB lineage: Bacteria > Patescibacteriota > Microgenomatia > UBA10105 > UBA927 > UBA927. The sequence goes on from CAZXHY010000009.1 coordinate 20,683, forward strand.
GATTTCTTGCTCTGTGCATTAATAGTAAATTGTAAAAAATTAGCTTGAGTAAAATCAATTTTGTTTTGATAATAAAACTCCCCTAAACCATGAAGGAAAAGGTCTTTCCAAAAACGAAGTTGCTCAGGGTAAATATCTCCAGCTTCTATAACGATCTCGGGGGGGCACGCTGATTTCCAATAACTTATCATTTCTACCATCCCCAAATGAAAAGCAAGCGTGGCAAGCGACGCCTCGTCTATCTGGCCCGAAAACGGAACGCGGACCTCAGGATGAAAAACGATATTTGGTTCAATCTCAAATACAAACCGTATGATCACTTCCTCGTTAGATTGTGAAGCTACATATGATCTATAAATGAATCGAGGGTGTTTGTTGCGCAATTCTTGCAAACTCATAGCTACACGTATTGTAGCAAAGATAGGGAGGAAAAGACTAAAAATACGCAGGTTACGGAGCTACCTCTTGCCAAATCACTGGAAGCTCTTTCATTTCATCTGGCATGGTAACCAGAAGCTTCGGATTATACACAAACAACTCTGGGGGATAGAGTGTGTTGCCGCCATACAGATCCAAATCACGTTGCAGCAGGAAGTTTCCTGCTATAAACATACCCTTTCCTACAAATTTAGCGGTTCCGACCGATGTTGAAAGACCAGTTTGAAACGTTCCCGATGGCGAAACCACATACACCCCCTCAACCACAGGGGTGGTCGAGGCGGCTGTCGTTCCCACAGAGGAGTCTATCGTCAAATATTGACCATTTACGATAAATGCCACAAATCCTGTACCTGTTATATTTATCTGCCCACCTATGGTGAGATTTCCTGTCACTATAAACACTACGTTTTCTCCGTCTCCCACCACCCAGTCACCAGATGTAGTCATATCTCCATCTATATAGTAGGGGGTAGCGCGCGACGCAGGCTGTTCCACTGCAGCCAAATTGATAAATGAAGCGTTGTCTGTGACGGTCGGACTTCCGTATCGACGATAAAAATAATCATAATAATCAATCGTTGATCGTGTTTCATTCACCAGCCAGTTGGTGGGCGACACACGATCTGGACCTTGACCCACGGTTCCACCGTCAAAATCATATGTAGTCCCATACGTCACGACGCCGGGAGATCCGCCTGTTCCACTCGTGCTAAAAACGCGAGGAGTGATATCTGGAATAAATGACTTCAGTGATCCAGAGGCATACACATCACCACCATTCGTCTGTACCCAACTGGTTCCCCACGTGTAACCTATGTCCCACTGAAGCGTCTCTCCATCTCCTAGTGTCGTCGAAAATCCAGTACTATTTGCCCCATTGCTATTGGTCCAACAGCTTGCTGTTAACATCCAATTACCGCCCAATGGTTGGGGGTCTATAGTATACGAACCAATCGATAACGAAGGAAATGATACGTAATTTGCCCCAGATTGTGTCAATGGCGTAGGCTGACTCGCGCTAGACTGAGTAAACCCAAGTATCGAACCATTAATTTCACTGTTGCCTGTAGAAATAGCGCGTACGTCAGCACATGTTATGTCTGTAGGTTGCATCTCTACTGCACGCGCAAGGATTGTTCCAACTGGCACTGGTGAGGGGGTAGGTTCAGGGACAATGGGCTCTTCTGGTGGAGGTGGTTGTGGGGTTCCAGCACCAACTGGCGATCCACACCCTGCATCACAACACTGCGTCTGTCCCAACTGAGCGTTATCATCACACACACGAAATTGCCAGCCATTTGTACACCCACCCCAGCCACCCCAGCCACTTACACAGGTGCTTTGAAAAGCTGAACAAGTCATCCCGCAGGTTGCTGTATTGTTGTTACAAAATGGCGTACACGTCGATCCTGCAGGACAAAGACCATTTGTACACACATCTCCACACGTACCAGAGCTACAAAGTGGCATCGTGGGGAAGGGGGTACCTGTTCCTTGATATAAAACCTGAGCAAATACTGGCGCGCGAAGAAAAGATAAAAACAATAAAGACAAAAATATGATTCGAAAGATCACTCTCATGACACGAGCGTATCAAACCACAAAGTAAGTTTCAACATGAATCTCTCGTTATCACCGAAGCGTAATCATTGAAGGAAAAATAATTGTCTGAAACTCAGACGGGAAAAAGTTAGTTTTATAACCCTCATCGTTTTTACTTGGAAATTTAAACTCGAACCATGGAGCTGACGCATTTGTCAATGAAAATGCATTATCTATCCACATTCTAAACGTATCAGCAGGTCTATTTGGCAAATGAAGATTTCCTACCTCAATGTCCGCTTGCGTTGCCAACTTTGCTAAAGAAGGCTGTGGTACACTCAAAGTAATCATTCCGTTTGTGCCATTGAAAAACCCCTCTTGGGCTTTAAAAATAGGCAATACCTCTAAACCTGACTTGGGGTCTGAAGCTTGAGCCCACAACTTATCATACTGCGTACGATTTCCTTCGTCTCCCATAATTTCTTGGCCGCTTGCTGTTAAAATGATCTTCCAATCACCACCTTGAGGATTTTTTGGATTTGTAGGGTCTAACCATTTCGTAGGAAAATACTGATAACTGGTGCCGTCTGGCATTTGAGTTGTAAACCATGCATCAATAAATTGAACAGGACTATTCGCAATAGTTCGCGCATCATCTCCCATTGCGGTATTTCTTAAATACCCAAAAATTGTACCTGTATGAGTGTTTGCATTTACCTCAAGATATTGAAAATTAAGTTCCAACACTAAATCAGACGCTTTTTTCCACCAATCAATAGCAGCTTGCGAAAATGGCTCACTGTACTCTGCTATCAATGCACGAACCACAACATCAGTGTATTCCTGAGGAACGAACGTGGGATTATTTATATCTGGGTTCATTTCTATCTTAAACCACCCTTTATGTTCTTGAGACCAGTACAACTTTTGTCCTTCGGTGGTAAGCATAACTGGAGTATTTCCAAGCTCGTTTTTACTCTGAACGTTTTCGGTCAATCCTGATGGATCTATATTTACTTTCTCAGTCACAAGATTGTGCTCAGCATCCCAATAGGTGATTTGTGTCGTAAACCCATCGGCTTCAGCCACAATCGAGGCCTCAAGTCCTGAGTGTTTTTTGAGAGCTGCAGCCACATCTGGGGTAAGTCCCAATGCGTCGATAGAAAACTTAGCCACCTCTACTGGCGCAGCTGGGTTATTCTCAAATCCATTTTCGGCTCCTGGAACAAATAATTGTGACGGAACTGTTTCAGATGCTTTTTGTATTCCCCACACTGGGTAGTCGCCAAAGTATCCACCAACCAAGTCTACTGCTGCTACACCCGCAGGAAGAGCTACCCAAGTATAGGCTGGTGTTTCTGTAGCAGCAAAATCAAACCATTCTGCATTTGGATGATACGAAAAATTTCCGTCTCCTGCTGCTATAACTGCAACCTGAGTGACCCCCGAATTAACACGAGTCAAAAGCACAAAATTTCGATCAAACGTACTATTCCAGAACACTTGAGCCGACTGCTCTCCATCTACTTTTCCTTTAATCGCCTTAATGTTTTCCGCATACGCACTTATTGCATACTCTGGAAGACCAAGTGGATTTTTCACATCTGCGAGCTGCTCTGCTGTAGCGCCATGAGTAAATGCTATTCCGCCGACCGATGCGTCCGCATAATCAGGATGACTACCTAAAATATCGGATGGGGCGGCAGGCGTTTCAGTCTGAAACCCAGGTGGAGGTGTATTTGTAACCGCTTCAACTGCTGTAGTGGCTGGGGCAGATTGAGTTACCTCAGCAGGAACTTGAGTAACCTCTGCTGGAGCCGTAGATGGCGTACCGCCGCAAGCAGCGGTATCAATAACCACACCCGCACCAAATCCCCCAAATGCCCCCTTACCGGCGTATCTCCATCGCTCGCCGGGATGTGTAGCAAATCCAACTGCACCACCTAGAGCACCTAAACCAAGAGGAATGGCAAAAAGAGATAATAACACATTTGAAGCAGGTGCCTCTGCAGGTTTTGAAGTAGCTGTGAACACTGGACGCTCAGACGATGACCTGCCGCTGGCTACGCCAGCCACAGTCAGAAGTTGTTCATTGAGCGGCACATGTGTTGCATGTTTAAACACATCAGCGCGTACGTTCAACGTTCTCGCACCCACAGAAACCTCAACTGGTTCTTGCTTCCACTGGGTAAAATCTGGAAAAAATCGAGAATCGTGAGCATCTACTTGAAAAGAAATCGGAACACTCCTTGCGTCGTAGCTTGCAAGCTTGAGAGGATTAACTGGCTCTGCCGCCTTTGCTTCAAGTAACATAACTAACCTATAGTAACATTGGTCCTTTTGTTTGTCAACTCACACTACCCCAACTCACATTCTACTTCTTATACCTATAGACCGCACCTCTAATCGTTGTGTTGGCATGCTCTTCCAATTTCCTGCAATTATACTATCTAGATCCTTCATGCGAGATTCGTCTTCTGCACTTGGGCCTACCTTAGGAAAGGTAAGTCCAAGCTCAAGTGATCGGGGGGTAGAAAGCGCCTGCAATACCAAGTCTTTTCCTAATACGCGCTCCACAGCCAAACTTTTTTCAAAGTTTGTGTCATAACGCACCAGTTCATATGTCTTCGCTTGAGGCCGCACAACTCCCGCCATCACAGTCTGGACTGGATCAGCATCGAGCACAAATGTGATCATGATTCCATCGGGTGTTTCGTTTCCAAACCTTACCACCCGTCCATACATTTTATACTCTATGGTTTTTTCACTCACCGTTTTCTCTATAGGCGGCTGCACAGACTTTGAGGCCATAGGTGCAGAAAGAGAATTTAGAGAAACTGGCTTACTTTTGGTGGTCTTCATTTTATATACAAGCAGCGGCGGAACAAAAAGCAAAAAAAACGTGACGATTAGCCAAATGCTCATGGACAAAAGAGGCGAACGCGAAGCTCCATTCATAGTGGTACTATATCGTGAATTTGTATATTGGTGCAACAATCACATAAAAAACGGTCGTAACTCTGATCGAAGCAAGCGAAACAAAAAAACTATCGACCTAAGCGCGAGCTGTATATCTGCTTGTGTGGATTTCTGTGTTACATAACTCACGTCACTCCGCATCCATCCTTCAAAATCCTCATGATACTTACCCGCTATAATGGCGGGGGATATGATCCCTGGAAGTATATTGTGACGTTTTTGCATCCATGATTTAAGCTTTTTGGCTTCTTCAACTGGTAGAGGGCGTGGCCCCATAAGAGACATTTCACCACGCAAAACATTCCAGAGTTGTGGCAATTCGTCTAGGCCGGTATGACTCAAGAATCTCCCAAGACGAGTAAAGCGCGGGTCATCATGTATTTTAAATACTGGCCCATCTGACTCATTCAGGCCAAGAATTTCTTTTTTCACGTATTCGGCATTCTTGGTCATTGTACGAAATTTATACAGTATAAATATTTTATTAAATCGACCAACGCGCTTCTGCCGATAAAATATAGGAAAACCAGAGGTTACACCCACACAAAGAGCGATACCCAACTGCAATGGAATTGTAATCAAAGTAAGTATAAAAACAGCAATTGTTCGCAACACACCAAAAAACATATTGAACAATTATACTGCAAAACATTGTGTACTGAATATTTTAGTAGTCTTGAGTATAATACGCCCTATGAATCAGCGTGTTCGTCAATTTTATGAATTAGTTGTAGGAATGACAGAAAAAGAGCTACATGCTCGATATAAAAATACCTTTTTTGGGTTTCTCTGGCTCATCATCAATCCGCTGTTACAAATGCTTGTCATAGGCTTTATATTTCCTTTTTTTATCAAAAACACCATAGAACATTATTATTTTTACCTGTTTGCTGGCTTGCTATTATGGAATTTTTTCTCACTATCATTAAACAAAGCGACGCCATCTATAGTCAACGAACGCTCACTTATAACAAAGGCTGCATTCCCTAGGTCTATTATCCCTCTCTCGATCGTTATATCTAACTTGATCCACTATCTTGTGGCCATGGGTATATTTTTGATTCCTGTAATGCTAGTTTTGCATCCATCACTATCTTCTTTTGGACTATTGGTATCCGGCATTATTCTTTTGGTTACATTTACTGTCGGAGCGACACTCCTCACAAGTGCGCTCAACGTGAAGTATCGCGATGTAAGCTTTTTTGTCCAAGCAGGGCTCATGGTTTGGTTTTACACAACACCAATTGTGTACTCACTGAATCAAATACCCACACACCACCTTTGGCTATGGCAGCTAAACCCCCTCACGTCGATCGTTCAGCTCGTGCAAGCGGCGATCACAGGTTCAGCGCCACCCATGGCACACATGCTTGCAATAAATATTGCAGAAATTATCTCTATATTTTTTATGGGTTTGTATGTCTTTAAACGAGAAAGTGTCAATTTTGATGATTGGTTATAACGAAAAACCCACAATACTATGATCTACTATTCAAATAGCAGTCTTACAGAGCCACACATGACCTTTATCGGAAGATGGTCACCATTTCATCAGGGGCACACCGCCATCATACAAAAAAAGATGACGCAACAACCCGAGCTCCCCATATTGATCATGGTACGAAACACGACCACAGATCAATACACAGCGAGTCACAGGGCAGAATATATCAAGATATGGATGCTAGAAAACAACATTCTTGGAACTATTATGATAGTGCCAAATATTGAAGGTGTTTACTGGGGTAGGGGTGTCGGATATACCGTAGAAAAAGTTGATGTAGACGAGTCTATTCAAAAAGTTTCAGCAACAGCCATACGGGATGGAATGAAATCAAAATCAAACACATGGAGGTCATTGATCGCAAGCAAAAATGGAATAGACATGTTAACACCGATCATCTCTCATATCATTGACCATGGAATGGTCATTTGGCTTACAGGATGCCCCTCCAGTGGAAAAACAACTCTCAGTACAGAAGTTATTGCCCAGCTGCGCACTCGCTACCCACACCTCAAAATACAACTATTAGATGGTGATGACATGAGAGCGAGTCCACTTGCCACGAACGCTGGGTTTAGCAAGCTTGACCGTGCCCAACACATACTTCGCATGGCTTATCTTGCAAAGATGTTTGCAGACCATGGCATATTAGTCATTTGCGCATTTGTGTCACCAGATCGAAGCATTCGAACGAAAGCAAAAAATATAATTGGTAAAAAACGATTTATCGAAGTATATATACACGCATCAAAAAAAACTAGAATTCATCGAGACGTGAAGGGCATGTATGCAAAGGCAGCAACAGGTCAAATAAAAAACTTTACTGGATTCAATGCCCCATATGAGAGGCCAAAATCTCCGTCGGTTATATGTAACACAGATAAAGAAACAGTTGCACAAAGCGCACAAAAAATCATAAACCATCTTTTGAATACAAAATCATGAAAATCACACCCACGGTTGTACAGCTGTCTGCGGTTCGTAAAATTTACGAGCTTCATCACGAAAAACCCACGATGACGGAACGATTTCTCCATGGAAAAAGAGAACAATTTGTCGCTCTCAACGATATCAACCTCACAATTCGAAAAGGGGAGAAACTAGGAATTATAGGTTCAAATGGTTCTGGAAAAACCACGCTACTCAAAACAATAGCCCGCATATCCACGCCCACGAGCGGATCTATAACTCTCCATGGAAAAGTCGTCTCGCTTATCGATCTTGAGGCTGGATTTCACCCTGACCTAAGCGGTATACAAAACATTTTTTTAAACGGTATGCTACTTGGCCTTTCTCATAACCAAATTCAAGATAGACTCAAAGCAATTATTGCCTTTGCAGATATCAAGCAGTTTATAGACGCACCACTATACACCTATTCAAGTGGCATGAAACTACGACTTGGATTTTCTATCGCGATACAAGCAGACCCAGATATCCTACTTTTAGACGAAAGCATAAATGTTGGAGATCAGCGGTTTAAAGACAAAATTCGAAGAAGTGCGAAACAAATTTTTCGCGACATAACCCTTATCGTTGTGTCACATGATATGTACGCCATAGTAGATTACTGCACGCGCATCATAGTAATGGAGCAAGGAAAACAACTATTTGACGGCTCGCTTAAGCACGGTCTTGAATTTTATTATCAAGGGAAAATTCCAAGAGGAATTGCGTGGTATATGAAACATCATAAAAAACTAAAACAAATATGAGCACCTTTACGTCAGCAAAAATCCACACAGGTATCGCTACATTTCTGCGCAACAGTATTGCGTCTCTTGCGCCACCGCAAGGATTCGCCAAAGAACCATATAGATTCACCCTACAGGATGCACTTACCGTTGCATCTATTGTTCTGTCAGGAAAACTTCAACACAATGGAGGCACTCACGTATTCGCATTGCAAAAAGAATTTGCTCAATATCACAAGTCGAAATATGCGCTTGCAACTTCCACTGGAACTGCAGCCATAGAATTGGCGCTTCGCGCATTGTGCCTTGCTCCGGGTGACGAGGTCATTGTGCCCGCCTACACGTCGATATCAACCATACAGGCTATACTAGCTACAAACTGCGTCCCAGTGTTTGCAGATATAGACGATACGTTTACCATAAATCCAGACTCAATTCTTGCTAAACTTTCTCCTCGAACTAGGGTTATTCTTCCTGTACACATGTTTGGAAATGTCGCAGACATGGATCGCATCATGGACATCGCTCGAACACATAAGGTGTATGTCATAGAGGACTGTTGTCAAGCCGTGGGTGCTATGCACAAGAATAGACGCGTAGGGTCTATAGGGGACATAGGCTGCTTTTCGTTTAACGCCCAAAAAGCAATCTTCTGCGGACAAGGAGGGATGCTCATATCCTCAAGACCATCAGTTATTGGCGTTATACAAACCAGTATTAACGAGTTTAACGATGCCCACAGAACAACAAACAGCGACATTGAAAGCGCTACACACACCCATGACATGACAGAGATACAAGCGCTGCTTGCACGAATTATTTTAAAAAAACTAGACACACTCAACTCACTTCGAGCACGCCACTACAACACGCTCACAAAATACATAACGCACCACAAGCTACTCTTTACACCGTATAGAATACGGCCACACGTCGTCCCATCGTATTCTCGACTTGTTGGACAAGTTCCATTTACCACGCGTGGCATGTCTCGAAAACTTTTGTTGCAACAACTTCAACGCAAGGGTGTGCCATTTAAAACGTATTATCCTCGACCAATTTATTCCTATAGCTTATTTCAAAAAAAACAAGACAAACACACAAAAAGTATCTACCCCTTTCACTTCAACCAGCGAGTTGTGTACCGCAACGTACGACTGCCATTTGTTGAAACGTTTTGCACACAACAAATTGGCATAGGCATAAGCCCATATCTTTCAAAAAAGGATATAGAAAATATCTGTACGTCACTTCAAGAAGCTCTCAATAATATAAAATGATATAATCCCTCCATGTTTGAATGGGATGCAATAGCAGAGTATTACGATCTTGTTTTTGATCAAACAGATGATGTTGTATTCTGGCAAAAATTGACGCAACAACTTGGCTCACCTGTCCTTGAGCTCTCTTGTGGAAACGGTAGATTAACATTCCCTATAGCAGAAACTGGCGTCGCAATTGTGGGAATCGACATTGCCAAAGACATGCTAAAGGTTGGCGCAAAAAAATTAAAAAAACTCTCCAAAGTTGCACAAAGACGCGTCACCCTAGTTCATGCAGATGAAATATCGTTTAACCTTCACAAAAAATTTCAAACTATTATTTGTCCCTCACATTTTTGGCCTATCACCGAAAAAGAGCAGGTGATGTTTTTTGAGTCGATGACGCGTCATTTGTCTCCCGAAGGATATCTCGTCATAGATCTAAATAACGTACTCGAACCCACAGGGGATTGGGATATACATAAAATCAAGACCTTCAAACAGCTTCCAAAATTAGGTTTCACACTCGTTCGTGAAACATTTGTGCATGGTAACGCAAAAACAAAAATCGCAAAGATTATTCACTTTCTTGATCGAGTATACCCGAACGGAACAATCAAACGCATCGTAACGGAACGCACAGAGCGACACTATACACAACGCGACATGATGGCTCTGTTATCGAAGCATGGATTCAACACGGTGCGCACATATGGTGATTACCAATTTGGACCATGGAGTGAAGTTTCTAGACGAAACATACTAATCGCCAAACGTAATTCCGCCCTGTCTATTTGGGAAAGGCTTCGCACGGCCCTATCTTCTAAATTAGAAATATAGCTTTTCGTTCTAACACACTCATCGCTGATATAATAAACCTCATAGCCTGCATAATGTATTTGATAGGCAACTTAACTCAGTGCTCATGCCACACAAACACTCGCGACTCATCATACTATTTTGCACAAACATACTGCTAATCCTAAGCATCGATTTTGGGATAGGGCACCTATATATACCCACTCGTCAACGTGAATACTACAAACAACAATTGCTCAAAGACGAACGGCATATAAATAGAGTGTCTGATCGTATGTACCATCATGGCCTTGTCCCAAACACACAGCTTATGTACCACTGGAATAACGATGCTGATTATCCAGTCTATATAAACTCACTTGGGCTCATAGATAAAACAGTGCGCACCGTGTCGCAGACATCTGACAAGCATAGGGTGTTATTTATCGGTGACTCTTTTACCGAAGGGGTGGGGTTTCCATACGATCAAACGTTTGTAGGAATTATCGCAAACACCATCACACCACAAAACGTTGAGGTGTTAAACGTTGGACTACAGGGATACTCGCCTAAGCTTTACGTAGAAAAAACAAAATTTCTTCTAGAGGAGCAGGGGATTCGCGCTAATCAAGCTATCATCATGCTTGATATTTCTGATATACATAACGAAGCCTACGGATACAAAAATTTTATTCCAGCCAAGCAATCTGACTTTTCCACAACCCATAACAAAAAGATCTCTCGCACGTTTCTCAAAAAAATATTTGGCTATGTGCTGGATCACTCATTCATTACAAATTCTATATATACACTCACATGGCACAAACACCAACTTCAAATGAAAAAACAAAACACTCTGCCCTATGACGCAGATTATCAAGCATGGACATATGACGATCATCAATACGAAACGTACGGAAAAGATGGGCTCGCGCTGTGTGATAAATACCTCGCGACACTTGTCGCACTACTTCGCGCCCATGACATAGACGATATAACACTCGTGGTGTATCCGTGGCCGCAACAAATCTTACACAATGATTTAGAATCAAGGCATGTGATATATTGGGAAAAATTCGCTACAAATCAACACATACAGTATATAAATTTGTTTCCTGAATTTTTTGACCATCAAAAAAGTGAAAATTTATATATTGCAGATAGTCATTTCAATTCGCTAGGACATAATCTAGTAGCAAGGGTGCTGCTCAATGAGCTTTTTGCAAAATAAATCATGAGAACAATCTTGAACACTCTGGTTGGAGTTTTGCTACTTCTCTTTATAACGATTGAAATAGTAAACGTTGCCCAAACAGAACCTGTTCATATAGATGAAACAGACTGGATTCTTGATACCCATTTTTACGAAAAAACTTTCCTAAATAAATCACCAAGTGATCCCATGATTTGGACCACCGTCCAAGCGCTCTCTCATGCGAGTCTTACAAAATATATATATGGCGCATACCTTTACAGCACTCAGCCACATTTTTCTAGTGCTCGAGAACAACTGCACAATAATTTTGGTGAGAAATTCGGCGGGGGGCAAGAGGATGTCACACCATTTGCCCCGTATGTCATGAAGCTACGACACCTAACGACCATAATAACGCTTAGCACACTTGTATTGCTGTTTATATTTATGAACACGCTAACTCAAAGCAGGATAGCTGGGATCATACTTGTCATTTTGCTTTCTCAAAATAAACTATTTTTGCATACTATGACCCGTGCTACTTGGGATTGTGTCTATATATTTTTCTTGACTGTTGCTTTTGTTTCGTATTCTCATCACCTAAAAACTCAAAAAATTTCTTACTTAGTTTTCGCCGCAATAGCAGCTGGAGCGACGATTATTTCAAAACTAACGGGGGCTATCTTTCATGTGGGATTTACAATATTTTCCACTCTTTCACTTTTTCTGCTCCCAAACAAAAAACATGAAACCGTGATGCATTGGTTTTTTGTAATGTTAGTAACCACTGCTATTTGGGTCAATTTTTCAATTTACTTTCTTCGCATAGCGCCCACATCATCCCACGAGCTCATAAAATTGCAGATGATAATAAATGAGCGGTTATACCAAAAACGACCAGAGGCGTTTAAGACATATCTACACAGATTACAGGTGCTGTACTGTCTCACCATGCAGCCATCGTGCTTGCAGCCCACAGATCGTCAATATCTCTATAGAGCCAGTGCGACACATATACCAGTCATAAACATTGCAATATTTCTAGTAGGTATATTTTTTTGCGTTTCTAAAATGCAGCCCTCAAAAAAACGTGCGCGTTTATATGTATTAGTCATGGGACTTACATCAATTATCACCATGTTTTTCTTAATAAATGTCCCATGGGATAGATACTATCTTCCAGCAATATATTTTATCGCAATTTTCCAAGCATTGGGGCTTTGGAGCATAATTGCTTTAGCAAAAGAACACTATGTTAAACGGACATACGAATCATTTATTACCAATTTGAAAAATATTCTATAATACTCACGCCGTAGTGAAAAGCTATATGACCAACACGCATAAGCCAAACATCATAATTGTCATGCCTGCATATAACGCAAGCAAGACGCTTCGTCGCACACTCAACGATATTCCAAACAATTTCGCAAACAAAATTATTCTTGTGGACGATGCTTCAGCAGACAATACCCAAAAGCTCGGCAAACAACTTGGTCTCACGGTGTTTGCACATCCGAATAATTTAGGCTATGGCGGCAATCAAAAAACATGTTACTGGGAAGCACTCAAAGAAAACTTTGATGTTGTAGTGATGCTCCATCCTGACTACCAGTATGACGCTCGTGAGCTTCCAAACCTAGTTCAGCCAATACTCGACAAAAAATATGACATCATGATTGGCTCTAGAATTCGTACGAGACAAGATGCTCTCGCTGGAGGCATGCCACTGATAAAATACATTCTCAATCGCATTGTCACAACGATAGAAAACATTGTTCTGGGTGTAAACTTATCTGAACACCTATCGGGTTTACGAGCGTATTCAAAAAAAGCACTTATGACAGTGCCGTTTCAACGATTTTCCAACGATTTTGTTTTTGATCAACAATTTCTCGTATCATCAATTAGTTATGGTTTTCAAATAGGGGAGATTCCTGTTCCTGTACGATATTTTTCTGAAGCATCGTCCATCGGCTACATGAAAGGAACGAAGTTTCTCTTAGAGACTTTTTGGTGTTTGGGCTTATATGTTTGCCATACGGTAGGCATTGTTCATCTAGGACTATTTCACCACAAAAGAAAACAATCATAAAATCCAACAAGCACACTGCAATTGGATATAGAACTTTGAACACTATATAATCTTCTCGCTTGGTATTACCCGTTTACTCAATCGAATGAAAACATCTAACGATCTTATTATCTATATAACACACGACCGCTCCATTGGCTCTGAAGCAGCTGTTATAAACTCAACAAGACGCGCAGAAGTTCTGACGCTGATTGGGTTTCGAGTTGAGATGTACTCGCATAAACTAAAAAATTTTCTTCAAGACTTTTGGTTTCTAGCAAAAAAGGTTCGTCATGCGAAATATGTATATATACGGATAGATGGTTCAATGATACTGGATAAATTTACTTTACTTAAATTTTTTTCGTGGAACACCAAATTTATATGGGAAATTCATGGTTTTCCGGAAGAAAATTACAACACAAACTATACAATGCCCACCCGACTCGCGCGACAGAGAAAATATCTCAAGCGCTATGCGTTATCATGCTTAATTGATGCATCTATTTTTATTTCCCAAGAATTACTACAATTTGCTAAATCAAAAATGGTTCTGCATACAAGCGCTGTTATTCCAAATTTTGTAAACATATCCAAAACACTTCGCCAGTCAACCACAACATTTCGATTATTATGTCCCGATGCGTACATTGTCTTATGGGGTGGATTTACACAACTTCACTGGCAGGGAATTGATATCCTCGAACACGCGGCCCGACACGTATATGCAAAAGACCCATCTATTATATTTTTGGTCGTGGGCGGTGACGGTTGGCATAAATTTTCATGGAGAAAAAACATACTCTTCCTTAACAGCATGCCAAGAAACATCTTTCTTGAATTTATTGCGCGCTCCAACATATGTCTCGCGCTCTATCACAAGCCAAAACATACACCTTTTTACTTCTCCCCGCTAAAAATTCTGGACTACATGATGTATCACAAACCAGTCATCGCAACCAATCAACCCACCATCGCATCCATAATATCTCATAACCACAATGGAATACTGACCAACAACAACCCGCGCAGTCTGGCCACACAAATTCTTCAGTTAAAAAAAGATGTCGCCTTATCAAAACGTATTGGTGAAAACGCTTTCAAAGTGTTACAAGAAAAATTCTCTCAGAAAACAGCGGCAGAACTGTATGCATCATTTTTTAAAAGCTTAACGTAGTTCTATTTTCTTTCCAGTCGCCGCCGACTCGTATGCGCCAAGAATAGCTAGTAACGTACTCTTCGCGTCACCCAGAGTCACTGCGGGAGGGTCGTGACGGGCTAATCTTGTAACTATATCCTGAATCGCTTCGTTATTTGCCGCGTGCCACCAGTCCTTCTCGATATATGTATTTACTCGGCGCTTATTTCTCATAACCTCCATTGTCATACGAGTTTTTCCATTATCTGTTATATGCAATGATGCGTCGCTTCCATAAAAATGTTTTTCCCATCGAAACCCAAACGACGTATCTACTGCTGTACAAGAAATTTGCACAACCACTTGCGCTGGAAACTCAAGAGTCACAGTGGCAAAATCCTCTCCTTTTTGGGATAACGAGGTGAAATTTTTGTTCATAACAGCATATACAGCTCGTGGTGCACCAAACAATTCAGATAAATAATCTACTATGTGCACCCCAATATCCATAAATACTCCACCCCCAGCCTCACGGGCATTAAATCTCCATGAACGAGGGTCTGTCAATGACGCTAGGGCATTAATTGTATATACGCATGAGACATAATACGGACGACCAATAGCACCATCAAGCAACATTGAGCGCGCTTGTTGATGTAAACGAGAAAATCGAAAATACTGTTTCAAATATATTTGCTTTCCGGTTTTTTTACTTTCTCTACTAATTGCGTCAAATTCTTTGCTTGTTATAACTAACGGCTTTTCACATATCACATCTTTCCCTGCTTTGAGTGCAGCCACAATTACCTCAGCATGCAAAAAATGCGGCAACATAATATCAACCACATCGACTTGAGGATCTGTAAGGACTTGAGTATATGTGTCGTATGCTTTGGCTTCTGGTAATTGTCGCTTTTTTTCTTGCAACAACACTGGATTTGTATCAGCAAAGGCAACGACTTTGGCATCAGGATGCAATCGAAACGCGTCGATATGCACTGCGCTTATCGCTCCCAAACCTATAAGCCCTATGTGGACTCTCGGAGACTTATTCTTCTTAGAAACTAGGAGTCGATTGATCACATTGTTCATAACGTAGCATGAGTTATTACTTTTTTTAGAGCACTGACGATAACGCGCATGTCGGAAGACGTCCAATATGGATTGAACTCAAACCCTACGTGTCGCACAAAAAACTTTTCAGCTCCTGCTAGACGCATTTTTGTATACACGCGATGCGTATCTGTAGAAAACGGAAATCGTACACCAGTTATTTCATCATATTTACGTTGAAAAAGTTGATACTTATAGAGCGGAGTGGGGTAAAAAATTTTCAATGGTACCCCTTCTGCGCGAACGGCATCGATGAACTGTTGACGAGAATATCTAAGAGATGAAAAATTTATCAGCAGAGACACCCGTGAATACACGGGGGTTGCGCCATCACAAATTTCATATTGATGCACCTGTGGAATAGCCTGAAGCAGCTCAGATAAATATGCATAATTATTTCTTCGTTTCCTGTTTAAATATTCCAGCTGTCGCAACACAGATCTTCCAAGCGACGCCTCCATCTCTGTCATAAAGTATGTACCACCAAACGCAACGACATCATGCGTACCTCCTTGATGTTCTATACCAGTGTTCCTTGCTGCACGCGCAGATCGATATATATCATTACTATTTGTGATCAGCATCCCGCCTTGTCCTGTTGGAATGGCCTTGTGAATGTTAAAAGAAAAACACCCAACATCACCCAATGTGCCCACATGTTTTCCTTTATACATTCCACCGACCGCCTGTGCACAATCCTCGATTACTAATAATTTATATTTTTGTGCAATGGATAATATTGCATCCATGTCGGCAATATTTCCGAACACGTGGACCACCATAATGGCACGAGTTTTTTTAGTTATAACTCGCTCTAAATGAGAAGGGGACACGGTGCAACTTTTATCAATGTCCACAAATACAGGAATCGCCCCACAGCTTAATACCGCTTGCGCGGTAGCGATAAATGTATACGCAGGCACGATAACCTCATCCCCATGCTGAAGACCAATTGCCTGCACGGCCATATGAAGCGCCGATGTTCCAGAATTTGTAGCAACCGCAAACTTTGCACCTGTGTACTGTGCAAACTCTCGTTCAAAATTCACAATCTGACTTCCACTATCATGTGTCAACTTACCTGAATAAACAATGTCATAAACACGTTTTGCATCAGCATGGGTAAACTTATAGGGTACGGCTTGTAGCATCGACTCTTTTATTGGCAGGCCACCATCAATAGCCAAAAGATTTCGTTTTTGAACATTCCATATTCGTCGTAGTCGACGATAAAAATAGCGAG
Organism: uncultured Gammaproteobacteria bacterium; assembly: GCA_964639945.1. Classification (GTDB taxonomy): domain Bacteria; phylum Patescibacteriota; class Microgenomatia; order UBA10105; family UBA927; genus UBA927. Next base: position 37,666 of record CAZXHY010000009.1, read on the forward strand.
CAATAATTTGCACGGTGTTCATAGCTAAGCCATATTTTGCTACATGCCACACCATTTGTATAGAGAGAATTGTGAAAAAATCGTATTGTGTAGGCCCAACAAATGGTTGTATGATCAATATAATTATTCAGCGCATCATGTGAAATATACATAATTATGTGTGGCATATTTGGACTTGTCTGCTCAAAAAAGAACACCTTCTCGACGCCATCAGTGATGAAGGTGATTACCTCGCTATTTCAACTTTCTGAATCTCGTGGAAAAGAAGCGTCAGGAATTGGCATCTACAACGGAATGTCTTTTCATGTCTCAAAAGAGCCTATCGCAGGCACCTCATTCATACGACTTCCGAAGATTATCAAACAGATACATACCGCCACAAGTGCACCACTAACAAACGGCCCTTTTGCGCTTATAGGACATTCTAGAATTGCCACAAATGGAACTCCTTCTGACAACGAAAACAACCAACCCGTCACATATGGAAAAACTATCGTTATTCACAATGGAATCGTTCTCAACGTTGACCAACTCTGGAAAAAACATAAAGACATAAAAAGAAATCTTCTTGTAGACACAGAGCTAATCGCTGCGCTATATGACTCATACAGAAACAAAACACACGACCCCAAGCGAAGCCTGCAAAACACCTTCAGGGAGATTCAGGGAGAAGCGAGCGTTGCATTGTTTGATACACGCAAAGATTCGCTCTTGCTCGCAACCAACACGGGTTCACTATATTACATCACGCTTCCTGATAGCTTTATCTTTGCCTCAGAAGCCTACATACTTCAACGACTAATTCAGCTTCATAAGAATATATTACCAACACATAGCGTCGTGAAACATATTCGCGCTCAAGAGGCGATTGTTTTGCAATGCAAAACACTGTCACAACAACATATAAAACTCACAACAAACCCCAGTAAAGAACGTGCTTCACGCGCAATGATATCGACCCTACAGACGAACGGACTCAACACTGCTCAATCACTCAAGCATCATTCACCGGATTCCAAAAAAATAGAACAACTGACGCGTTGTACCAAATGTATTTTGCCCTCAACAATGCCTCTCATTCACTTTGATAAATTTGGGGTGTGCAATTTTTGTCACACATATAAAAAACAAGCTCCCCTCGGACTTGAAGCGCTCAGAAAAGTCTTTGCTCCGTATCGATCGCATACAGGCGAAACAGACTGTGTCGTTGCCCTAAGTGGAGGAAGGGACAGCTCGTATGGTTTGCATTTTGCAAAAAAAGTTCTTGGTCTCAATCCTATCGCATACACATACGACTGGGGAATGGTTACAGATATCGCACGACGAAATCAATCACGCATGTGTGCCGCACTTGGCGTTGAACATGTTTGGGTTTCGGCAGACATAAAACAAAAACGAGAAAATATTAGAAAAAATATATTGGCGTGGATAGAAAAGCCTGACCTTGGTATGGTCACACTGCTTATGGCGGGGGATAAACAAGCTGAATACTTTGCAGAAGAATTACTACGCAAAACTGGGTTAAATAAAATCTTATACTGTAGGGGGAATCAGCTTGAGGATGAGCGATTTAAATTTGGGTACTACGGAATTTTTGATGGTACCCCTGATGGGGTAATTCACAACCTACGCCCCCTAGACAACTACAAAATGTTGCGTTATTACGCTCACCAATTCATTCGTAACCCCAAATACATAAACTCTTCGCTGTTTGATACTGCATGGGCATACGCATCAGCATACCTAATACATCATGACTTCACCTATTTATGGCATTATGTCCCATGGGACGAACAGCAAATTGTATCAACATTAAAAAATGAATACGGTTGGGAAACACCTCATGATACTGTCGCTACGTGGCGCATCGATGACGGCACTCCGCCATTTTATAATTATATCTATTATCACACGCAGGGATTTACGGAACATGACGGCCTAAGAAGCAATCAAATTCGCGAAGGCGTTATCACAAGAGACGAGGCTCTCAAAATAGTATCTGAAGAAAATAAACCAAGATATGAAGCGCTCGCGTGGTATTTCAATCTCCTCGAATTAAACGGCAATGAAATACTATCTAAAATAGATGCAATACCACCCCTTTATTAGTCACTTGTTTTATATACGACGTGCCCACTTTATAACTATAAAAAACATAATATATACCATAAGAT
>CAZXHY010000010.1:0-36233 GCA_964639945.1 uncultured Gammaproteobacteria bacterium
GTCCATATCAAGGAAATCAATCAGATCGATACAATAATCGAGATGGATATAACCAGCCACGTCGTGATGGGTATGATCGTGGGCCGTCTTCGTATGCCTCATCTCGTCCGATTGCACCTGACGCATATCAGCCTGATGTTGATGTCCCAACAGAAACAGTGCGTGGAGTGCTTGATACTATGCCTGAAGGGCATGGATTTTTACGACCAAAATATACCCCAAGCGAAAAGGATGTGTACATCTCTCAGTCTCAGATTCGTAGATTCTTGCTAAGAAATGGAGATTTGGTAGAGGGACAAGCCAGACAACCCAAAGAAAGCGAACGATACTGGGGACTTCTCAAAGTAGAAAAGGTAAATGAACTTGCCGCAGAATTGATGGAAAACAGACCACGCTTTGAGGATTTGGTGGCCGTATATCCAAATAAGTTGCTGAGACTTGAAACTGGGCAGTCTCCGATGTCTACTCGTATTATAGATCTTCTGGCACCTATTGGGTTTGGTCAACGCGGATTGCTCGTGTCACCGCCAAAAGCTGGGAAAACGACTATCTTGAAAGAAATAGCTGCAGGAATTTCAGCAAACTATCCAGCTGTGCATTTGATGGCAGTACTTATTGGGGAGCGCCCAGAAGAAGTGACAGATATTTCACGATCGGTAAAAGGTGAAGTATATGCAAGTAATTTTGACGAAGCTCCGGATCATCAGACGAGAGTGGCTGAGGTTGCCTTAGACAGAGCCAAGCGATTGATTGAAATGGGTCACGATGTGGTAATTTTGCTTGATTCTATAACTCGGCTTGCTCGTGCGTATAATTTGGTGGTTAATCCAAGTGGTCGAACATTATCTGGAGGATTTGATCCAGCAGCATTGTATCCTGCAAAGAAATTTTTGGGCGCAGCACGTTGTAACGAGCCATTTATAACTCCAGAAGAGCAGGCAAAAAAGGATAAAGGTGAAGAAGTCGTGCTTCATCGAGTTACTGATGGGGGATCTCTTACGATTATCGGTACAGCGCTCGTCGAAACAGGGAGTCGAATGGATGATTTGATCTATGAAGAGTTTAAGGGCACAGGAAACATGGAGTTGCATCTGTCCCGAGCGCTTCAGGAGCGTCGAGTGTTTCCTGCAATTGATGCAGGGAAGAGTGGCACTCGTCACGATGAGCTTCTCCTTGGAGAAGATACTATGAAAAAGGTTACAACCCTTCGCCATATGTTATCTCTGCTTTCCGATGAAGAGCGCACCATGATGCTTATAGACAAGCTTGGTAAAACGAAAAGTAACGACGAATTCCTCGATAGTCTTTCAAAAGGCTCGTAACTCTTATCTTTTGGTAATTTGTAACTTCATTTTTCACGTGTTACCATACAAATCTAATGCGCAAGATAATTCTTTTGTTAGCCGAAGATATACGATTGTGGCGAACGGGTTGGTATCTTTACGTTTCTCGAAAGCTCAGGCGGTTTGGCGTGTGGTTTGAAACAAAAAAAGACGTGCTTGTAGATATACTCATGGCACGTCGAGGTGGCTATCAAAGACCCTTTTTGCATTTTTCTGTCAGCATTTTGGTTGTTGTGGCGGTTGTAGCTGCTCCGGCATTGGCAAATGCGTACCCAGTGGGAGTCAAAGGCGCGCTGGCTGACTTTACCCCGCCTTCAGCAGTGGTCACTTCGCTTGATTTGTCTGCATATGGTGTACAGACCCAAGTATCCGATAAGCCAAGAGATCAAATAATAACATACAGTATCCAAAAGGGTGATACACTATCATTGGTAGCACAAAAGTTTGGTGTGTCTGTTGATACAATAAAGTGGCAGAATAATATAAAAAGTGATAGTTTGAGCATAGGAGATGAATTAAAGATACCCCCCGTTACAGGAATTGTACATAAAGTTTCTGAGGGAGAGACTATATACTCAATTGCTAAAAAATATAAAACAGAACCACAAAAGATTCTTAACTTTCCATTCAATGACTTCACAGATTTAGATACGTTTGCTCTAAGTGTGGGTCAATCTTTGGTGGTTCCAGATGGTGTTATGCCTGAGGCTGTGCGATTGACTGCGCCATCATATTCTTTCTCGCAGCTTGCTGCTGGGGGAACTGGTCAGTTTTCTTGGCCGACCAATGGGTTAATCACACAAAATCCAATTTGGTATCACATGGCATTTGATATAGCCAATCCTTCACAGCCACCCATAACCGCTGCAGGCGAGGGAACAGTAATTTTGGTGGAATATTTGACGTACGGATATGGGAGACACACGATTATTGATCATGGAAATGGATTGTCTACCCTCTATGCGCACTTGACAGAGATGTATGTAAAATCAGGAGATAAGGTAAGTCGTGGTCAAGTCATCGGAAAGATGGGTTCGACTGGCCGTTCGACTGGAACACATCTTCACTTTGAGGTTCGCAAAAATGGCACCCCAGTGAGTCCTGCATCGTTTTTGAAATAACACGTTGAATGGGTGTGACGATGGTAATTATGCTGCAGGGTTGGTATAATTTTGTGCGAAGACGGGCCTGTAGCACAGTTGGTAATGCGCCGCATTCGCATTGCGGAGATCAGCGGTTCGACTCCGCTCAGGTCCACTCGAGTAACAAATTAACATTTTACAATTAACGAAAGGGTGTTATTAACGGTCAATTTGTGAATTGTTAATGGTTAAATAGGGCCCGTAGTACACCGGTAGTATGCCTCCATGGCATGGAGAAGAAAGGAGTTCGATTCTCCTCGGGTCCACAAAAAAAAGAAGCCTTCGGGCTTCTTTTTGGTTCTCTACTGCACGCGTGCTATCTGCTTGTTTCTGCACCAGCGACTACAGGAGTGCCATTTGACTGTTGGTTGAGATATGTGCCAACTACTGCCCCAAGACCCAACATAAGCGCAAACATAACAAGCAAGGTCCAGCTTCTTATGACGACAAAATATGATTCTTTCGGCGCGTATTGTCTGGTGTGTTTCTGTGTTTTTTTGTGATGAACTTTTTTCTTTGCCATATCTTTAGTTTTGACGAACACGATACGGCTTGTCAAGAGGGAGGTTGGTCGTTGACATGAGAGCCTCGTATTCTTCATAGTATTAATAAGGGCCTAGTATTAAATAGTTGCATCATTTGTGGGCACCAAAGATGCAAGGTTTGGGAATACTAGGAACTTTTTATTTCGTTGTGCCCGAATTTATATCCAACCAACAGTCTGATAAGCGTAAAATCCTCAACTCCATATCCCCGAAATCAAAACTGATACAGTTTTTCATAGATTGTTACAATAAAATTGCACCTAAGCATATAACTGCTCCTCATATCTCGACGCAGGTTCTCCCACTTGTTTTGCTTATGGTATTTGCTGCCATGACGTTTTTTATCGTTGCGCGTGTGCAGACACAACGCACAGGTGAGCTTCGACAATTTGCAAGTGGGCCATATGGGAATGATCCGTGTGTCTGCAAAGGAGATACGAGTTGCCTACGAGACTGTGGGTTGGTGGCAAATACGCCCAGACCTACAACAAGGCCAGCAACTACAACAACGCCAAGACCCTCGCTTACCCCAAGTAGGGGCACCACTACACCATCAAAGCTTCCAACAAAAACCCCCACCAAGACGCCGACAAGGACACCAACACTTGCTTCAGCTGCAAAATTAAACAACTGTATACACACGTGTAAAAATAACCATGCGTGTGAGGTAACATGTCGAGCAAACGCCTCGATCACCCCAACCTCGGGAACCTCATCAATCTGTAACAATCCATCACTTACTACTAGTCAAAAAGCTGAGTGTTTGCGATATTCAGGTTTAGCAGGGAGTGTAAATCCGACGATACGGACTACTACGACACTTAGGCCAACAACGACTACTACACCGGTAGTTGCAAAAATTACTCCGACTATCACTCCTACACCGCAGTTGATGACTGCGGGTCCGAGCATACGATGTGACTCAAAAACAAATAAAGCTAAATTAGGATTTATTACCGTAAAAACTTGTGGAGAGGGTACAACCTGTACCGATACTTGGTATGGATTTTCTTGCGCTCAAACAACTCCAACACCGCTAGCCGGAGCGCCACCTGTTCAAACACCAAGTGTGACACCAAAACCAACAATTGCAGTAGGGCAGAAATGTTTTCCAAATTGTGGATCACAGTGTGTGAACGGATCTACTGGATATTTTGGAAGTGCTGTATGTAATCCGCCCCCAGCTACTCCTACGCAAATCGCATCACAGCCGACTACAAAAAAACCAACGACATTCTCTGAATGTATGAGCGCAGGGGGAGGAGTGGGAGAATGTCGTGCGCAGTTTCCAACCGTGCCGACCGCAAATCCAACGACTGCAAAAACAAATAATCCAAGTCCGTCTGTGACCCCAGTTGTGACGCCGATAATTCCAATTGTACCCACAAAGCCCGCAACTACGATAACTCCATCTCCTAGTGTGAAGCCCAAAGCTCCGGTGAGCTGCGGTGGTATCGGTGAGGGAAATGTGGCAACAGGAGAGCAATACGGTCCTACAACCGACTTGAATGATAATCAACGTTATCGTTGTGTACCAAATCCCAAAAATCCTGCAGAGGGTATGTGGGCACAGTGTCCGGGGTGTCCACTCACCGTTATTCCTGCATCTTTAGGGTTGGCAAAAGAGTATGAGGCGGAGTCAGTAAAGTTTAGTGAAACTGTAAATCAAATCGCTCAATCTGTTTATAGCTGTACGGAAGCTGGGGGGAGTCAGACCACATGTCAAGCTCAGGCCAATACACAATTTGGTATAACAGGCGAGTCCGCTGCGTATCTGGCTATCGTAAAGGATCAAACTACGACAACAGTGAAGATGTTTGATGCCCAAAATACGTATAACGAATCAAGAAATAATTATGATTTATGTAAAAGTCAGCACAATGGAAGTGATGCGCTGTGCAAAGGATATCTCAATGATGCAAACAATGCGCTTATTGCTGTAGGAGTCGATCCCACTAAAGCTGCAGAACAGCTCAATGAGTCGTATCACGCGTATATTGTAAACAAAGCGGCCAATCTCTACTTAGTTGCTCAATCAGAATATACCGGCTGTGTGACTGCCGCTAAGCAGAATAGTCAAAAACCCGAAGATGTGTGTAAGGCGCAGCAGGCTCAGGCTGTCGCAGCACTTACATATCCCGGCACAACTACTGCTGATCAGGGGCAAATCGTAAAAGTGTATGTAGATAGCAAAAAGGTCACAGATATCCTCAATCAGGCAGGATTGACCTTTACACAAAAGCAAAAACTGATTGCCGATAGTAACGTAGATCCTGATTTTGCCAAGCAAATCCAAGATAATTGGGTACAAAATCTTGTTGTCAATGTGGAAAATGGGGCGTCCAGCGCAGTGTGTAAATTATTTGCAAAATCGACCGATAGCGCAAAATGTGATGATCCAGCATTTGCAAAAACTACCATTTTGGCAAGTGCGCCGACGGTCGCAAATTCTGCGCTTCAAACTGCGTTTAAGCAAGCGGACGTAAATGCATCGTATATCAATGCATATGCAGGAAGCACTGCTGATCAGCTCGCCTTTTACAAGGCGCATAAGGATGACCCAATCTTTAAAGATGTGAAGTCGCCAACAGATACTGCGGCAATCCAAAAGGCGCTGCAGGCGGTGGTTCCTGAATATGTGATAGAAGCAGTAGCTGAGGCTGCGAAAGCACCAAAGACGTTTGTCGAGGCAAATCCAAACAGTGAATATTCTGATGCATTTAAGCAGTATCAAACTGAGTTGAGAAATGATGGTCGAGGCGGCTTCCAAACGCTTGAACAACAGCAAAGGAATTTCGATTCGCTCAACGAAATGGCATTTAACGAGCTTGCTCAACAGTGGAAAGATGATGGGGTATATAACACCAATCTAGAGTTGTATAGCAAAGGAGAATTGTCTCCATATTTGGAATTGCAGAATAGTAAACCAAAAACAATCGCTATTCCAAACGCAGTTATAAATATATTGAGTTTTATAAATCCCGGACTTCAAGCGGTTAAATTACAAGATTCAGATGGAAATTCTGATAACGGTACAACAAACGTTAAGTGGCCACCAGAAATATTGACAAATATCGCAGATAAAACACGAGCGACATGGAACACCGCATTTGGATTGTCTACAGACAAGGCGTTATCGGAAGCTACCTCGTATGTAAATTTAATGGATCCAGAATTGAAGCAGCAATATCTTGATACCCAGACAAAAAATAATAGTAAAGATCTCAATGCGTGGTTGGGCCTGCCAGAGAACAAAGGAAAAACAACAGAGGATTATTTGATCCATCAAATGCAGGTTTTTTATGAGGACAAGCCGAAGTTGGCGCAGATAGGAGAGCTCCGTGCAGGAGACACGCAGAGTGAAGCGGCATATATAGACGCGATATTATCAGGAACAAGGCATGCGGATCTTGCTGTAGCATCTATTCCGTTGACAACGAGATTGGGAATGCCTGGAACAAGCGTGCTAAATCTTGTTACCGATGGGGGGTACTCATTGTGGATAGACCCAGAGTTTGCCGAGCTCCAGCGTGAGCGATCTGCGGAGTTGTTGGTTTCCTCACAAATTACATCCAATCCAAACGCTCTCGATGCGCTTCAAACGCAAATACAAACAGACGCCGCGGTGAAGTTGGAGTATCAAGAGTTTTTAAAAACCGCTGACACAAAAGGTAAATCAGCAGATGAGTTGTTGAATGATTTTGCTGTTTCGCGTGTCGCATCGGGATATGAAATTGTCGATAGCATAAAGGCTGGAGTATATCAGTCAGATAGTGTAAAGGATTTGCTTGAGATAGATCCTACTTGGACGACACGGGCGGCGTTATCTGGGAATGGAAGCATGAGCGAACTTGAAGTAGGTCTGGCTCAGTTGCAGGATGAATACAAAGCACTTGAACAGGAATATAACACAGTAACGGTAAGACAAAACAAATCACAGGCACAGATTGATGCACAGACCGCAGCGCTTGATGCAATTAGATTGAAAGAAGCGACACTTATTGCCGATGCATACGTGAACAACATGACACCGGATCAGCTCGCTATCGCACAGGAAAATGCAGCCAAGAGGTTGGGCACCACAAATATAGCAGCGATTAATGCAGATTTGGAAAAGCAAGTCGCTGCATATATAAACGATGAGGAAATGGTCTTTAACATGGGCAGCTGGGGCTCTGATGTGTCGCTGGCGACAGCACTGAGTGGAAAAACCGATTTAGCTACTGCTTCGAGATTGTTTCAGCAAGCGAAAGATGATTCCTTGGTGTTTTCAGCAGCCATAGCGCTGAATAATTTTGAAAATGGTGCGGCGGTTGAGGCTATAAAATTATTTAATGATCCAAACTCCAGCGTAGTAGACAAAGGGCGAGCAGTTGTGATGATCTCAGCCAAACCAGTTATGACGGCTGCAGCATTGATCGTTCCAGGGGGTCGTTTGATACAGCTCGCTGGCCAAGGGATTACTGGTGCGACGATGCTTGCCATTGCAGGAGAAGCCTCGGGTATTTATATGACGGGGTCAAGTTTGCAGGATACCGCACAGCAATGTCGATTTGGGCATGCTGATATGGATGCATCAGCGTGTGCGACCTCTGCTGGTATGACTGCATTTTCTATCGCTTCAGTTATCCCTGCGTCTCGAGGATTAAACATGTTGGTAGATACTGCAAGAGCAGAGCGTATCGTGGGAAATGTCGCTTCAAGCAATGTGTTTACAAACGCAGTGGATAGAGCGGTGGCTGGAAATGTAGCAGTGGCAGATTTTGCAAAATTTTCTCGGCAAGCAGGGGGATCACTCGAGGCTATGACAGGACTTACTGCCGCAGAACGAGCCACTCTACAAGCAAGCACGATTACGGTTGCCGAACGAACCGCATTGGCAGAAGTGGTACTTGCTAGAGAGTCCAATCAAGCGGTTCAAAGTTTAGCTCGAAACATATATACCAGTACTACAGAATCTGTGGTGAGTCAGACATTTCGTAACGGACTAGGAACTGCGGTTTTTACCACAAATGCACTAAAAACATGTAGTGAGACAGGTTTGATAAATGCAGACTGTATTACCTCAGCTGGTTTAGCATTGATTTCGGCTGGTAGGTTGGTTACCGAGCCATTTACTATCGCAAATCCTACATCTTCTGTATCAAGGGCAATAATACGAGCAGATCAAGTAGTAAACGTCGCTCAAGCAGGGACTGCGTGTTTGGCAGCTTCACTGGGTAAAGGAACTACAGAAAACTGCGCAACCAGTGTCATGATGGCGGGGTTGTCTGTGAGTGGCACGATTGTACAGCAGGCACGAAACGCAGCAATTGTGGGAGCCGATCCATTTACTCTTCGTGCCGTAGCGCTATCTGATGCTGCAGCACTGGCTGGACTAAATGGTGCAGATGGTACAGTACGAATTGGTGGCGTGGATGTGACCATAACTAGTGAAAATAGATCAACAGTTCTTACTGATGTACAAACTCGATTGACTAAAACTACGAGTGATGTAGCAAAAGCGGTGGGACAAACAAATTCTGCAATACAACAAATAGCGAAAGACTTACCAACAGATCCTGCACAAATGACCGCGGCGCAGCGCAATCTCGCTGCATCTATCGACGCATGGCAGCAATATGTGAATCCAGATGGCACGATACGAACAAGTATTACGGCGGAAGGACCACTAGACGTAAATGGAAATCCTGCCCTTACTCCAGTCACAAATACCATGGTGCAAGATGCATATAACGCGATAACACTCAATCAACAGCAAGTACAGCTAGAGCAGCAATTAACAGAAAATCCACGATCAACCACACAAAAAATAGGAGATAGCATTGCTAAGCTTTTTGGTCGGGAACCAGTGGTGGTGACACAGTTTGAGGCAGCACGAAGCGCGTTTATTGAAGCTGCGAAAACTGCAGATACAAATCCACTTGCCTATGATATTGCGGCGAAAAATTTAGAAGCAGCCAGAACGCAGGTGGAGCGGGCAAATATGACACCCGCGCAACAAGAGTATGCTAAACAAATTGACGCGAAAAATGCGGAGCTTGCAAAGATTCAACAACAAGAGGGCCTTATACAGCTTCAGGTAGATTTGCTCAATAACCCTGAGCTCATTCCTGAAGCAGTCACACGTCAACAAGAAGCGGTAACTGCACGAAGTAATGATCTAGCCAACCTTATCGCAGATAAAGCACCGACCGCTGTTATAGATAGCGCCAGAGAAGCTCTTGTCCGAGCTCAAAACGCCTTTGCTTCCATAGACAGAGCTCGAGTAATCAATGACGCCATAACAAATCCAGCAGAGAGATTTACAGTAGTACAGAATATAAACGTAGAATTGACACCGCTTATAGCTAGTGAGAAAGCTGCAACAAACGAAGTGCGCGTTCTCGAGCAGGCCATTGTCGCAGGGCGTTCGCTCCGTGGTCGTTTCGCAGAGTTTATAAATCGAACGTTCCGTGGGCAGTCTACTGCACAACGTATACAACAGGCTGCAAAACCAGAAGCCAAAACAGAATTAGTACGCCGAATCGAAAGCACCCAAAAACCTTTAGGTAATCACGATGTGACCAAGGTTAACGCCGTAGAAGGCGATTTGATATTGAAGAATGGTAAAAAGGCCTCACAATTTGATGCATCAAATGCTGATCCAACTATAAAAAAGTATGTCACCGAAGCTAACGCAAGAATTGCTAAAGTGCAAGAGGCTCTTGGGTTTGATCTGTATCGTGCAGATAGCGCCAATGCTCCACAAGATCAGATGGGAAATATCCTAAAAGGGGCAACTCGTGGGGATAGCAGTATGTGGCTCACAGCACCGGGGGGTGCAGGAAAAACGGAAACATCGATAACTACAGCTTCAGAACGCTTTCACTATACGGGTCGCAAACAGGTGGTAGTGGTAGAGTCCGAAGAAACAATAACAAAAAATAGAGGTACAGAAACAGACCCCGGATCATACGAAAAAATATTTGAGGCGGAAGGGATAAAGCGCTACTACCTGACCGATAACGTAGCCAATCTTTCTCCAGCAGAATTCGCCAAACTTATGGATGCGGATGTCATCGTCACCACAAACAAAGTGTCATATGAGTTTATTGCAGAGTACGGCAAAAGTGGTGCCCATCCGGAATATCAAACACAGTTTACTGACAATCTGCAAAGAGGAAATGGTTTTGAATTCCTTGTCGATGAGGTAAAAACTATTTGGCAGCCAGCACTTTCGTTCCAAACATCTGGAAATAGTGTGGTGTATGCGAAAACAGAGGCAGGAGCCAACGATGTTTCCATCCTGAAAAAAGCACTTGGGTGGGTAGTGGATGACGCTACGGGGGTGATAAGTCGTGACCCAAATGCCTCAGGACCTCTCGTGCGACTTCATGATCGCGCGATGAAACTTTTGGACAAAGGAGCCGCAGGACTTCGTGAGTTGTTTGACGCAAATCTTGCCCGCAGTAATGGAGATTTAATTTTACGTCAGGATATACGGGCTGAAAGTTACCGAGACATGCTGCTTGAGCAGGCGGCAGCGCACCCTGAGGCAAAAGGAAACATAGATCAGATATTGGGTGAGTTTACGGATGTTGATGTATTTAGAAAAGCGCTTTCTGACCCAACCAAACTCCAAGCATTTGAGGAACGATTTAACGGTATGCGCGATGCTGACTTGGCAAACGATCCGCTTATGACCGAGGTGCGCGATGCATTACTTGAGCAAGTGGGAGTTATGGAAACACTAGGAAAGGTATATAGCGATGTGGTTGGAAATTCGTATGAACCGGTAGTACGGCTTGGTACTGATGCGAATGGTTTACCGATTGAAACGCTTACGGTCGTGCCGAAAGACCGAAACATATTTGAAGGAAAACAGATTTCCGACGGGATGCAGAATTTGATTTATAACTCTGTCGGGAAAGAGTTGTTCGCTCATCCAAAAGTAGGAAATAAACCTGCGTTACTCTCCAACATAAACGATGTGCAGATGTCCACCGATGCACATTCGATCACGATATTAGAGGTAAATTCGTATGCGCGAAGTACACAAGGCATGTCGCTGGAGGCAAACGAAGTGGCACGTGTGTGGAGCGGTGCAGTGCCTGATGCTGTCACTATCGGCGTAGCAGATGCTGTGGCCGACATGATGTATGGATCATACGCAGCAGATGGCACATTTATTCCACCGAAGCGTCCCATTTCAGGAATCCATGAAGTAGCCAGTGTTAGAGATGTGTCATCACGACTTAAAACTCAAGCACAAGCGATCCAAGATGGTCAGAGGGGGGTCATGGGTGTGAACGCTTCCAACAATGGCGCATCAAACATAGAAGTGCGAAATGAATTCTCTAAAAAATATGGTGATGCAGACATGCAACTAGTACGAAACCGTAATGATCTGCATCAAATCGAATATTCCATAGAGACTGTTCCTGCAGATGCAGCAAGTGGAGGGGTACATGCGCGTGGAGTTGTGCGTTTGCGAGTAGAACCTATTACGGTGGGAGGCGAAACTCAATTCCAACTCATGGAAGAGGTGGTGAATCGTGTGGTCAATCCTGATGGAACGGTATATTCGGAGGATGTTTTGGAATTGAATAAAATTGGAACACCTGCAAAGAAATCTCCGATTACATTAGATGACCTTGATACGTTGAAGAAATTTGCTAGAGGAGACGCGCTTGATGCAAATCAGGCGGCAAATATAGCCAAGCTTCGTGGGTATGGTTTTGAACCACAGCAAGGATTCTATACTGATTTTTATGAAAAAGGCGCTGACATTGGGGTAAACCCATTGTCTTATGCTAATGAGTCGCTTCGAGTATTTGGAGATTTGTTTAACACTAGTTCTGAGTGGAATCAGGCTATATTGCGTGCTCGAGGAAACGACGGCGGAAACAAAACAGTCTATACAGATTTTTCACTTGACGCTGAGCTTGTGATTATTGGTGAGAAGGCACAGGAGTATGCGCTCTCGAAAGAGCAACTGACCGCTGGAGATGATAGACCTATTTTTCAGGATATTGCAGAGGAGCGGGGGAAGATAGCGGTACAAAAACAAGCAACACAAACACGTCTGCAGTTTTTGAATGAATTTATGGCACGCCAAGTGAGAGATATAACTGCATATCTGCCCCAAGGAGAAGCCCGCACACAAGCAGAATCGATATTGAGTGGTGGTCAGAAACGCATGAATGTGCGTATTGGAGCAGTAGAGATAGATACCAATGTGGAGCTAGCACGACAGGCGAAAATTGCCCAAGAAACCATAGAGCAGGTTATAAATATGCCTGAGGTTCAGAAACTGGCTAAAGGTGGATTTTTGGGGATAGGCAGGAATACGCAATTGGCAAACCTTGTCGGTACACTGACTCGCTCCGGTCTTCGATCTGTGTCTGCACAGCTTCCAGATGCATTAGATTTTTCGCAGCGGCCAAATGCAAAAGCAAAGCCATACACAGAGGGGAAGAGTGTGCTGGAGGTAGTAAAACTTATGGAGGAGCACACGTATGTAGATCCACTCAATCCTCTGGAAGGAAATGTGCTTACGAAAGTTGTACGAGGATTAAACGAAGTAAAGACTTCATTTACCGCCACAAATACACCACAAGATATCACACGAGCAAGGCAAGTTGGGATGGAGGCTATAGCCAATGCCGGAGAGATAACTGCTCGGGTAAATCAAGGTGACGGTATGACACCCACCGAAAGTTACACTGTAGAGCTTGCGTTGGCAACTGTGCGGGAGGTTAGCGGAACCATAACGAGCCTTGAGGCACAACGAGCGGCACTTCCGCGGCTCACACAAAAGATTGCGCAATCAAATACGGTGCGAGCTGGAGATGTGATAGTTGGGAAAGATAAAAGTGGAGTGCAAGGAGCGCAGGTGATTAAATTGGGCACCACTGTTTCTTGGGTAGATGAAGCGGGAAATGCTCATGAAGAACAGCTTTCCAGCAGTCATCAGATCGTAATAATTCCTGAGGGGGTTTTGCGGTTTAGTACGCTGACTGATGGGTCGATAAATGAGATAGATTTTGGAGCTCTGGCGGTACCAAATCAGCCAATTGCATTGCAAACTGATTCGACTAAATCCGCACCAGAGTTTGGTAAAACTTATGATCTGAACAGAAAAATTGCGCAAAATCAGGAAGAATTGAAAAAAGCTCTTGGAACTACCACAGAAACTGCATTGCTTAATGCACTAAACCGAGAGGACGCAAGACGAGTAGATCGGGTTATGGCAAGCCTTGGGTTAAACAATCTCACAGATTCCGAAACCAAAGAAGTCCGTGATGCACTTCGTGCGTACCAAGAAGCAGTCGCGCGTGCGACACGACAGATGAATAATCGTGCACTCGCAGGTGACGCGGATTTGACAGTAGAGAAACAAGTACAGAAAGAAAAAGCAGCTATAACTCGCGCAGTTAACACGCTGCTTATGGCAAAAGCATCTGGCTTGAAAAATAAAAATACTGCGAAAGTATTTTCGATTCTTGCTAGCGCGCAACAAGCCAATATTGGAGGGCAATTGTCACAGGCAGATGGGGGAGCAGTGGATGTAAAAGCAGAATCTATAAAAACACTCACAAGTGTGGTCGATACACTTATCAAACAACACACAGATGAGGCAATTGCATATCAAAAAAGAAAAATTGATCGGTTGGTAGCTCGGGAGAAACCCAATATTCTCGTACGCGCAATTCTTGGTATAGCAAGTGGCATCGGCAACACATGGACTGTGATCAAGCGTGTGCCATCGTCATTCGTCAATTCTTTCCGTCGTGCGCCACTGGTGCGGAATAGTCCTGCAAATACGCAAACGATACTTGTGAATCTAACTGGTGCTGATGCAGTGATAGCAGGTTTACAAGATGGGAAATATCCTGAGCTCTACAAAGCCATGCAGGTGGCTGCGCAAACAGATAATAAAGCAGATAGCGAAAAACTTATCAAGGCAATTCACGCTGATGTGGCAAGGCGAATCGGCGCTGCGATAGGTGTCAAAGTGGATCCAACGAGTAGTGTGGTAGCAAAAGTTGCGGCATATGAAAATGCATTCCTTGGAACTGCAACTACTCTCCAGCCAGCCGCAACGCAGCTTGCGCCATTTGTCGAGGCGGTAGATGGGCAGCTCGTCGTGCGCGATGCGGGGAGTGCTGCCATAGATGAGCTTGCTACCTACATATCACAGAGAAACCTTGTAACAGCGGATAAAACTCCATTGTCCCCGCAAGTGGCTTTTGTAAATACTGTGCGGCCATTTGTCACATCTGTACTTGCATCTATTCATCCGGTGGCGCCAAATCAACAGCAGATTGGAGCAGGTACAGTTCCAGCCGCTCCAGCACCTACCGTACCCGCTGATCTCAATGAGCAATTAGCTAAAGGGCTAGGAATAGACTTTACAACTCTTGATCAAAGCAGTAGCGAGTGGCAAGCGGCTTTGGCTGCAACGACTACGTATCTACAAGATGTACAAAGGGTTGGCATGACACAAGTCGCCTTAACTGCATCGAGAGTAGTCGCTGCAAAGGCAGTGTTGGCGTTTGTAGAAACATACAAATCATCACATGCAAACGTGAAAGTGACAGGTCCGATCGTTGTGGTGGACGCTCTTGCGCGCCTTGTGCCAAACGCTCGTGCACAAGCTAAACCAAATGCGCTTATTCTCGGAATGAGCGAAATGTATCGGTGGACACTGGGGGTCAATCCTTTGGCTGCGTTTGATAGGTCTTTGCCACGTAATGAGAGAATAGGACAAGTGCTTACATGGGCCACACTTCGTATAGCACCACTATTTTTCCCGCCTACCGCGCCGTTTGCGTGGGTGCAGCTTGGGTTTGATGCAGTACGCATACCGTTTGCTATAGGTAATACGCTCGTGCGATATGTGTTTGATGTGCCTACGGTGCAGGATTTCTTCCAAGGAAAATGGATAGAGTCGACGATAGTAAACGGGTTAATTCGCAATCCATGGAACAAAAAAATAATTCCTGCACCTCAGTGGGTGAAAAATGTCTTACTCAATTCCCATGGTGGATATATGGAATCGGTGTTTAATGATTGGCCGCTGGGATTAAATCGTGGCCGTGATTGGCGTTTCCGTCATATGGTAAACGATACGCTTGCTTCGTTTTCACCAGTCCGAATATTTTTGAATTCTATATCAGTGGTCTCCAGTTGGAGGATTGTACAAATTACCATGAATATGGGACAGCGGTTTGGTGCAGAGCCAAATATTATCGCGGAAGTCTACAAGGCAGCCCCTGCAAATTATTGGGTAGGAACAACTACTGTGGAACGGGTCATGAACGCAACTCCGCAAAGCAATTTCTTGCTCTGGGCAGGAAGTCGGTTTGGACTGCAGGCTATCGCGCAGGTTGGGTGGATTTTCGGGCCTCCCGGAGCATTTATCACAAACGGAGTTGCAGCGTTTATCTCCAACCATTTCTGGTATTACGATCAACATCGCTTCTTCCATGAAGGTGGATGGGAATCGATTCAGCCATTACGGTTGGCAAAACAGTTTATATTCCCATGGTTTTATGGCGAAGGGAGGCGTGGGACACTGCTTTGGACGGGGCAGACGATATTACTCGGACTTCTTCCGTTTCCAGCAAATGCCATATCGCTCGGCGTCGTAAATATTCCACGATTTGTAGATTGGGTGCTCGATGGTGGGCATAGGCTTCCGTATGCGCCCGTGGAACAGCAGATAAACCCGACACTGCAGCAGATTGCGAGTGTTCAACCTCGATCTATAACAGCTACATACAAAGACATGATCTTGGGATTAGCAAATCTTCCAGAGCTTACCCAAGGATGTAGTGTGTGTAGTGTTTTTGTACAGAAACAAATACTACCACTTATGAGTTCTTTTGATGCACTTATGGAGCGGAAAGATTATGTCGAAGCACAGCGTCAGCTAGAGTTGATTCAAAATCGAATTACTTTTGAGAAAGCTAAACATGCAAAGAAGGAAGCAAAGATACCGCTCAATCAGACGTTCTACGACGGTCTGGACTTGATGCTTCAAGACGCCAAGGTATCGTTGTATACCAACCGAAGTATAGCTGGCGATCAGCTACGAACGACGAGTGCGCAAGGATTTAGAAAAGCTGCACAGGAAAAATTATCACAAGCGTTGGTGGCAGAGCGCACGAGAATAACATATTTGACTCTAGGTGACCAAGAGGTGTTTGGGTTACAAGATTTGGCTGCACAGGCAGTTATCCGTGATGTTATAGCGCGTGAAGTACAGGCTGGTGAAGCAGTTAAACAAAGTCAGACATCGGCACAGCAGGGTAATTCAGCTAGTGCGAAATCTACTCTTTCAGAGTTGAAGGTGGGATTGTATGCAGGGCAAACGATTGAAAATGGTGCATATGTTCAGGTTCGATATAAAGATGCGACAAATGCCGAGGTTGTAGGATGGGGGACGCTTCAGCTTTGGTCGAAAGATGCAAAAGATAGCCAATGGTATGTTTTGTTGCCAAATGGAACACGAGCAGGGTGGACGAGAAGTAGCACTATCACAACGCTCACAGATCCAATTCCAGCGGACGTGCCACCGGTCGTAACATCCAAAAAACAGTCGTTCGTACAGACGCTAATTGCAACATTTGATCGTACTGATGGAGTATTTGGATGGATAAATGCTCCACGTGGTGGAGGTAGATCATTCTGGGGCGTGGGGAAGTTTGTAGTGTCACGAGCTGTCATATACCCGCTTCTATTGGTTGCGCCAGGGAGAGTGATAACTATTCCAATTCAACTTGCTGCAGACGGCACGAGGATATATCGATGGTTTACAGAAGAATATCGTCAGAAGACAGGTTCGCAGCCAGCAGTGAATACTAATCAAGATGTATCCGTATTACCTCAAATTGTGCGAGACGCATATGAGAAAGCTGCGTCATTCCCATCGAAACGAACACCAACGTTGCTTGAAAAGTCACCTACCCAAATACAGATTGGGAAGGCAGCTGAAGATTATGTAGCAATTCAAAAAGAAATCCGTGCGTATAAGAAATTTAGAGACGAATTACTGAGTGGAGCGTATATGACGCTTACATATGCTGACAATGCTCCGACAGATCAAACAGTTCAGAATGTCTTAATCCACGTGAATGCTAACGGAAATGCATTCACAGCCGATGAAGTTCGAAAGCTTTTGATAGTAAATCAAAAGGTAGAAAATTCTGAAGAAACAAAATTTGAAACGATACAGCAGTTTGAGCTAGAGGCGCTTGTGGGAGATGCGTTTGGATACACCCTAGATTATCGGGGTGTTGCAGCGGAGTATGTTAAGCGAATGGCAGGATCTCAAGAGCGCAATGTTGCACGTGTAAATGCCTTGATGCAACTGTTACGCCAACGAGTACAAAAAGCTGCTCCCGATTTAAAATTCGATAACGGGCTTGATCTTGATGGGTTATCTGTAGAAGATGTCCAGCTGGTGCAAGCGCTGTTTGAACGGGTAAACCATGGGTACAACTACACAAGTGACCGAACTATTTCTGAGGTTTCGGACGATGAGATGTATTTGGCTGCGGCAAGTATATTGCTTGCACGTGACGAGATAGCCTACACCTTTGGCACTATACCGTTGTATGAAGCGTTCGTGAAAGCAGCTCGATCGGTACGGAGTGAGTGGCTTGAAAAAAACACAGGGTTAAAGCTTCCGTTCTGGGAGGGGGCTGTGGCGACACCATATACATTGCTCGATGAGAAATTGGGATATGTGTTTGGCGATTTTGAAAGTAGTGCGTATGGGTTCCACACGGGAGTTACAGAAGGTTTATATGTACGCACAGATTTATTTAATCGGATCCCTCGCTTAGTAGGGGTTTTGTTGCATGAAGATAATCATAGAGAGCAAAAAGCGGGAGTCCTGAAGCGAACTAAGGATAGTAATACTCATGTAGAGGCGTTTACTGAAGGGTTTGCGCGTGCGGTGTTTGATAAAACTGGATCAACCTCATATGACACCACCACAAAAAGGCTCCTTGCTGCCACAAATCTATTGTTATCTCTTGGGGTCGATCCTCAAACAATGTGGCGAAGTTTTGCGGTTACGGCTTTGCGTGCCGAAGAATATGGAAATAATGATGAGTTTAGTGTAGCCGTTCCATATTTTGGGACACTGTTTAATAACACTGTTGGTCTAGGTTCGTTTGAGGTTTGGATGAGAGAGAACGACATAATCACAGGATATAACTCCGACGGTTGGTACTATAGCGCTGAAAAGTATACAGATTTTGATCGAACACGGATCAATACAGGTAAAGCGCTGTTAAAAACAGTAGAGAGTATTTTTTCTGAAAAGTCTAATTCACCTAAAGCTGAAGTGGTGTTAAGTGATGAGTGGTTTGTCCAGAGAGGAAAATCTCAAGAAGGTAAAGTGTATGCAAATCGAGAAACACGACTAAAGGCCATGCTTGATGCTTATAAGTCATTGTTGGATAACCCAAACAAGACGTATGCATTTGATAGAGAAAATGCATTGAGGATCTTGAATGGCTTATTTATAGATATTGCATCGGGTGATTTCACAGTGCTTGATTCACCTATATTCGATGTCAATGTGATCCTCAACGCAAAGACTAACCATCAAATATCTCAAGTGACTTTGGTTGAGAGAGAACGTATCGGTGTTGATGCGAAAGTTCTCGTAACCTACACAGATGTTTTTGGACAGCAACACGTGGATGTTCCAGCATTTTTGACTAAAGCTGTAGCCGCAAACGATTGGTATGTATATGCGGATAATAACGTCTTGTTGGGTATCGTCTCTAGCAAAGAGATTGTTCAAGTGAACCAAACGGTAGAGGTGAATAATGATTCGCAGGTGTCGGTTGAGAATTTGACTGGCGCTCGTGCGTTCTTTACTGGACTTCGTGAGGGCGCAGGGGGATGGGCACATGGAAATGGTGTAGAGCGAAATACTGCATTTATCGCACATCGATTACTGTTTTATATACCGATTCCATTGAAAGGCTTTGCAGTTCTTGGTGCAGATTTGGTGCATGGCGCTGTATGGTTATGGCAAAGAGGTTGGAAAGCAGGATTTAATGCACCAGTTTCTGTCCCAGCAAATAACGCAGCAGCTGTCCGAAGTGGCCTCTTTCAAGCTCTGCTTCCAAACGCATTTAGCGCCCGCGATATAGGAAGGTTTATCGGGAATCGTTTGCCGATCTATCCAATTCCTATCGTGAGTGAAATAGCTGGTGCCTATGTGATTATTCATGATATAGGTTTGATATTTCGAGATGTTTGGAATTTTGGTGCACAGATATTTATAGATGGAAATGTATCACACGGTGTCGTATCTGTGCCTGCCTCGACAGAAACAAGTGGTCTATCTCGATATATCACTTCTCGTGTTTTGGTGACATTCTTTGCAGCTATTCCGTATCCGGTAAAGCCCATCGTGATGGGTATTTGGGATGGAGGACAGTATGTATGGCGCGTGGCAAACCCAACACATTATGAGGAGACGCTCACGCGTTGGGGAGCAAATCCAGTAGTTCATGGATTTATAGAAGTCGCACGGCTTCCAATAAAGGGTGACGTCTTGTCACTTCAGCGCTATCGTGCACAACGAATATTCATGCTTTTGCCTTGGTGGTGGAACCTTGGTACATTTGGTCTAAATGATATAGTACGATTTAGTTTGCATGGGTTTGGGGTGAAGCAAAATGAAGCAATACACGCATCACAAGAAGTGTTGGAGAAAATGACCAGTGTGCAAAAAGCTTTAGTAGACCGCGCGCTTACCAGATCAACTGGATTTACCAGAAGACGGCTCATGAGAGAACCACTTGTGGATGTTGTAAAAGAAGCCTACCGGCTTACACCTGCACAAGCTCAAGAAATAGATAAACTTTATAGAGCAAACGGTGGAACACATGATGCATTTTTTGCTGCTCTTCGAGCGCAAAGCGATGAGATAGATGTGATTGCACAGTTAGTAAAGAACGTGGGGCTTGCGCGGGCTGCTGACATGCTTCTTCGAGCAGAGACCCTTTCACCTGACGGCAAGCTCTTGCCTTTACTTATCGAGCCTGAACTTGCCCTGCGGTTTGATGCATTTATGACATATGCACAGAATCATATAGGAGAGACAGCTGAAGATATTCGATTAGGATTTATCGGCACATTTGCAAAAGAGCGTGTTTATAGAGTAATGCAGTTAACACCAGATGAATACGAACAAGTAATCAGGTCTGGTATAGGTGCAAACGCACTTCGAGATAAATCATTTGATGGAGATGAAATAGGGTCATTCTGGGATGATCTAAGTGGACAGGCATCTGGGCACGCTGGTTTAAGTATAACTACATTTTCTTATTTGATATCCTCAAGTGATTATTTGGAAATTGCAAAATTAGGAGCTTGGCAGGGAGCTATAGCAGCCCCACTGAAAGATGGAGAAAAAGAGAATAACAATAGAAAAGCGGAGCGTCGAGATGATATCTATGTATTCCCAATAGATATTCCTGCGTTCTACTTACTCAGAAACAACATGGATCCTGCGTTTAGTTGGACATATTTCTCTGGAGGTACAGCTGATTGGATACTATCAACCGGGCAAGCGGTTTCTCGTTTAGATCAAGGCGCTGAACCTATGACCACAGTGGGCATAGACGCACAGTGGATAAACGCACAAGAGGTGCAAAAGGTGTCCATTGATGCATTTGAGGCTGAGATGAATAGTCCAAATGCTATTCATCGTGCACCAGTAAATACAAGTGCAGGTCAAGCAGATGGCAGTACAAATGCAGTTGTTGTGTCAGGAGGAACACAAGTGCAAACAGAGCTCACAAAAGAAGCAATTGTCGCGATCAAGATGTTAGGTCTTGGAGACATGGAGGACGGTGCTCAGGTTACCGTGACATATACGCAAGATGGACAAACGGTTACTGCAAACGGGACATTGAAAATTATACAAGGCCTCCTCAATGAGCCGTCTGGTCAGCAGTGGTCGGTCTTGCTTTCTGATGGAAGAACCATAAATTTGAGTGGGATCGATATAGAGGCGTTAAGCGGGGTAAACACAGGGACACAGTTAAACCCTACGGTTTCTATCGATATATCTCAAGTGCGTGGGACCGATGGCTGGGTGCTGAATTCTGATTTATTTGGAACGACGAGTAACATGATAGATTGGTTCACGGTTTACAAAAATGCAAAGTACAACACAGTATTGTTTGATTTGTCTCATCCAGAAAACTCTGAACGTGCCCGAAATATTCTTGATCGTATACAAAAGGCATTTAATGACAAAGAAGAGCCACGTGTGACCGCGCTTGTATACGATACATCAGGTGTATTGGTTGGATGGCAAGAGGAGAAACCTACAAATGTGTCTCTGTCAAAATTTGTAAATAGCGGAGGGTCATTTTCACTCGATGAAGCCAAACAATTACTTGGTGTTATTCATGAAACCACAGCGTCGTATGGTGTAGATGAAGGGCTCATTCAATATGGGTTTGCAAACTATTTTGATGTCGTGGTAAATCCACAAGGAGCCCGTGAGATTAGATTGCGAGACAGAGCTGGTTTGGTGATTCTTATGTATATGGATAGTAAATTTAACCGGCTGAAGCAGGAAGCTACAGAAACGATTAATAACGAAGTCATCTCAAAGGACTCTGAATATTTGTCGGT
Source organism: uncultured Gammaproteobacteria bacterium (assembly GCA_964639945.1). Taxonomy (GTDB): domain Bacteria; phylum Patescibacteriota; class Microgenomatia; order UBA10105; family UBA927; genus UBA927. The sequence continues at coordinate 21,697 of CAZXHY010000010.1, forward strand.
TGTTGCGATCACTCAATTATTGGATAGCAATGATATACAGCAGGACTATATAGACGAGCTTTCTATAATAAAAAAGCTTCGACCTGTAAATCCTCCTGTTAAACAAGGAGAAACATTTAATCCTTCTGAAGAGTTGCAAAAGGTTGGTCGTGATAGAGTGAAATTTACTGAGTGGAGAAGGAAATTTGATTACCAACAAGAAGGTGTGAAGGTTCTTCGAGAAGATTTACTTTCGTTATTCAAAAAACATCCCGATATTACGATAGAGACGTTGCGTGTAGCATATGTACGCTATGCAAGTTTCTATGGCTTCCCTGATTCGTTTTGGCATGAGATTGCTGGGAGTTATGATCGATATCAACAAAAATTATTTGCTGTGGCAGAGGCACGCGAAGCGTATCCTGACAAGAAAAAGCTATTTGAGGCAATATTTGGATTTGTCCCAAGAGGCGATGTTGAGCTAGGTGGGGATAGTATTTCTCTTGTGTTTGAGATATCCAATTCTCAGGACTGGAAGGATGCATATGAAGGGGTAAATCCAGTGTTAGAAAAAGATAGTGAAAAAGTTAGTGCAGGACAAGTTGCGGGCTTTTTTGCTCCTGAGACGAGTAGTGGCGTCGGTGCTGGCGTCACCATAGCTGTACGCAAAGGCTTTTTTATCTCAACGGAAAGCGTAAAAAATACGAAAATACATGAATACCAACATTTGTTAAATTCTATATTATTTGCCGATCCATTTAACTCTAAAGTTGCCTCGCTTGATTTGAATGCTGCAAGTGGCGCAGATGTGAAGGCTAAGGTACAAAGCTATGTGCTTGGGTATCTTGCATCAGTGATGCACAAGTATAGAGAGAATGCAAAAGATGAGCTTATTGCATATTTTATAGAAAATGATCGAAATCTGCCTAGTGTTGAGAAATCGTTGATTAGAACAGAAAATAAGGGTGGAATTTATGATTACATCGAGGATGGTAAAGAAGATGCGCTAACTAAGTTACAGGAAAATGTAACCAAGACTAAAGATGCGACTGTGCCCACTGAAGCCGAGAATGTGTTTAGACGGTTGTATGGAAGTACACAAATGCGGGCTGAGTACAATAAAGCAATTCATGCGGGTGTTGTTGCGCTACAAATGTTGGTAGATAAAGGGTATACGCGTGATGATATAGTGGCTCTTTTGGAACGAAAATCACTTCTTCAATGGCCTCGAATTGCTTTGAGAGCAAGAGTAGTGAATGAAACGACTGCCGTGTCACAGTTAAGGGAAGATGAATCAAGTCCTCTGCCTTCACTAGCACCAGATGCGGTGCTTGAGTTAGAGGAATCTTCACAAGGCAGAGTCTCTACGTCGGGGTTTGATCGTACAGCTTTTGATAAAGCACACCCTGTCATAGCAACTCTAGGAGGCGCAGCTACCGCCTTGATACAAGGGTTAATTATCGTTGGGTGGGGAGCGATGATTTGGGGTATTGGAGGATTGTATGGACAGTATCTTTATAATTTTGTGACTCCTGTATTGTTGCGGACTATGATCTCAGTCATTTCTGCTGCAGTACCATTTGTTCTTATTTATGGCTCATTGACGCAGATAGTTCGCTCTGTGGATGTTGTGAAGTTTGTGGGAACCATCATACAACAGAGAGAAGCTCAGTCTACAATAAATACTTCAGTAGACACGACGGGAATTTCTCAGTCAGATGAAGATATACAACCAAGCCCATTGCCAACAGCTGCTCCAGATATAACGAACTTTGTGGCAGCATTTAGAAGAAATCCTGTAGAAGGATTGAGATATGCATGGCTAGAAATTACTGGGATAGGACGCATCAAGACTGCGCCATTAACCTCGGAAGAATTGATGAAAGACGTCAGGCGGACGGCCCCGTCGATATCGAAGGATACGCTTTCTCGTGCATTGCCTCGTGACTTGAGTGTGCTTCTGGAGGTTGCCGGAAATAGAGATGTGTGGACTCGCGTTGCATCAAACGTGGGATACCAAGATTTGGTGGATGTGATCGTGCGTCTTGGACTAGGTACTGCAGGTAGGGCGAAAACACAAACTATTTCTAATCTTTTTGATATGTTTAATGGTATTTTGATGCATGCATCAGCGCTTGACCGTGAGGATCCGGCGAACGCACGGGTAGTATATGAAAATGCCCTCAGTGTGGCCAAAGCTATTCGAACGATAGAGAATACTCCAGAAAATCGTAAGAAAATTCTTGATATGTTTAATTCATTGTCTACAGAAAAGAATCGAGAAGTTATCTCGCTCTTTATTGATGATCTTTTTGAGAGTGATCGTGAGTTGCTAGGTCTCGCGTTGCGAAGCGTTGTCGGTGAGAGTGTCCGCTTGGATGGTACTGAGGTAGAGTATCTAGCCTTGCTTGATACGTTATCGCTAGATCAAGTAACGCAAGTTCATGGATTTATAGCCTCACGTCGGTTAACTGGGTCTCCAGTTGTATTTGGATCAGTTATATTTGGCAATGTTCGAAATAATTCTCTTGATATACACTTCAATCCATTTGGAGCTCATAGAAATGTTGCTTATATAGCAGATTCTACATATTTGTTGGTAACAGATTTGCTTTCCATAATTCCACAGCTTAGACGCACACTATACCAATCTGTCACACGTCTAGAGATAGCAAACACAAATCTTTATATGGCTCATTTTGCCGTAACGCGTTTAGGATTCCGTTTGGTTTCGGCCAGCACTGATCGCACGGTACAACGATTTTCTTTCGGTACCTCAGAAGAAAGCGCGCAAATGCTAGCAGATCTTATAGCAAATCCTAATTCAAACCCCGCATTGGCAAACGCAAGCTTCGCCCTAGAAGCTTCTACAGAAGACTTTTTTGCGCAAAGAGAAGAACTAGAGCAGATGAGACAGGTGATGGATCGTCGAAATGCTGGTGCCAACAGAACAGAGAGGGATATACGAATTTCTTCGATTTTATATCACACCATTGGAGAGGCGATTACACAGCAGACAACGACGATACAAGATGAAGTAGCAGTGACTGATTTGACAACAGTGACCACCCAAGACGAGGTGGTGTTGAGAAATCAGATTCAATCACTTCTCACTTCTGCTATGTTTGCCAGAATTCAGGCATTACAACCTGCGTTGACGGAGGTGGAGTCGCTTGCAAACTATGCAGCAATATATATAACTCAATCAGCAGAATATAAAGCGCTTATGGCAGGGAGAAGTCCTGCGGAGAGATCGGTTGCGTCTGAGATTCTACGCCAAGGTCTCCCATCCTTCATTGTAAACAACGCCACAAATGTATCCGGACCTATAGAAACAATCCAACGAGCCAATCAGACATTAGCAAGTCGCGAGCAACCTGCGCAAACGGTAGGAAATACTCAACGAACATTGCTCAAAGACATGGCACAGTATCTGTTGCATCAAGTGATTCGCGATCAGCTGAATTTATCTACACTGTCCGTGCTTTCTATTCTTGAACGTACACCGAATCTCGTAGAGTTTTTGGTTCGCAGGTTGTTTGAGCCACTCCATACGGAGGAGAGAGTTCCACTCACGCGCGAGACGTTTAAAGATTTACCAGAGGGATTAGTGAGCGATGATATGATTGCGAGGTTAAATATAGTTGGCACAAACATTCAATCGGTTTGGGGATCGCTTGCAGCACCGATGTTTCAGGCGCTTGGGCACAAAGTTGCCGCTCGTATAGACCTTATCAATTTGCGAGGCATAAATGGAGTATTGGGCGAGGGCGGATATACAGCACTAGGAGATTATGCACTACGAATGTTTGCGGATCGCGTGCTGGATGCGCTAGGTCCCGGCTATGAGCTTGTTCGGGTAAATGGGGATCAATACATGGTGTATGCGCAGCTCGGATACCCGATAGAAGGAGTTGAAGAAAAGATTGCACGTGCACTTGCCGATGCAGACATGGTATATCAAACCCCAGAAGGGCCGGTAGTACAGCCGCTATCCGTGTCTTTCTCAGATGAAGAGTTTCCGATCGAGGCACAGCTGAATGCCGGTGGCAACTGGCTTACGCTCATGAACACTAATACATATAAGGCAATAGATCTAATTAGATCTGCGGAGGGTTCGCATCCAATTCTCGCGTACTTAAATCAAGAAATTAATGCTGTAACCGACGATAAAGTGCTTGATCCATATACAAATAATCCTCGGTTAGTAAATGCGCGAGTCGCAGAATTTATCAAACATTTAGCAGCGGTACTTCTCTTTGACGATGTGTTGCGACCCAAAGCTGCAGAGCTTGAAGCAGAGCTTAAGGTGCAAAATTCTATATATGAAGATGCGTCAGATTGGGCAGCTTCTGTACAAGTGCGAAATCCTACAGGATTCAAAATGATTCGATTTGATTTGCCGGGGATTTTGAAGTTTGTAAACAAATTTGGATATGAGGTAGGGGATCGGATGATAGTAGAGCAGTACGAGAAATTTGTACGATTTGCGTTTGCTAAACTTGGGATCACCAATATCCAAATATTCAGACGCGCAAATGAGTTGTATCTCGCCGTCGATCCGTCGATGAAGGTGTCTACAAATGCGATTGCTGCGGCTTTGGCTGGATATTTCGTGCATGATGGCACATCGTTTAAAGAACTTGCTGTAGTCAATGAGGTAACAGTGACATTGGTTCCTGTTGGGATAAATGGTGAAGGTGAGGCCATAAACAGGAAAGCAATTAACGATGCATTTGCTGCACTAGCTACGAAAACAGTTGTTGGGACAAATCGACAGATCATAACTGAGTACGGGACAAAAGCTACAATCTGGATGAGATTTGCGCAATGGATTACGCGTAGTGGGCCAGCACAAAAAACCCAAGCGCAAATTGCTGCAGATCGTGCGTTTATCATCGAGTATGAAAATCCGTATGACAAGCGTGGGATAGATCGCATACATAGTATTGGGGCTACAGAATTTGAGATCACAGAGCTCAAAAAATATTATCGCCAGACAGACGTTGGATATGGAGAAGTGGTGGATGCAAATGGCGCATATGAGACATTGGTAAAAATATTTGCACGGATAGCCAAAGAACAAAGCTTTACCACGTATCTTCGCCAAGCGCTTTTGGACAGAACATGTTATGCGCAGGGAGTTATAGCGCAAGTGTATGCCCAAGGTGGTGCAAAAGTGTGTAGTCCTGATGCGATGTCTACGGTGGCCCGAGCCAGATATGAATGGAGCAATGGCACTCTGGGTGCGTGGATGGGGTTACCTCAGCAGGCTGGTTCTTTCTGGCAGCCACGCTGGCTTCAGAAACTCACTGGATCGACACTTGGATTAGTAGGAGAGTCAGATGGGGGATACTTTGGTGGATCTAATGTGCAGGTACAAGAACCATTTGCTGTGACGGTGACACAAGGAAACAGATATTTCACTGCAGATCTGGTAGCAAATACGATAGGGGCACTTGTAGATATCGTCACAGGTCAGAATGGTGTGGCATACCCCAGAAACCATCCGTTCTATAGAATGTCACGCACAAAAGCTCGAGGTCTGCTGCAGCAAATGGTGTATGCACATACACACTTTGTCAAAGATGGAGCAAATGTGGGGCTGCGAGCAGAGTTTACACAGGTTCCCGACGAGTTTGGTGTGGCGGTAGATCCAGAGGGGTACGATGAGTTGCAAAATTTGATTGATTTGGCTTCTATCTCACCAGAAGATCGACAATATTTGTCTGGTGCGGAAAACTTTGGAGAATTTAGGGGTACTCGGTCGCAGATGGAACGAGCCAGACTTGCATTGGCACAAGCATCAAGCACTCTGCGCACGATCGATCCAGATGAACCGTCTGGAGTCATACTGGCTGCTATGGCGGAGGGTATGCCTCCAGAGCTTGATACTGTCACCTTTGTGGAAACTCGCACAGCATATCTCAATGGCGCCAAAGCGCAATACGATGCGCTTGGCAAAAAGGTGAGTCAAATAAGTGCAAAAACCAGCGTTCGATGGCGCACCATGCAGGACTTTACTGATCGGTTTGTGGCAGATCAGGTGGCACGGACACGTAAAGCCGTACAAGGTATTGTGTCCCGTGATGCATGGCGGGTTGCAATGCGATCAGGGCAAACTCAGACAGATGTAAATAGAGAACGATTAGAAGCTTTGACAGCACAAGCGACACTTCGACGTAAAAACATAGAGGTTATGCAATATCGGTATGATGAGGCCATAGGCATGGTGCTTGTGGATGCGTATATTCCTCTCGAAAACGTCCGTGGATATGCTCCAAATGACCAAAATCGAAATGTTCCCATTTCAGGAACTGCGGTGACATTCTATCTCCCGATGGATAAACAGGGATGGAACGATTTTCTCTCTCAGACGCAGGCATATGCCTACACGACAGAGCTTCCGATGAATGTTGCGGTCCTTGACCAAGTGTTTAAGGCTTTGCAAAAAGCGGATAAACGATATACGGTCACTCATGGATATGACGGAAATCGGTTGGCGATGCATGAAACGATGGTAAAAACGCTGGGCCAACACCGTGCTTCTGGTGGAAGTGATGTGGGGGGACCCGCAGTAGGAGTGACGATGTCAGTCATGGGAAGCGAAGGAACGTTGGCGGAAAGTTCCACAAACCGTTTTGTATTTGAAGATGCTGCGTATCAAATACGTTCCACGTGGGAGACGCTTGAAACCGCTATAAATAATTATTTCTCCGATGACTACAATTATCGTAACGCTCCACGGCAGTTGGCATTTGATTTAGAAAGAGCACCTATGGTGTTTGTCGGTCACTCCATGGGAGGCAGGTATATGACCGAGTTTATCCGAATTGTCCGACAACAGTGGTCCAATACGCAGTTTGTTCTCCTTAACCCCGTTATCTCACAAGAACATCTTTCGATCTTCGAAGGCCCATGGGGATGGCTACTGCGCACAATAAATGCACTCTACATCGATGATGCATTTATGCAGCAGTATCGAACGCGTTGGGCATGGTTTGACCGCATGATACAAAATGCTCAAGCAAACATGCTCCGTGCTCGTCAGATCGTGTTGTGGTTGGGTGACAAACTACTTATAAGCTCCTACATGTTTAATCGCATAACGTTCCGACCACTAGATTCACAAAATCTGCTTATCCGTGCGGTGCATTTGCATGAGCTTATGCACAATCCCGCATATCTACATCGAGTAACGCAAATACTCAAACAGGTACAGGACTTGGACAAGCAAGATTCAGTAATTCTATCGCTGCGTGATGAAGCCAAACTAGGAAATGTGGTGATAGTCGTATCACGACAAGATAAAGTGTTGGGCCCCGACAAAGTCATCGCCGTAGCCAAACAGTATGATATCCCGATCGTATATCTCGACGGTGGACACTATCCAATAGGGGGCGATTTGGAATTGTTGGGAGCAGTAAGTACGGGAAATTATAGTTACATCGTCAACCATATGTATCGGTCGTTATCCGAACGATTTGATAATCGTACATTCGGAACTCGGTTCAGTGCATTTATGCGGCGAAGATATGGCACCAGATGGGATGGTTGGGATAAGGTTTTACGTAATGCGAAATTGACCGGACGATTAGAAAATCTGAATGATGCGCGCTTATGGAAGTTGATTGCAAGGATGCTTCGACGTGTTGATGATGCGCTATGGCCGAGACCGCTTCCAGCGGAACGCAGCGCAATGATGGCGCAAGCGCTAGAAGAACATGGGATCACCATGTCTACATCAGGTCATGCAAGTGAGTTGAAAGAAAAAGTTGAACGAATTCGAAATAGTGCAGGCGGAAGAGAGCTGTTCCGAAGTACAGAAAATTCTAGTGATTTAAGTGCGCTTATCCGAACCGCACTTGGGAAACCATTTATAATTTCCGCTTGGGATCAATCTGATTTGCGAAAGATAAGTGGGTTGTTGCAGGCAAAAATAGCAGATTTACCCATATCACCGGTCGATAAATTGATTATTGCAGATGGATTGCAAGCGTTTTTTGGGCAAGCAACCTATGGTAGCGAAAACACCCGCACGCCTAGCCTTGCCGTTACCGCTTCGTTGGTAGATCCTCGAGATAATACGTTGACCCTTGATCCAGTGACTAAGGCTGCGAGCGATGCAGTGAATACGCTGCTTGGATATCTCGTTATTGAGCCATACATCTCAGCAGAGGAGGGTGGGCCACAAGAGATAGTAAAGGCACGCATTGCGTTCCAAGTGAATCTCGAGCGCTTGTTGGACGAGTTTTCATTGACCGATCGTGAGCTTATCATCGCAGGTTCTCAGAAAAGTGCTAGTTTTGTCAGTAGCCCGCTAAATCAACGATTGTTGCTGGCAAGTTATGATTTACTGCAGGGTATCATAGGTACACGAGAGCGATGGAATGACCTGCTGCTTATGATGGATGCGTATTTGAAGCAGGCTCCAATGTTTAACTATATTGCTCGCACATTCCCAAGATTAGGTTTGTATGAGTGGCATCTCCCGAGGCTTGATAGGATCGAAACACCGCTCGAAGATGGAGCGCTTACGAAGTGGGAACTATTTATGTCTTCATTGACACGAGCATTTCGTGCGATACCCATAACTGTCGTTGGAAAAACAAACATAGCAACGTCGGGAACTGGCCAGTACCAAGAGGAATTTGCTGTCCGTTCGATTACAAATTTACTTATTTATCTTCAGTCACATGTTGATGGCTATCATCAGCCTACCGATGTACAAATAGATGAAAATCCAGATAGAAAATTTGTAGATCCTCGTGTCGGCACTGATGGGATTTTGAAAATTGCGGTGCGGGTAAGTGGTGCAGCTAGAGAGCAATACAAGTATTTAAGCATCAATCTGAATGTGTTACGCAGTCCAGAGGCAAGAGAGAAAGGATTTATTCCCGATGTTCGAGCGTTGTTGGAGAAAGCTGAAACAGTGGCGATAAGCGAGGGATTAGCTATAGAAGCCGCGGATGGGCATATAAACAAAGGAGACATAGAGACGGTAGCGAAGCTATTTGCGGCAGATGAATCGTTTAATCAGGCTATACAACTTTGGTATAGCCGTATGCCTGCAGGTAAGGTTCGACTAAACGACCTAGTGAAATTTCTAGGTAGATATCTGAACACCTCCAATAATCAGGCGAGACTTGCGCTCCGAGATAAAATCTCTACGAGTGTCTATGTAGATGCGGTCGGTACACCCAACAGACTGAGTAACACGTGGTGGTCTGTGTACACAAAGCTTCCGGGGGCGTGGCTTGCGATACTTCCCACGGGTCGCAATCGTGTGAGTATCGCGGTAGACCATATGGTAAAAGAAGGATGGGAATCCATGGAGATGCTCATGCGTATAGTGTGGCCAGTATCTGGTACAGGTGGAGTATTTTCTGATAGTCCTACGGATGCCCATCAGTTTTCTCAGGTTGCACGTGATTCGGTGACTGAGCCCTCTACTTTTCAGAGTCGCTGGTGGATCGTACGGTTTACCAAGGGTATATGGGAGGCCATGACATTGGCACGTACTTCTCAGAAAACATTGGAAAGTCAAACGATTGGCTCATCCGGCAAACAGCAAAACGCGTTGGTTACTGTGCAAATTGATTCAACCACAACTGATGGGAAAGATTTGCCGATTCCATCTACAACTGAGTTAGGATTGCTTGTCGGAAAAGCATGGGCAGCGATAGGTCGAAATATCTTGGAGCAAAATATTCAAATACCTATCGCGCTCCGCGGATTTGGCAGTAGGAGAGGACGAGATCCAAAAACAAGTCGAATAGAAATGCACGAGTTGAAAGTGCTCGATGAGACAGACCTTATCAATAACCGTACGAGATTGGTAAATGCTGCGACAGAAAAAGTGCTTAACGAATATTCTAGTGAAATTTCTAGACTGGGAAGGCTGAGTTCGCAGCTTTCGGATATTATCGATCCAAATCCATGGAATATTTGGCCCAGAAACACTTTTGTACGAGCTATACGATTTATAGTGCTGCAATATCAACGAATGCTCGTGCGAGGAAGTGTTCCGTATAAGATAGTGATGCGATTGTACAATCGGGCCACAGGACAGATTGTGCGTCCAGAATTTTTGACTGCTGAGCAAGTACAACAGCGAGTGATATCTGCACAGCGATACCCGTTCCGAAGTATTCTCTATCTTACGTTCGCCAGCATGAACAATAGTGCGACACCCGTATGGTTGCAACGATTTATGCATCAGTACTTCGCAAAAATTCCCGGCCTCGATTCACTCGCTTCTATGGTGACAGGAGGGACTATGTTTTCTGTCATTCCAACCTATGATGTGGCCACAGAAAAAGAAGCGCAGCAGCTGGCTGGAATAGAGTACAGCAGTATCCGCTCTGACAACGGTATAGTTCTCATGAATGCGGTGGTGCGAAACAAAGATACAAAGAAAAAATCGTACTTCCTCTCTCTGTCTGGACGAGACAAATATAACGATACGGTAGAGCTCGATCGTCATGCGACATCTCTACGAGTACAAGTGTTGTTGTGGCAGCTAGAGCAAATACGAGAAGACAAAAACTCTACTGTCACTCCTGAGGACCTGCTCAAGGCAGCGATCGCTGCGGAAGTCTATCAAAAAATAGTGAGCGCACAGTCTACAAGCGATGATTTACTTATTTCTGATGAGATCATTCTCAAAGGTGGCGATGAGTTGATAAAGAAGTTGTGGGTGGATTATCCATTCTTACAGGAACTTCGTGATCCATTCCCCGGACCTGACAGATTTGCAGAAGTAGCGAGTAATCCTATTTGGGCTGAGTTGGCATCTGTGGTAAATGCAAAAGTACGAGAGCTGCCTTCTGTCGCAGGCAAAAACACAAAGAATGATAAGGAATATAAGCGGAGTGTCATAAAAACACGGGAGACGATTACAAAACGTGTTCCGTGGCAGACGAGATTGATCAACTGGCTGAAAGATAGGTTGGCGTATAAAAATTGTGGGGGAGGGGCTGGCGCATCGCTCTTTATTCCTCGAGTGTTTGCGCAATCTGCATCATTTTGTTTGAGTCTGGGTGGAGGGTTTTCTGTGGTGACCAGAAGTCCCGTGACTGGCAGAGTGGGTCATGAAACCCTGCCAAAGTCTGGAAAATATGTGGTAACGGATTCATTTGATGCAGCAAAAGTCGCAGATATAGATGATGCATCAGAATTTGGTCAAGGGAAGCCGATTCCAGATGTGGTGAAGGGAACACACATTGCAATTTTTGATGATGCCAAAACATTGCTGTATGTCGTAGATGTGTCTGCCATATATCAGCAAATTGAAGAGCAAAATGGATCGTTTGATCTCGGAGATGCACAAGCTGCAACGGTGGGAATTGCAGGAGCAAAGAATGCACTGGTTCAAGTACCAGCCCGTGCATTTTTGACGTCAGCGGGACAACGAGTGGTCGCAGGACAAGATGTAATCTATATGCTCCCTGATGGAACAGTCATTCAGCTCGATGGAGTTTTGCAAAAAGCTGGGGAGACAAATCAAGCAGATAGCACGCAAATCGATGCTTTAGGAAACGGTATAGCCCGAGCGCTTACCAATCTTGATTTGAGTGGGTTTACATCGCTAGATGGACGGCTTGCGGCATTTCGTGCATATGTAGATAACATCGTAAGCTTGGTAAGAAAGACGTATCCACAGATCGTATCCACACTTATGATCACAAAATTTGTTCATGATGAAGATGGGAATTATTTCCGTTTGGACTACCGCATAGGGGATTCATATGTATTTATGACGGTTCCAGAAAATAGAAATTTACTTCCGATATCCAATCCAAAATCCCTGACTGCAGAAGAAGCAGTCGAGGTCATCGCTTTGGCAACTCGTGAGGATGACTTTGAGGTGTATTGGGAAGCCAACAAAGAGAAATTTGATCGTATAGAGGGTGCGCAAGTGATGTTCGCTTGGTCTCTGCTTTCGCCCTTAGAGCGAGCCAAGTACCAGATAATTGGTGAGACAAAAACGAATTCTCATCCACAGCTTATCAATAACGTGCAAAGTGTCGCCCACGTAGAGCAGGCGCTTGTTGCAGCAGGGTCTCGTATCATCCAAGGGTCAGATGGGTTTGCCAAAGTTTTGAATTCTGATACGCGTCGAGTACAGATTGCAGATATTTTAACGTATGCCAGCGATGAAGAAGGTGCACGTCGACTGATCACAGAAAAGTTGTTGTCATGGGGGGCGACAAATAGCACAGATGGTGATGATATATCTTTTGTCATTATATTTATTCCAACTGGGGAAGAAATAAATCCTTTTGCACCCATCCAGTCAGATAATTCTTCACAAAATAGATCACTGACAACTGAGCTTCCGCCAGACTTCCAGTCGTATATCCCGACGGGTGCTGGTGCAGATTTGCGACAAAGCATCGCTATCCCTGATGAATTACCCTCCACTTTTCAGGCATATGTTCCTGAGGGAACAGGTCAAGATATCGTTCAGGATGTAGCACCTGCTCCAACGTATGAGACAGTACCAGTGGTGTTGGGAGAAAAAACAGGAATATTTGTGAATATAGCAAGTGACGGAGTATTTATCACCGTGCCGCAAGGCACGCAAATAACACATAACGACTTTGTCGTCGGAGCTGGTGAATATCTGTTGGCAGTAGGAGACATGGTATCTGCTCTTCCTGTTGTGCAGGGAAAGACTGTGGCATACCGAGTGGATGTGGATCCCTTCGGGAACATTATATTTGTCGACATGACCGATCACACAAAAGCTGGTACAGCTGATGCTTCTAGACCGATCGCGATCGCCATGCCGAGAGAAGCGTACATAAATGAAGCACGTGGTGCGCGGATCATGGGCCCAGCAGATGAGATTTTTGCCGCAGATATAGAACAGGTATTGCTCAAGGGAGTTAAACCGAATCAACGATTGCGCATACCTCTTAGTAGCACACGTACACTCATCATTACTCCAGAAACTATTGCAGGAGCACTAGCTGCACAAAATGTTGCGATACCCAAGAATGTATGGTTGCCAATCACGGAGGATAAAAAGAACGGGAAAGTATTGTTTGCCATTCGAGTTGGATCCAATGGCCTCATCACACTGCAGAAGCAAACTGGCGCGGTGTCTGCTATTCCCGCGGCGTTATTTGGAAAAGAGTTGGGAGTGGTAGATAGCGGATCACTCGCGCCTCCAAAAACTGCTCAACCAATTGTGGAATTGCCAAATGTCGCAAAACCAGACGCATCTCGAGATGTACAACTGGCAAATAACTTTGCGGTGACGATAAAACAGTCAGTGGATGGATTGTATATGGTAATCCCAGTAGGCCGTCGTGTACGGGTAAATGGAGTAGAGGAGTCTACGGGAAACATATTGCTCTACGTCGGGGACATGATCGATGCAGTAGTGGGTGCCGAGTCACAAGAAGTGACCATCACATTCTTGGTGGATGTGGATGCAAACGGAAATGTAGTGCTGGTAGACACTGTTAATGCTGGAAATAACCAGCTCGATGAGACGAAAGATTTGCAGATGCCGTTACCTGTAGCATCGAGAAGAAATGTGGGGCAAGGAACTCGGGTAAGTACCATGCAAATAGATATTGCGGCAGAAGTGGATGTGCTGCAGCAAGAACTAGAGCAAACATTGCTACAGGCAGCTAGGCCAAATGAAGCGTTGAGACTTACCTATACTGTGGGTGGTGTACTGTACAGTGTGCCGTTTACTCCAGAATCCATTGCAAACATGGTGCGGGCAACGAGAAATATTCCTACAGGTACATGGTGGATGATCCGTGATGAGAATAGAGGGTTAGTCGCAGCACTACGTATTTATCCAAACGGACAGGTGACGCTACAGCTTCACCCCAATGCAATCGGTGCTGAGTTTGGGCATAAACTTGGAGTTCCTGCAGCTGGAATTATCGCTCCAGCGTTTGTGCAGCCACGCGATAGAAATATCGCACAACTGTATGCGACTGATCAAGGGTTTGCTCAATTTATGAAGCTGATGGATAGATTTGGAAGTTGGGTGAGTATGTTGTTTGAAAAAGCATCAGGATTGGTAGATAACAGTTCCCTTACACCTCAAAAGGCAAGAGAATTAAAAGATACTATCGAAAAGGGATATGTATTTACTGGAGTTTTATCACTTGCACAGGCGTATCTAATTCGGCCGATATTAAATAACTCGTTTACGTTTGAAAATATTTTGAACCAAATAAGCAAAATACTTGGGCCATTTGGTTATGCATTTAATCCTGATTTCGTTCGATTTAGCTTGGGTGATTTTCTATTTATGGGAGTTTTATACTGGGTGATGAAATTTTTTATTCGTGCATTTATGTTTCCTGTTATAAGTCGCATATGGAACAACTCTCTTGCTCTAATGAATACTTTTCGAAATTCAAAAATTCATGTGCTTGATCAATTGTTAAATAGCTTAGGGAATAGTCTGAGTAAATTATCTGAAAAGTTATCTACACTATTCGCTGTTGTAGGAACATTGTTGGGGGTTTTTGGTTATGAGTACATCAGCGCATATTATTCAAATAAACCGATAGATTCTGGTG
>CAZXHY010000011.1:0-34771 GCA_964639945.1 uncultured Gammaproteobacteria bacterium
ATTCCCGTGCTATTTATAGGAAGCGGCGCGGGGGTAGGTACGGTAAACGGAACCGAGCGCGTATTCGGCCGTACTCCTAAATTCATCGCTGTGTATATACTTTGTCCGGGAATACCCAAAACAAACGCAGCGAGCAAGAATAAAAATAATATTTTATCCCATTGCCGAAGCGTCCAATGCGTCTGAAGTTTTTCGATAAATCGCTTAGCCATTTTTGGAAAATTCACCTACTGTAGGTTTCGCCACTCGTTCATATGCTGACTCCGCCATGCGTATTGAACGCGTATGAAGCCCAGCATTAAACGATACGTGAGAGTTGACAGAAACAGCTTGGTCCATAAAAAGCGGGATACCAAATATATGGCCAAATGGAGGGACCGCACCTATCGTGACCCCTGTCACCTGTTCTACTTCTTGCGGTGTCGCCATACGAAGATCGCGAATACTATAGAGAGTTTTAAACGCTTTCATATCCAACTTTCGATCTCCAGAGATAACCACCATAATCGGCTTATCATCTGCATAGAGCAATAACGCTTTTGCACCCTCTCGAAGTGGTGTATTTCGGACCTTCGCGGCCTCTTCCGACGTCTTTACTGCCGCATGTTCGTACGGATCAAACTCTGCTTGTGTTGCAGTGATTTCTTCTACAATTTTTTGGTATACCACCTCTCCACCACCAGCTCCAACAAGTGCAGACTTCACCGAAATGCCAAGTTCCGCCAGTTGTGCTTCTGTGGCTTCGCTTGGCGCATCCATAACACTTACTTGCCCCGACGCACTCGTCGGATACGCCATAACCTCACGTACACTTGGCTCTCCGAGTACAGTCATCATAAACCGATCGATTCCCGGAGCTATCCCCCCATGAGGAGGTACCCCATAAGAAAATGCATTGAGCATATGTGCAAATTCTGCTTTTTGTTTTTCAGAAAACCCGATAAGGTCAAATACTTTTGTTTGCACTTCGGGTTGATGTATGCGAATACTTCCCCCGCCTACCTCAAAACCATTAAGCACTAAGTCATGTTGTAGCCCACGTACTTTCATAGGATCGGTATCCAAAAGCGGGATGTCGTCTGGATGAGGTGCTGTGAACATATGGTGTGACGGTGCAAACTTGGCTTTACCAGAACCAAAAAAGAAATCTTTATCTGATTGTTCAGTAAAGAGCGGAAAATCTATAGTCCAGCTAAATGCCAATTCATTAGGATCGTTTTTATCTTTACGTAAATCTGGCTTATCGGTACCATATTTTTTCATAACATCCGCATGTGCCAATCTGGGCCATGGGGTCTGTGATATATGTTTTTCTGGAAACAATAACTTCACTACCATCGTAAACATCTCTTCGGTGAGAGCTAGTATGTCTTCTTGGGTTACAAACGATAACTCCATATCAAGCTGTGTAAACTCTCCGTATGCTCGATCACGTCTCGGATCTTCATCTCGGAAACATCGTGCTATTTGGAAGTATCGTTCAAATCCAGCAACCATCAAAAGCTGTTTATACTGCTGTGGAGATTGTGGTAATGCATAAAATTTCCCCTGTTGCAGACGGGACGGGACAAGAAAATCTCGTGCACCCTCCGGGGTCGTCTTGGTCAAAATCGGCGTTTCTATCTCGACAAAATCTCGATTACTCAAGAAATTTCGTATGAAGTTTACGACTTTACTTCGCATGCGGATGTTTCTGGCCATACGAGGACGACGCAAATCTAAGTATCGATACTTGGTGCGAATTTCTTCGTTTACTTCGTACCCATCAGTATCGATCGGAAATGGTAAATCATGAGCTTTGGAGATCACGGTAAGCTTGGCGACTTCGACTTCTACGGTGCCTGTTGGAATTTTGGCATTCACCATAGATTCTGGCCGCTGTTTGACCGTACCCACTATCTCCACTACATCTTCGGGCCTAACATCACCCAAATCTTTATTTCCAACTACCTGAACTAGCCCAGATCGGTCACGAAGGTCCAAAAACATGATTTTGCCATGATTTCTACGCCCATCTACCCAGCCTTTTAGCTGGACTTCTTTACCTACTTTATCTTTGGTTTCTAAAGCGAGAGTACGCATAATTTCTTTATTGTATAGCTTACCAGCATGGTTTTCTAGTTGAAAAATCAGACGGTACGCTAATTTTATGGATTGACAGGCATAAAGTTTGTGTTTAAAATAAGAGTCTGTGAAAAATTTACCTTGTGTCCACATGCTTAATCTCATTACCCTTCGAAAGGGCGAGGTTCGTGTGGTGTCTGCGTAAAAGCTACCAAAAGACATAATTCACACGAACCCCGCAAAGAAGCGGGGTTTTTTTATGGATATATATCTATGACAAACGCAGAACAACTAGAGAATACAAATACGACAGAAGCAGCACGAGCTCCAGTGGCTTGGAAAATCGCTGTGCACACAGATGAAACAAAAACAGTAACGATTATTTTTCCACAGCTTCCTGCTGAATCAAAAGCGGAATCAAAAATAGCGGAGAACTGATCAGTGGAGTAATATAACGTAGCACATTAACAAGTAAATAGTTTTGGGTATTCACGAGTACAGTGCTGCCGCACTGTCCTTTTGTATACCCACAATCGAAAAGGAGAACTATCTATTCAAATAAATCAATCAACAACACCCATATCCAACATATCGTATCCAAATTTTTATTAGATGAAAGAGGAGTACACATATCATGGCAACAAGAACTTCACAACCGAAAGTTTTGAACAGCACTACTGATCAAAAATTGAAGTTTTGCCCCACGCACAAACGCAACAGGCTTCGCCCATTTCTGGGATGTGGCATTTGTGGCTGGGAAGGAGTTAAAGGCGTCGCAAAGACTGTCACACGGGTTGAAATGATGGCAATTCGCAAAAAGCGATAAAAAATTTCATATTCAAGATACAATCCAGCGTACCAGCAAGTACGCTGGATTAATCTTTGATATAAAGTATTGCTCACATCGCGAGCTCTCACTTTATTTTTACACTTTTGCTTATTTGCTTATTTTCATCCACCTTTTCCCTACGAATGAAACACAAATTTCATTCGTGAGCATTTGGTGGATGGAGATATGAATATGATAGAAAAATTATTTATATAAACCCCGTGTTCATCGGCACTAGCGCCGATCTGGACGCGGGGTTATTAGTTGGTAGTTAATGAGTAATGTTATTTTCACGAATTTACTGCCAACTATGGTTTGCCCTGAAAGGCATGTTAATCTTTGCAAACCATTTAGTAATCGAAGCTAAATTATTGTGGAAACTGAATATCTTTTACCTTAAACTGCAATTTTTTCTTACCATTCCATTCGTTCATGTCTACGGTATACGCTATATCGACCGGAGTTTCTGTCTGAAGAAGCGAAAAATATTCCGCCATACTAAATCCAATTCCATCGTATTGTTTTCGAGTCACGCTATCTACAATAGTCAATTTTATATGCTTTTTCGTCGCCCCCACCAGCCTAGCATCTTTTATGATTACATTTCGTGACACGAGAACTGGCTCTGGGTTCCCCACACCAAACGGCTGTAGCTGCTGAATCGCTTTCCATAATTCTTCTGACGCTACAACCAGCGGAACATCTGCGTCGACTCGTAGCTTTCTAGTAAGCGTGTCCTCACTTAACTCTTTTTCACCCAATGACTCGAGTCGTTCTTTCAGAGCTTCTAAATTTTTAGTTTCTACCGTAAATCCTGCTGCCATCGGATGGCCACCTGCATCCACAAGCAAATCAGCTGCCTTGCGTATCGCTTCTATAATGTTAAATCCCGCAACAGAGCGGGCTGATGCTTTTGAAAACTCGTCTCCTACTGCAAGAACAATAGCTGGACGATAATACTGCTCCACTAATCGGCCAGCGACTAATCCTATGACTCCTTGGTTATAGGAAACATCAGACACAAAAAGTAATTTCTTCATTGTTCCAGAATCTCTGGACGCTATCAGACTATTTAACGCATGAGTCGTATAATCTTCGGTCATTTGTTGTCGTTGTTTGTTCGTCAACCCTAACTGTGTAGCCAGTATCCCCGCTTTGTCTGCTTGCTTAGTACACAGTAGTCGCAACGCATCTAATGCATGTTCAATCCTACCCATGGCGTTTAGTCGCGGAGCCAACGCATGCGAGACGGTATATGGTGAAATCATTTGTGTATCGATGGCTGCATCTGCCATTAGGGCCCGCACACCTACACGCTTTGTTCTGGATAACGCAACAAGTCCAAATTTCACTATGGATCTATTGGACCCTACAAGCGGAACAAGATCCGCGATAGTTCCTATAGTAGCAAGTGCTAAAAGATCAATCATTTGTCCTTTATCTTCGCCCTTGGCAGCCCGAAAAACCTCCTTGGCTAGAAACCAAGACACTCCACTTCCGGCTAAATTTGTGGTGTGAACTATTGTTGTGTCTGGAAGACTTTCTGGTTTGACATGATGATCAGAAATAATTATCTCGATGCCTAATTTTTTCGCATATTCCACCTTATCCCGCGCTGTAATTCCGTGATCCACAGTGATGATAAGCGCTGGATCAAATTGTGCGCGCACTGCGTCGATCCCCTTCTCTGAAAGCCCATACCCTTCATCTACCCTGTGAGGAATATATGGCATGACACGTGCTCCAAGCTCCCACAACGTTTCCCACATCACTGCTCCCGCAGTGATTCCATCTGCGTCATAGTCAGCATAAACTACTATAGATTCATTTTTTCCTATTGCCTTTAGTATTCGTTTCACTGCAACAGCAAGTTGCTTTGCGTCTATACCGACGTCTTTTGCTGATAACTGCATAGGGTTTGGCGGCATCAAAAACGCATCAATCTCATCTCGGGATTTCAAACCACGAAATCGTAATAGGCTTGCGATAAAATCAGCCGGCAAAAAATCATCGTCCACCCCAAATACTTGTCCTATGTCCCATTTTTTCATCGGCTCTTATGATATCATAAGAGCCATGAAGCTTGATTTACCATCCAATGCTATAGAGATTATTACTACCCTTCAGAGGGCTGGGTTTGAGGCATATGCTGTCGGGGGATCTATACGTGATCTACTGATCGGCAAAACCACCCATGGGTGGGACTTTACGACCAATGCCACGCCAGAAGAAATACTTAGGGTATTTCCCAACAGTTTTTATGATAACCAATTTGGCACAGTTGGGATAAAAATATATGCAAAAGGCGAGAAACTCTCACCAGACGAAAAACCTGAAGATATCTATGAGGTGACTACGTTTCGTAGTGAGAAAGAATATACCGACTACAGACATCCCGATAATCTGGAATGGGGTACTACACTGAGCGAAGATCTTTCGCGACGCGACTTTACCATGAACGCCATTGCCTACGATGGAAAAACTCTTACTGACCCGTATGAAGGGATTTTGGCAATACAAAACAAACTCATTCAAACTGTCGGTGATCCAAATAAGCGATTTCTAGAAGACGCCCTCCGCATGATGCGTGCCGTACGATTTGCAGCTCAGCTTGGATTTACCGTAGAAGAATCTACTTCCCAAGCAATTTCTGCAAACGCGAGTCTTCTCACGAAAATATCTTCAGAACGCATACGAGAAGAATTTTTTAAAATATTAATATCTGAACACGCAGCAGATGCAATCCTTGTGCTAAAAAACGTGGGACTTCTGAAATATATTCTTCCAGAGCTTGAAGCATCTTTTGCTATACCCCAAAAAAGCCCGAAACGCCATCATCTCTATGATGTGGGAACACATTCCATCATGGCGTTAAAATATTGCCCATCAGCCGATCCACTCGTACGTCTAGCGACGCTTATTCATGATCTTGGTAAACCCAAAACGTATAAAGTATTAGATAGTGGCATAGTCACCTTTTATAACCATGAGGTGGTAGGTGCACACCTAGCCAAACATATAGCTCGCCGTTTACGGCTTTCTAAAAAAGATGAAGAAAAACTCGTCATCCTTGTGCGTTGGCATCAGTTCAGCGTCGACGAGCGTCAGACAGACAGCGCAATCCGCAGGTTTATCCGACGTGTTGGCAAAGAAAATCTCTCCGATATCCTAGCGCTTCGCATCGGGGATCGACTTGGCGGCGGAGCCCTCGAAACATCATGGCGCCTAGAACTCTACAAAAAACGCATAGAAGAAGTACAGCTTCAGCCGTTTGGCGTCGCTGACCTAAAAATCAATGGGCACGATGTTATGAAAATATTTGATATCACTCCAAGTCGAAAAATTGGCGAGGTACTGGAGACTATTTTTGCAGATGTGGAAAAAAATATACTCACAAATGAAAGAGATGTATTACTCGCACACTTAGAGAAACTTCACGTCGAGGAAAAATAAATTTAGGCTTCCCTTTTTATATTTTTCTTTTTTTGTTCCCAGTTATGCCACAACATGAGCACAGGAGTCGCTACAAATGGTGATGAATATGTCCCTGAAACTGTACCCACAAGAAGCGCTACCACAAACCATTTGATGGTTTCTCCTCCCATCAAAATAAGTGCGAGCAACATAAAAATGATTGTCAGTGAGTTGGTGAGTGACCTGTTCATAGTCTCAGTAAGCGCTATATCACAAATCTCTTCGAACTTACGCGTCCGATCCCGTTTCAAATATTCTCGTATACGATCAAACACGACGATAGTGTCATGCACCGAAAAACTCATCGTGGTAAGAAACGCGGTAACAAACAATGTGTCCACTTCGACATTCCACCATCTACCAAACAAGGCAAACATTCCCAATACCACCAGTAAGTCGTGTATCAGCGCAATAATAGCCGCCACTCCAAAACGAACATTTTTAAATGCATACGCCACATACAGCAGAATTGATGAAATGGCGAGTATTGCAGCGACTGTCGCTTTTGACAGCAACTCTTTTCCCAAGACTGGTCCCACTGTTTCACTTCGAACTATAGATACGATGGCTCCAGAACGAGATGCTATATCGGTGGTGAGTGCTACAAGCTTATCTTGTGACTCAGATTTCATCCGTAGAATGTACGACGCATCTCCACTTTTGGCGACACTTCCTATTTCTAAATTATGACGCTGTCCGACATCTCGAATCTCTGATTCTGACAATGATTTGTTTACTCGCAGTTCTAGAAGTGTACCCCCAGCAAAATCTATAGACTGTTTCAATCCGTGTCTGGCGAGAGTGTATATACCAGGGATTAACACTATGCCAGAAATGATAAAGTACAACCAAAGATACTTGCTAAACTTAATCATGCGTTTCCTTTCTCTTTATACAACACTCGAATAAACGTACGACTGGCGACAATTCCTGTAAACAAACTTATCAACACACCAATAAGAAGCGTCGCCGCAAACCCTCGAACCAACCCTGAAGCTGGAAGAAACTGCCAGTTCCCAGGGTTATAGAGAATTAACGTCGTGATAATTGTGGTGAAATTTGCGTCACGAATACTGTCCCATGCTTTTCCAAACGCCTGCTCCATGGCAATATTCCACGGTTTCCCTGCGCGTTTTTCTTCTTTGAATCGTTCAAATATCAAAATATTGCTATCTACCGCCATACCGATAGAGAGTATAAATCCAGCAATCCCCGGAAGGGTAAGCGTTATACCCAAGATACGAAAAACACCAAAAGACATAAGCCCGTATAGCAATAACGCTAAATCAGCAAATAACCCGAGCTTGCCGTATTGCAAAATCATAAACAGTGCAACGAGCGATAACCCAACAAGTCCAGCACGAACGCTCTTTGCCACCGACTCAGCACCAAGGGTTGCGCCCACTGTGCGCTGCTCAACTACCGATACTGGCACTGGCAATGCTCCTGCATTCAACTGTAGCGCTAATGCCTTTGCCTCATCTTTAGTAAAACTTCCTGTTATCACTGCGCGGCCATCAGTAATCGCTGCCTGTACGACTGGGGCAGTCACAGGGAAGCTATCTAAAAATATAGCAAGCTGTTTCCCTTTAAGCCGATCAGTCACTTCTGCAAACTTGGCACCGCCATCAGAAGTAAATTCTATAGCCACCTCAGGTTCCCCTGTCTGCGTACTGTATTCAAGTGTCGCTCGTTTGAGATCTTTGCCAGTAATCCCAACGCTTTTCGTATTCTCTAACATTATAAATGTAGCAGCATCTGTAGACTCAGGCGCTTTGGTAATTTCTCGAAAATCGAGCTTCGCTGTTTGGCCAATAAGGGCTATCGCTCGTTCTACATCACTTACCCCTGGAAGCTCAACGATGATACGGTATGTTTTTTCGCCGATAGATGTCTGTACTACAGGCTCACTTACCCCAAAAAAATTTACCCTGCGTTCAATGACTTCTTTAGAAGACTCAAGCGCGGCTATTCGATCACTACTTGGGATACCTTTCATATCTGCCTCTAGTACCACATGGCTTCCTCCTGCCAAATCCAACCCAAGTGCCGTCGTAAACGTTTTTTCTATACGATTGCCAAAAAGCGAAAATCTAAACGTCGGTGGGTTGATCACTCGATCTATCGTTTTACCAAATACAGTAAATTTGAGTCGATAATTTTCCGGCAAATCAATAATCGCAAGCGCGATTATTAAAACAACGAGCCAAACAAATACTCTTCTGGGATTTTTAAACATGAGATTAGTTTACCAATTCTTCTTCGTCACCTATAAGCATAACATGAGACCCTTCAAGCACTTGAAGCACGAATGGATCTCGTCTTCGTTTGCGGAATGTAAATTCTTCCTCTAACATTACCGTATAGTTCATCTCCCGTTCTCGTCGAACTTCCTCAGCTTTCACAAGCTGCGACAACTCTGGAAGCACTACGGATCCTACTATGAGTAAATCTATATCTGTGGAACCTTTGTGTGTCAGACCGCGGATGTATCTTCCCGAAAGCATAGCAAATTTTATTTTACCTAACTTTGCTTTGTTTTTTACTATATCCCAACCCAACCCAGTAGTTTTGGCGATAAGCTCCATGAGCTCGTAATACAATGGATATTCTTTTCTGAAACTATAAAACAGGCGATTGGCACGTTGCTCTTTGGAAAGCATGCCACCCTTCTCTAGATGCGCGAGCTCTCGACGTACTGCATTTATCTCTTCGCCTACTTGTCGCACAACCTCTCGCACATGATACATCGTGCCTGGATTTGTAAGAAAAAGTGTCAATACTTTTACTCGAACTCTCGAAATTATTAGGTCTTCAAGAAGCATAATCCTCCTTCATCCTTGGGGCAGGTGTTAGAAAGAAATAAATGAGTCTCATTGTATATATTTAGTACGTCACTGGTGTGCCTATAGGCAACATTTCCACCCAGATCTGACCTTTTACCAATGACACTTCTTTGTTTGAACTATCAAAAAACTTAGTTCTAGATGATTTAGTTTCTTTCTTCCATGTAATCTTCACGGGCTTTCCATCTTGGAAGAGGATACCATCACCTGAACCTATGTTGTTATACAACAGATGCGCATGTTCGTCCACTGGACCAGTTTCTTTTGCAAACATGACAACCACAACTTTGGCTGCGAGCTGTTGTTTTGTTTCGAGATCTACGTGTGCCACCCCACCATTAAATCGCTTATATGCATTTGCCAATTTGTCATATTCCCATTTAACTCCATATGAGGCTTCGTATCCTTTCCATGATACAAAACTGATAGACGTAGCAGTGCCTCGCTCAGACTCTTTTGCATCGTCTTTAAATTTCCATGGCTGGAAATCTTTATCCCACGCGACCCCTTTGGCGTCGACATTGGTCCAACCTCGTTGCGCTGCAATTTTGAGCAATTTGTCAGTGACACACACCATAGTGTGTTCTGTAGCAACTGGGCGATCTAATCGATCATAATTTCGATAACAGGTAGGGAATGAAATACCAAACTGATCCATATCCCGAATTTTGTATTGTTCTATCTGACACAACGCTTTTGCCCGCTCATCTACAGTCGGATCTTCACATCTCCCTGCGCCTCCTACATGGTTATACAAGGCATTGTATTCAAGCACCCATGGAAGAAAATATGTTCGAGCACTTCGAACGGGAGCCATATTTACTGGCGCCGCTGCAATCCCGCAATAAAATATACCCATGAATCTCGTTATCCCTCCTTCTGCGACTGTTTCGTAGACCACATCAGCGGAAGAAAGTCCAGATTGTGGTCGAGATTCTTCGTGATTTTCTATCATGACCGCTAATGGCGGATGAGTTTCCCATACTTGTTTTTCTTGCTTAGTGTAAAGTTTGCCATTTATCGGGCACGTCTCAGTACGAGGAACTGACGGATCAATCACGAAGTGAGACTGTGAACCATTCGTGTTGACAACTGGAGCACCAACAGAAGATGTCTTTGAAAAATAAGAAAATCCAGCAAACGAAATACCGGTAGCTATGAGGTAGATAGCTAGCCCAACGATAGTTGTCGTTATGTACTGTTGTTTATTCATAAATGTTTCCCTCCTCGATTAGCTGATCGAATTGCTTCCTGTTCTTCTTTTGACAATTCATGCTCTTTCCCTTTTCCTACCACAATCTCTTTTACGTACCACCTGTTACCCGCTCTACCATAGAGCGAGGTCATCACGATTCCATTATCCCTTCCGTCTAAAAGCGCTATAGAAAAACTCTGTGCGCCTCCTGTATCTGCAAACGGATTGAAACGAACTATTCCAATACGCTGTATATGCAGTTCCCCTTGTGTCGATAAATACTTCGCAGCAGCTTCAAGTTCGCTTGATTTTTTCACTAAGCCCTGCTGGGTCCTGAGTATGTCCTCTAAAACTCCCTTCAAGTTCTGCTTTTCACTTCCCTCGCCTAACTTATTATAATGGCTTATCATCCGAACTAGCAAGAATGTGAGCACAGAAAGCCACGCCAAACATCCCAAAAAAATTATCCAAACTAAAATAGAATTGTTGAGCACCATTAGTATTCACCATGGTACGATTCTCGTTTTCATGTTGTCAATGACCCGAACCTTTCGAGCCTAATCATTTCTTGTTTCAAAAAAATATTAGGCGTGATATGAAGCTAACAAAGTTGACAAGTTTAAATATACTATGCTACGCTCATGCGCACGAGGCTCGAGCTATGCCAAAGAAAACAAAAAAAGCAAAACTACTCGCCGAAGCACATCGACAACCTGCTGTCCGTCGACAACCCTCAATTTCTGTTCAGCATACCCCGCTCCAATCGCCTATTGTGACTAGTCAAATTATGTATGCTATTCCACAAGCAAGAGCAAAAGCAGAAACCAGTGCGCTTCACATCGAACACGTTGCGATAAAACATGATTTGATAAAAACTGTTATTTTTTCGGTGGCCATTATCGTCGGTGAACTGCTCCTATCACGATATTTGAAATAATTGTATTTGTGTCTTATCGAAAGGAGGTGAATATCTACTATGGCAACTATGTATTGTGTCAAATGTCGCGCAAAGCGAGATGACGACAAAGCAGTAAAAGTCACGATGAAAAACGGCAAACCAGCAATGAAAGGCAAATGCCCAGTTTGCGGAACCGGTATGTACAAAATCGGTGGCTAATATTCACTTTTTGTTAAGACGTTTTATCAAAAATCCCCCGTCGAAAGACGGGGGTTTTGTTTTTCAAAATCTGAAGAGTTATTAAACGAATTGTTTCTATCCCGCATGTTGAAATAAAAAAAACTCCTATTTGTATGGGTAAATAATATCGTCCATAATGCAACGGTATAAACCATGTAGTCCATACAATTGTTACAAACAAAAATATAAACACTAACAAACGTTCCTTGTGCCGACTGGCGCTATGCTGAAATAAGTAAAATAAACCACCAAGTATCAACAGAGCATTTATTCCAAAAACTACTGTAAACGTACCCTTTTCAAAAAATCCAACACAATCATGTTGAACCAACGTGCACCAAACAGCACGCACCCTGCTTGCTATATCGGGCAATGCAGAGTCTTGATCAAGATATGCTATTCGCTGGGTCTGATCTATACGAAATGTGGCATATAAAATCGTATTTTTTATGGGGGCAGTATACAGAGTAGGATTTATCGCAACCCACACTCCAAATATTACACACACCATCAACAATGTCTGAATCGCCATATTTTTCCGTTTGCGTTCCTCAGAAATAATTTGCGCCAATTTATACGTACACAGCACTATACATGACACAATTCCCGATAACTTACTACTCACGCTCGCAGCTGAAAGAAAAAATGCCGCATATATCAACGCGTCATTTTTCTTCTGCATACCTACCATATATAGCACCAGTGACCAAATCATAAAACACACCATATATGCGTCTGAGGTTGCATGAATCATCTCCTGTAAAAATAACGAATTATGCGCTAAAAATATAACACCCGTCATGGCGACAACCCAATGAACATAAAAAGTTACGAGAAAAACGTAAAATCCGACAAGTGTGCCCATCAGTGCAAACCAATTTATATCACGCAATCGCAATATATACGATCGAAAAACAGGAAATCCCTCGTCTATAAAATGTGCATTCGTATATATAGCCCATCGCCCCCACTCATGCTCTAACACATCTCTCTCCATAAACACGTGTGCATCGCGTGTCCACATATAGACGCCATAGATATACTTAACCAAGGGCGGATGATCATAGCTCTCATACGATTGCCAAAAATCGGAGGTGATATCTTTTTCGATCACAGCTTTTTTAAAAGCGTCTATATGGAAAAACCAAGAAACCTCGTCAGTATGCATTGGAACGAATGGTATAAATTGCTTTATATTCGATCCAAGTGCTACAAATAGACAAATCAAAACCACAAAACGAATAAACAAATATCTTTTTTCACTCATTTTTTGTGTAATAACTCATCATACGCAAGATTATATACACCACTGAGAACAGGCGAGGTGATATAAAATTTCCAAACAGTAAATCTACTCGTATGATAAATTTCATCAAACGAAGGAGAAAGATAATCTCGTACTCCTGTAAACCGTTTCAAACATATTTTTGCCCCATCCACGCTTTCACGATGATCGCACACGACATAAAAAAATCTTGGATCTTTCACACGTGGATAAAAATTTGTCACCGTATCTGACAAATTGACTAATTTTTTCTTATACTTCTTTTCAAGCCAATACCATGAACTACCATTCCCCCATGCGTCGTACACTAAACTTGGGGATGACGAAAGGGTCGCAAGCACGAATGAAGGAACAGCCTCTTGTGTTACGTCATTATTTTTACCATAGTCAGCAACTATAGCATTTGCTATCTTTTCATATTTTAGATAATACGACTCCAGCGTAAACGGTCTCATTTCTCGCACAGCGAATCCCCAAAAATACACTAAAATAGTTACCGAGACAATCGCACCTATATATCGATTTTTATCAAATAGATGTCGCATAAATAAACCAAATATGATGATATAGAATGGCAACAAGCTGTATAGATACGTTACAGACAACGTTCCGCGATACAGGGATGCGCTTATATACCCGCTTATCAAACACACGGCTCCCCAAAAACAAAAATTGCGAACTCGGGGAGTAAAAATGTTTGTCATGGTACCTACAACACACCCAAGAAGCCCAATCACTGCTACAAATATTGCCCTATAGCCATACGCGGATGGCCATAGCGAAAAACCTATGTCTTTTATTGCGCGATCAAACATCATCAATACATTTGGATGAGATCCTTCTAAATTTATTTCAATAAAATTGAACTGATCAAACGGCGCCACTTTGTAAGACACATATACCCATAACAAAAATAGATACTCTGCGAGTATTATCGGATAAATAATCCGACCAAGCACTGACTTTACCGCTGCATGATGCCACCATATCCAACATATCCAGACGCCAAAACCTGTCAACATAATCATTGACCCATAATGAATATGAAATCCCAAAAATAGCACACTAAGGCCGATGGTTATGTGAAAAATATTCCATGGCCTGATATTAGTCAGAAGGTAAATCATCAAAAGTGCCCAAACCGGAATAAGATTAACCTGACTTAATAACTTACTCATCCCAACAAATGCTGGATGTACTGCAAATAGTAACGCAATCCACAATCCGGTAGACTTATCCCACAATCGACTTCCAACACCATACCCGATAGGAATAACGCTGGCCATCAAGAGCGCCCAAACTACCATAAACATTTCAGGGGATCGTGTTAGATACCAAATAGCAGCGATCACATAATAATAAAACGGGGAATTTGCGAGAATGTTTTGACCACCTGCAGCAAATGGTCCTCGCCAAACCCAATCACCATATTCAACCATGTGTCGGGCCACCAACATATCCCTGCTTTCATCGTATGCGTCATTTCCCCATATCCAATACACATTATTCGTTAGCCGTAACCCGATCCCAAGAACCATCACAAAAATAAATACAAATACTACAAAATGTTTCACGAATGCTGCGCGCAAATCTTTATATTTCATATGATACATATACTGGGTATAACCAAAATCTCACAAACATAACCCTATCGGACCAAACGTCATTCCTTCTATTCATCACTAGAATCTGAAGGCATTGAATCCATCACTCTAAATCTCCAAACTGTATAATAATCTGACGAAAATATATCATCATACACAGATAAAATATATTTATTTTTTAGTGATAATTTATGCAGGCATGATTGTATAGCGCTCCTACCAGCATCACCATGATCACATATTATGTATGCATATCTAGGTCTAGCTATAAGCGCCTGAAAATTTCCCTCTGCGTTTATTGTAACGAGTTTTTTGTTTAGCATTTTTTCAACCCAATACCACGCGCTTCCATTCGCCCACTCGTCAAAGACTGCATACGATGGTGTTGAAAACGTCTCTACAATAAACGATGGCACATCAAAAGATCTATTCGCATCCTTCAAAGAACGATAATCCCCAACGATTGCTGTTGAGATATCTTTATACCTGAGATAATTTGACGTATATCCTTGTGGCTGCATCCGCTGCCATGACTGCGTGGAAAATATCGCAATAACTGGTACAAAAATTATTACACCCAAGAATCGATTTGATTCATATATGCGTCGGAAAAAAATACCATACATAACGATATAAAATGGCAACAAACTATAAAGGTACGACAAAGGTACTCGACCAAGATATATGCCTACCATAATATATGCCAATACTATGCATACAAGTCCCCATATAAAAAAATTGCGTACATGTACTGAAAATAATTTCGATGCAAACCCAAAAACATACCCAACTATCCCAATCACCCCAAAAAACATAGCTCGTAGATCAAACGTGCCAATCCACAGTAAAGTTCCGACGCTTTTCATAGCTTCCAAAGCCATGCGAGTATTACTTGGGTGAGCATTCTGCAGATGTAAAACAATAAAAAGAAACTGATCAAATGGGGCGTATTTGTAGGTTGAGTATACCCATACCCATACCAGACACAGTGTCACAAGCGTCACACTTATGATACGCAAAATCGGCGAACTAATATTTGAATCATGCCACCATATCCAACATTGCCAAATGAAAAAGCTTCCCACAACAAGAAGTGAACCGTAATGAATATGTAATCCCAAAAAAATGACAGTAAGCCCTAACAAAAGCTGAACATAACCCCATCGTTTCTTAGAAATCAACATATTTAGAACGATTACTACCCATAACGGCACGAGATTCACCTGACTTAAGAATTTTCCCATTTCTACGAATGTAGGATGCACTGCAAATAACAATGCTATATAAAGACCAGCTGGTTTATCCCACAGTCTATTTCCCAACGTATAACCCAATGGGATTATAGAAGCCATAACAATAGCCCATACCACCATAAACACTTCGGGTGTTCTACTCACTGCCCATATGGCCGCGATGAAATAATAATAAAAGGGGGAATTAGCCAAAATATTAAACCCTCCAGCAGCCAACGGACCTCGCCATACCCAGTCTCCATGCTCCACTAAGTGACTGGCGATCAACATATCACGACTCTCGTCGTATCCTCCCATATCCCACATCCAACCAGACAAGTGAATAAATCTCAATCCACACCCAAGAATGAAAATTAGAAGAAAAGCATAGATGTGCCAATGCCGAAGAAATAACGATAAACGCGCGCTGTGTTTCATAGCGATTCTTTTGGTCTATACTGCAGCGCCTCCGCTATATGTAGTAATACGATATTTGTAGACCCAGCGAGATCTGCGATTGTACGAGCGACTTTTATCACTCGATAATAACTTCTAGCCGACAGTCCTAGTCGCGACACTGCTTGCCGCAAAAATATATTCACGTCATTAGATAATACACAGTATTCTCTCACATCACGAGTTGTCATATCTGCATTTGCTTTTCTATCTGTTTCTGCAAATCGCGCCAACTGCAAGAGGCGCGCCTTCTCTACTCTTTTTTGTATAACAAACGATGATTCACTTTTTATAAATGTATCAGTAAATTTTTCAGACTTTACTGCGGGCACATGTACATGCAAATCGATTCTATCTATAATCGGTCCAGAAACGCGTTTCTGATATCTGCTTATAAGCCCAGCAACGCACGTGCAACGTTTTGTTTCTGAACCAAAATTGCCACAAGGGCATGGATTTGCTGCAGCAAGCAACATGAACGTCGCAGGATATCGCACTGTGCCTACCGCACGCGATATGGTAACCACTCCATCTTCGATAGGTTGTCGAAGTGCCTCTAATACATGTCTCGGAAACTCTGGGAATTCATCCAAAAATAACACCCCACGATGCGCGAGAGAAATCTCCCCCGGTGCCGGATGGGTACCTCCACCAATCAAACCTATGCGACTCGTGGTGTGATGTGGAGCACGGAACGGCCGGAATTTGATCATCGATTCTCCTGCTGGTAAATTACCGGTTACAGAATATATTTTTGTCACTTCTAGAGCCTCGCTTTCAGTAAGTGACGGCAAAATAGAAGGAAGCGTTCTGGCTAACATAGTTTTTCCAGCCCCTGGGGGACCCTGCATAAACATATTGTGTGCACCTGCCGCTGCTATCTCTAATGCACGCTTCACTTGTTCCTGCCCAACTATATCAGCCATATCAAACTCAAAACCTGATTGAACTGGTAAATCCAAAAAGGATATATGTTGTACAGGTGCAAGCTTCACTGACCCTGTCAGGTGATGATATAGAGCAAGTAAAGAAACGACGCCATACACATACACCCCGCTTATCATGGCAGCTTCCTGTGCATCTTGAGATGGAACATATACACTATCTGTTAATCGTTTTTCCTTCGCCAACATCGCAAGCGGTAATATACCATTTGTATGACGCAATCCACCGTCCAGAGACAATTCACCGATATACAAAGCGTCTGATTTTTGCGGCGGTAACTGACCTGACGCGATAAGAATTCCAAGCGCTATAGGCAAATCATAGGCAGGGCCAATTTTTGGTAAATCTGCGGGTGCTAAATTTACTGTTATACGCTTCGCTGGAAATTCTGCCCCGCTGTTTTTGATCGCGGCACGAACTCTTTCCCTACTTTCTTCCACTGCTTTATCTGGCAATCCAACGATAGTAAACGATGGCAGTCCCTGCGACGCAATATCAACCTCAACTATAACTGGTACAGCCTCAAGACCGACAACTGCACCTGAAAGTATTTTTGCTAGCATCTCTTTTACAATAGTAAACTTGCCACAGAAAAACAATGTTGACGTAGAAACTACTATAGGTCATATGGTATACTACACGTGCACTTTGAGAGCCCGAATTCTCGCTCCGATTTTATATCGGAGAGGAAAGTCCAGACAGCAGAATGCGGAAGGAGAGAGCGCAAGCTCTCCATCCGATATCAACGTAAGTTGATATCGAGATCGAGTGCCCACGACTGCGAAAGCAGTCGGGGACGAATCCAGAATTGACTGGGTAAGAGAGCCACAGAGACGATCATCAGCCTTGAGCTCAATAGCTTGTGGAAGATGGGTGAAACGATGGCAATCCTACTTGCTGCAACCGACGACCGATCCGTTACCACCACGCATTCGGGAGGATCAAAGATTGCGGGCATTAGAGAAATGAGAATAATTAAAACAGAATCTGGCTTATGAGGCTCTCAAGGTGCACTACTTTTTTTCTGAATTTGTAGGATTACTTGGCAAAGATGCGATAATTTCCTGAACAGTGAGTAGTATGGGAACCGCAAGGATTGCCCCTGTAACTCCTGCAAACCTTCCACCAATCATAAGAGCTAAAATTGTCAAAATTGGCGGTAATCCAACGCTTTTTCGCATAACCATGGGGACGACGATGTTGTTCTCTATCTGCTGAACAATTATATAAAGTGCAGCCACGCTAAGGGCCAAAAGAGGCGCCTGAGAAAATGCGACAAGAATCGCTGGAATCGCAGAGATGGTCGGACCAATTGTCGGAACTATCTCAAGTAAGCCAGCAAAAATAGCGAGTGGTAACGCATATTCTATTTGTAAAAATACTAAACCAATATACGATAACGTTCCAATTAACGCCATCAAAAACAACTCACCCAGCACCCAAGCGCTCAAACGTTTTTCCACTCGCAACAACACAGCAAACACCTGCTCTCCCATACCAGCCCCCAACAAACCCGAGAGAAAATCTCGCAAATGCCGACGCTCTAAAAGAAAATAAAATGTAAATGTCATCACAGTAAACATCGCTAGCAAGTTTGAAAATATTCCAACGGTGACCTTTATCAAATTTTCTCCCACTGGAGCAATTTGCCGAGTAATTCCTTGTAAATCGAGCGTAACGGCAGGAAATACGCGCCGTATAAAATCAGGAAACTCCGCAAATAATTTAGCAGATTGGGAGCCGAGAGTCGGGATAATACCCGCGATAGAAGCACCAAACACTCCAAATACGAGCGTGTACAATAAAAATATAGATACAATTCTTGGGATTCTAAACTTCTCCATCCAATCAACTATCGGCCGAAGCGCAGACATGAGTATAAAAGAAATAAACAGCAAAAATAGAATGTCTCGAATCTGAAGCACAAACCAAATAGCGACCAACAATACGAGGGTAAATACGATAGTTTTATACGACAGCTCAACTTTAACAGGTTTCATATCAAAACTTAGTATACCATGCGTCAACGCGCTTCTCTACCTGATCATAAAGCGTATTTTCTGATACGTCAAACCACACAATCTGAGGGTTTTTTCGAAACCACACCATTTGTCGCTTGGCATACGCAGCTTCCTCCCTAACCCACGCAGCCTTCGCGTCACTCGCTGTACATGTGCCATCAACATAGGCCAGTATTGATGTAACACCCAACGAAGTCATTATAGAGGGAGAATTATTTGCTATTCGCAAAACACGAACTTCTTCTATGGCACCATTCTCCCATCGAGAGGTCACACGATTAGCGATCGCACTACGTAACGACTCCTCTGTGTGACGCAACCCAATCCAAAACGTATCGACGGATGGTTGAACCTGCGAATCGCGTTTATTTGTCACTTTTTTATACGACTGCGCCACTTCGATGGCACGCACAAGCCTACGAGGATTATGCTTGTCGGAATGATTCATATGTGCAAATTTCTCACTATCAACCCGTGAAAGTACATCTTGCAGCTCAACGACAGTCAAACGAGTAAGTTTTGCCCTTAGTTGTTCATCTTGTGGCACCTGTATAGTATCGATTGTATCCACAATCGATCTAATATACAGACCACTTCCACCGACAAGAATAGGTAGCTTTCCTTTCTTTCGAATATGGTCTATAGCCAAACGTGCGGCCACTTGATATATCGCGATACTGACGGAAATATGAGAAGGAATCAAATCGTATAACCATATAGGGATACCGTTCATTTCAAATTTTTTTATAAGATACGTACTCCCTTTATACGAGAAGCGCTCCACAATGGTGGGTGTAGCACTGTCAGATACGTCTTTCCCTGTGACGACACCCAAGCCTTCATACAACTGTCTTGAATCTGCGTTTACCAGTTCGCCGTTATATTTTTTGGCCAAATCGAGAGCTAGTGCGGTTTTTCCAGATGCTGTGGGACCACATACAATCAGTAATTTTTCCATACACTATTGGTTGAGGATAAATTTTTCTATCACTGTTGCCACACCATCTTCTCCTACTGTTGGGGCCACAAAATCAGCGACAGCTTTAAGCTCAGGGACCGCGTTTCCCATCGCGATTTTTAACCCACAAGCAAGTAAAAGCGGGAAATCATTATACCCATCCCCAACCCCAATACACTCTCGTGTTTGTATTCCGAGCATCGCACATACATCTAAAACTCCATGATGTTTCGAGGCTTCACTGTTGGTTATATCCAGACATTCATATCCATCTTCCCACGCCTCCATTCGGTGAGTAGCTACCCCATGAGCTTGTTTAATTTGTTCATCTATTGCCACCAGCACACTTGGTGCTAACTTAGGGAACCACATGCCCATAACTTTGGTAGGGATCGCCCCTTCGTCCATACTCACTTCATTTACTCCATCAAAAAGCTTCACTTCCTCGTTGTGCTTTCGCGCTATATCCCAAATTTGAGATATAGACTCTCGAGGAATCAATTTCTCAGTGACTATCTGATTTGTACGTGGGTCATATATCTGTGACCCACTAGAAATCACGCAATACGAAGAAAGTTTGAGGTGGTTGATAATTGCGATCACAGAGCGAAGTGGACGCGACGTGGCAAGTCCTACCGCCACCCCAGCTTCTATGCATCGCGACACGGCGCTGACTACTGGATCAGAAGGGAGGTTATCCACCCCATGCACGACACACGTTCCATCTACATCTAAGAAAATTGCTTTATACTTCATGAAGAATTACTCTTTTCCTACGATGACCTCTGCGTCATATGAGGCGTCCTCATCTAGATCTGCTGATGTAGAACCCAATGAATAGTCTGCCTTCAGGTCGTCTGACAACATTTTACTAATTGCATCATTCCCTGTCTTAACTTTAATCTCGGTCGTTTCGTATGTGTACTCATCAGCATTGGCAACCTCTGACACGGTGTACCCTTTATCTTCCAAAAACGCTTTCATCTTACTTCCTGCACCTACCACTCCGCCGCCATTGAGGACTTTTACTTGAATATCCTTGCGACTTACTGCAACTGCCGGTGTTGCAGTTGGTGCAACTGTGGGAATAGCTGTTGGTGTGAGTTTGGCTGGGATCATGGATGTAAATGTCTGAGGCCCTCGGACCAACACAACCAATGACACGCCTACTGCAAGCGCAATCCCTAACATCGCCCCAACCCAAATACCAAGTGATGTATCTCGTTTACCCACGACGGTGATTTCAGGAGAAATACCGCTAGGTTCTTTGGTGAAAAGTGAACCGACCACATCTTTTGAGTGCTGTGCCTCCTCTGCCGCTTCTTCTGCTTGTTGTGTTTCAGTGATCTCGACAGATGGTGACGCCACAGAAGTCTGCACCTCTTCCTCTATCGCTTCGACTTCCTCCTCTATTTCTTTTGCGTTCTCCTTTATGATTTCTAGTGCATCGGGAATTTTATCTTCTTCAACCACTTCAACTACTTGTCTCATGGGGGGTTCTGCCACGGCTTCTTGTGTATCTTCATTTTCCTCGTGCAGCTCCACAGGGCCTGCCTCTACAGAAAATTTAGCGACAACTCGTTTTTTCTTGGCTTTGGGTAGCATATATATCTAGTATACAAACATATATCGATTGCATCAAGTCTACTCACAATTTAGCTTGCGCTCGTATAATATCGAAGTGCGAATTTCCAAAATTTTCGAGAGGCAACAAAAAATATAAAAGAAAAACTTACAAGCAACATAATATCCCCTATTGAGCCCTGCCCTAAATATATCTTTGCAGGGGTAGTGATCAGAAGTGTTAAGGGCATAATAATCGCAAAGATATACCAAGCAAGTTGCGTATACATCTCCTGAGGGTATCGGGCCATACCTGTAATGTTATACATAAGCTCAACCACATTTGAAAGTTTTGTAAACCATATCGTGCACGACACGACGGTGTACCACACCGCATACAGTAAGATTAGACTCGTTATAGACAACGCGATAAACTCGATTGCGCTCAACAGTGTAAGTTGAATTTGCATTATCCCTCCCATATACCATACATACCACCCAGCGATCACAATACGGGCAAGACTGGTATAGTTCACCATCCAAAAGGACAGCATGAACTGAGAATCCATGGGTTTTGTCAAAATACTATCCAACTGTCCGTTGTGTATGATAGATGAAAATCGCTCAAGATTTCGCGAAAAAAACACGTGAAAAACACCTATAATTAATCCATAGTATCCATTGAGCAACAACAACTCATTCCGAGACCAGCCAAATATTTCAGTAGTCTTTGCAGTTAAAATTACCACAGAGTACAACGAAAATAATCCCCACCCAACGGTAGCGAGCATAGAGTTGATAAAGTTAGAGCGATAAATGACTAGCACCATAAAGTTCATGTACAAAAGCTGTCGATACACCCGAAGATACTGTTTCATATTATTGTCCTACTCCCGTAAACTCTTTCACACCTTTTTTCCATAACACCATATAGACACACGAAAATACTCCGATAATAGTCAGCTGAATAAGAAATATTTGTAACGCTTCAGAGACCGGTAGTGCTCCAGTCCACGCTACCACCGGATAATAAATCATGTAGGGAAATGGGGTGACTAATGCAATTGATCGGAGTATGGGATGAAAATACTCTATGGGTTGTATAAATCCAGCAAACAATGATATCAACACAAACATAAGTTGTTGTAATCCCGAAAAATCATCGATCCAAAATGTAACAATCCCAATGACCATCTTAAATACAAACGACAAAAAAAATGCAGCAACAGATATACAAATCGCATACAAAATCTGTAGGGGGTCATGTACGACTTTTAGTATATTGCCAAATATAAGTAACATGATTAGTAAGCCTATCCACCCGTATGCACCCTGAATAATTCTGTATGGTATCTCTTCGATAAACTTCATCCAAAAATACGAATATGGTTTGAGTAAATATTTCACTAGCCCACCCTGTTTAATGTCTATGACAGCCACATCTTCTTCGACATGTGCGATAAGCAAAGCCCCCGCAATAACCACAAGCAAATAATACGACGCAATTTCACCAAACACGACGGGTGTACCGACTATATGACCAGAATGTATTGCAGCACGCCAAAATAATAAATAAATAGCGGGATTAAGTAGCGCCAATAAAAACCATAAAAATGACCTACTCCTGTATTGCAATGCTTGTTGGAAATGCAATGCGACAATTCGTAAAATACGCATATCAAGACTCTTTCGTAAACACGTCGCGAATTATATCTTCCATGTCAGGCTCTTCTATAGTGAGGTCCTCAACGGGAAATTTCTCTAAAATTTGCGCAGCAGCTACGTTAGAAGCGTTTCTGGGTACTCGAATTACTATACGAGGAAAATCGTATGATATAACTTCTCCAATGAGGCTAAATTGTGCGGGAGGAACATAAGAATCCAACACGATAGAAAGTGTCTTATACTTAGCAAATTTCTTTACTAAACTATCTAATTTTCCGTCATACAATAGTGACCCATGATCGATAATGATCACGCGCTTGGCCAACTGCCGCACATCTTCCATATAATGTGATGTTAAAAGAATTGTAGACTTATACGTCGCGTTATATTCTTTCAAAAAGTCTCGCATCTTTTTTTGCATAACCACATCGAGACCTATGGTGGGCTCATCTAAAAATAACACTTGTGGTCTATGGATAAGAGCTGCAATCAGCTCCATTTTCATCCGCTCGCCGAGTGATAACTTGCGCACAGGCACATGAAGGAGTGTGCCCACATCTAGTAAATCTGTCAGTGCGCCTAATGTTTTATGATACTGATCTTGTGGGATTTCATAAATTTCTCGATTAAGAACAAATGTCTCGGCCGCAGGTAAATCCCACCACAGCTGATTTTTCTGCCCCATAACAAGGGAGATTCGTTTCAGAAAGTCCTTATCTCTGTTAAATGGTGCATGACCCAATACCGACACAGTACCGCGCGTAGGATAAAGTAATCCTGACAAACACTTGAGTGTAGTGGTTTTGCCCGCGCCATTTGGACCAATAAATCCTACGAGCTCTCCTTTGTCGATAGTAAACGACACGTCATTCACTGCTGTAACAATCTCACTTCTTCGTGAAACGAGAGATCGAAGCGAACCCATAAGACCTTCTTCTTTTTTAACTACTGAGTATTGTTTGGTAAGATGTGAGACTTCTATAACCATATTGCCTCAGTATACCAAAAGAGACTCACCTAATATTGGGGAGCCTCTTATTGGACCAAAAGAAATGACCGATGTTATCGGACAACTTTCTTAAGTGCTTTCCCAGCGGTAAAACCAGGGGTCTTACGTGCTGGAATGTTGATCGCTGATCCAGTTTGTGGATTTCGACCTGTGCGAGCCTTACGTGATCGAACCATAAAGGTTCCAAAACCCGTAACGACTACTTTATCACCTTTTTTTAATGCGTCAGTGACGGCACCAAATACTGCGGCGACTGATTCTCGTGCTGCCTTTGCTGTAAGATTTGCTTTCTTTGCAACGACTTCTACTAAATCTGCTTTTGTCATGTTTATGAACTCACCTCCTTTGGGGCAGAGGGATAGAACAAGACATTTTTTTATGAAGATTGTTGTAACAACCTCTATGAGGCAATGTAGAAGATGCAGAGCGTTGTGTCAATACATCATTTTGTGCGTCTATCTATGACAATCTAAATCAAAACCTCTGTTGCGATTAGATTGCTAGAGCAACAATATTATTTATTTGTATGTCTCGACCGCACGAAGCTCTCGAACAACAGTAATTTTTATCGTTCCAGGAACGATAACTTTTTTACCGATTTCA
This sequence comes from uncultured Gammaproteobacteria bacterium, assembly GCA_964639945.1. Classification (GTDB taxonomy): domain Bacteria; phylum Patescibacteriota; class Microgenomatia; order UBA10105; family UBA927; genus UBA927. The sequence goes on from CAZXHY010000011.1 coordinate 24,888, forward strand.
TCACGAATTTCTCGAGCCATAGCGATCGCTGTCGCGTCGTCCACAGTTCCTGGATCGACAACCACACGAACCTCACGGCCCGCTTGAAACGCAAACGCTTCGGTCACTCCTTGGTGTGATTTGGCTATGTCTTCCAAGTCACGAAGGCGTTTGACATATTCCTCATAATTTTCATAGCGCGCCCCTGGTCTACTTCCGGAAATTGCGTCTGCTATGTATACCAACATAGATTCTGGACTTGAGAATGGTATATCTTCATGGTGTTGGGCCACACAATCCACAACTTTCTGCGGTAAACCATATTTTTTGAGCAACTCGACTCCGAGCGTCACATGGTTTCCTTCTTTATCGGCGACAACCTTTCCAATATCGTGCAACAAACACCCAAGTCGAACAATGTTTACATCAGCTCCAACTTCTTGTGCAAGAGCAATACCAATTTTGGTCTCTTCAAGAGTGTGGGCGATCAAATTTTGTCCATATGAGTATCGATATTTAAATCGACCAAGCATAGCCACAAGTGGTGGAGGCAAATTGTACACCCCCACTGTATGGCAAAGCTTCTGTCCTTCTTCAAACATAATGCGCTCAAGTTCCTTTTTGACTTGCTCAACTAGCTCCTCGATACGCACTGGCTGTACTCGACCATCACGAAGAAGTCGTTCGAGAGTCACTCGAGCAATCTCACGCCTGACTGGATCAAAACACGAAAGACGTATAACGCCTTCTTCATCTAAGTCCACGTCTACACCAGTGGCCGTTTCAAACGCGCGAATATTTCGACCTTCTTTTCCGATAATGCGACCTTTGACAGCTTCGTCTGTGACTTTAATCACTGATACTGTGTATTCGCTCACATAATCTGTAGCACCATGACGCATGGCGTCAACCAAAATTTCGCGTGCTTTGGAATCTGCCTCTTCTTTCGCTGTCGCTTCTGCTTCTCTCACTTCTTTTGCCATTTCTTCACGGAGAGTATTTTTCAACTCAGAGAGGATGAGGTCTTTGGCCTCGTCATGTGTCAAATGTGCAGTTTTTTGCAACTTCTCTATAACCTCTTTTTGCTTTACTTCAGTTTCTTGCTTTGCTTTATCCAAACGACCCTCAAGATCGGTGGTGTGTTTCTCTCGTACTTCGACAGCGGCCTCTTTACGGTCTATAGCCATCTCCCGCTGACGTACACTATCTTGCATATTTCGGGCTTCGCCCTCTGCTTCACGACGTATACGAAGTGCTTCGTCTTTTGCCTCGAGCAAAATCTCGCGAGCCTGAGCCTGAGCTTGAGCCTGCGCAAGACGAAGCTCTGCATCATAGTCAACTTGAGGCTGTGGAGCTTCGTGAGCCGCCTTTTTACCTTTTTTGGGGGGATTCTGCACTTGTTTTGCCGCTACCGGAGTAGAAGCTACTACAGACACTTGTGATTTACTTTTAGGCTTAACCAAACCAGATAACGTTTTTAATACATCAAACATATGGATTCCTTTCTTAACTACCATTACTTATTGGCGAACGCTTTGAGGCTATATGAAGAAGATCAGCAAAAGAACCACCCGTTATTTGTGGGTGGCTGATTGTGTAGGAACACAAGATTGTATTATTTGAAAAATCATAATCCTACGTACAATACGTTGCTTTCTTCTAAAATAGCTTCGGGAAAAAGGAATTACCTTTCACCGTGATCTTATTTTAGCCCTTTTGGACCAAATCGTCAACGACGCGCCCAATCGTATCTGCGTCATACCCACGCCTATATAAAAAATCATAGGCTTTCTTTTTTTGAGTCTGTAGGTCAAGCAAACGCCAAATATGTAGCTTTTTCCCTAAAACACCTTTGGCTGCCTCTGTCTGATCTATCAACGTCTCAGCCAAAGAAGAAAATGCAGCTTCAGCGACTTTTGCAGATACCCCTTTGGATCCAAGCTCAGCAACCACTAACCGCTTGCCCTTAGGCCTAAAACTTTGTCGCTGTTCAATCCACCAAAGTGCAAATTTCATATCATCCACGTACCCCAGCTCTCGCATCCGCTCAATTGTGCGTTCCACGAGAGGCGCAGCGTATGTTTTACTTTTCTTGAGTTTTTGCACAAGAAATGTGCGGAATTCTTTTTCACTCCGAGGACGAAATGACACAAAACGCAATGAGGCGTTTACTAGTTTTTCGTACACCAGTGACTCAGGCATGGGAACGTTTTATTCTTCATCTGGCTCGACTACCGCAACCTTAGGTTGCGCATGACCAGATTTAACAACTTTCCAGATGGCTTCAGAAATTTCTTTTGCCACTTTTGGATTTTCTTTCAAATATAGTTTACTAGCTTCTTTCCCTTGTCCCAACATTTGCGTACCATATTTGATAAATGCACCGCTTTTGGTAAGGATGTTAAACTCGACACCAACATCCAAGAGTCCCCCCTCACGAGAGACCCCATCATTCATCACATCAAACTCAGCAATCCGGAATGGTGGAGAAACTTTGTTCTTCACCACACGAATTCTATGTTTACTTCCGATAACTTTATCTCCTTCTTTCAAGCTCTCAATTTTACGAGAGTCCATGCGGACACTGGCATAAAACTTCAGCGCCATTCCCCCAGTTGTGGTTTCTGGATTTCCAAACATGACACCAATTTTTTGACGCAATTGATTGGTAAAGATTACGATAGTTTTAGATTTAGAAATGACTGCTGTAAGTTTACGTAGCGCCTGTGACATAAGCCGTGCGTGCACACCCATCATACTATCTCCCATCTCCCCTTCGATCTCTGCTCGTGGCACGAGGGCTGCTACAGAGTCAATGACAATCACATCAATGCCCCCGCTACGAATAAGTGTTTCAGCTATTTCCAATCCTTGTTCACCTGTGTCTGGCTGAGAGATCAACAGATCGTCAAGCTTCACTCCAAGTACCTCTGCCCACTGAGGGTCAAGCGCATGCTCTGCATCGATAAACGCAGCAACGCCTCCTAGTTTTTGTGCTTCAGCAATAATGGAAAGACACACTGTGGTTTTTCCTGATGCTTCTGGCCCGTAGATTTCTACGATGCGACCACGTGGAACACCTCCAACACCAAGAGCTAAATCGAGTGGAAGAATTCCCGTGGAAATAACTCCTATTGCATCACGGATGTTTGCCTTTTCTCCGAGCTTCATAATGGAACCTTTTCCATACTGCTTATCTATTTGTTCCATCGCAAGCTTAATGGCTTGAAGTTTTGCGTCGACTGGCATATAAAAATCCTTTCTGTGGGCAAGAAGAAGTTGTAGACCATTTTTACACAATAAATGTTAGAATACAAGAGTATTTTTACGGGGTGTAGCTCAGTTGGTAGAGCACACGGCTGGGGGTCGTGTGGTCGCAGGTTCAAATCCTGTCACCCCGACATATTTTTTTATATATGGTAGAAGGAAATATAACACCAGTTATCCAACACGCATCGGACGAAGATCCACTGAAATATTATGATGCGAGATCTCCAACATCACTTATTCCGCATGCTTTAAAAGCACTCAATCTCTCCCTTGGTGAAACATCCACGCCACAGGGTATGGCCATTTTGCGTAATTCTGCTCGTATGGCCATGGATGTAAAAGATGCTCCAAATCAAAAAAAGATTATTCCATTTACGCATCAAAATATCTCATGGAATGAAGGCATATACTCCCTTGATCTTTCCTCGCAAACTAACGACAAATCCGCTCGGCTCTTTGAAGTTGGTTTCCTATCTGACCCAAACGGCAACGTAGTAATTAAAAAAGTACAAAAACACAGACTTCGACAAGGGTATCGCGTAGAAGCTGACTATATGAGCGAAGACTTAAAACAAGAAAAACGTCGAGCAGATCAAGAATTACGTCGAATACATCAACACCTCCATGTAAAACCAGAAATCTTCGGACTAGCATCAGCGATTATGATCCTTGGTCCACATGCCAAATCGGATACGCTTATGCTTCCCGTACCAAGTCGCCAACCAGAAGTACTTCGACGAACATTGGGTATGCATGCCTCTACTGAACCTCACATGGCTACCACTCGAGAAACACTTCGACAAGAATTACGCAAAATATTACCCTTAGTAGACTTTCAAGGTATGCTTCGTACGATAGGAGTTTTAGATAGTGACATTGTTATTCATGATGCATATCGTCATATACCACTCACAAAAGTTTATGATGCTATACAACGCTTTTTCACAAAGGATACTCATATAGGTAGACATAACTATTGGAATACTCTAAAAGAACTAAAAAACGCTCAGTGATGATGGTATATTCTTAATTCATGCAACAAAAACGACTTGATCGAATAACTTCAGTTGTGCAAAATCGCAGGAACGACATAGTCGTTGTACTGGAAGATATCCATGATCCACATAATGCCGCGGCAATCCTGCGCACCTGCGATGCGCTAGGAATTCAACAGGTATACTTTATTTTTGAAAAACAACAAGTCTTTAATCCGAAAAAGATTGGTAAAGCATCTAGTTCATCAGCAAATAAATGGCTTGATTTTACCGTATATAAATCAACCCGAGAATGCATAGAGATGTTACATGCCAAAGGCTATACCATAATCGCAACAGCCCTCACACCCAATGCACTGTCTATAACCGAAGAAAAATTTTCTGATAAAAAAATAGCGCTCATGGTAGGAAACGAACACGCGGGATTATCTGATATTGCAATTTCACTTGCAGATCGCGTCGTTATGCTACCGATGAAGGGATTTGTACAAAGCCTAAATGTGTCTGTATCTGCAGCAGTCTTTCTCTGGGATATTGTGACAAAACGTAAACCTGCATCGTTGCCAGCAAAAGAACAAAAAGTACTTCTGGAAGATTTTATACAACGCGGAACGAAATAACGATAGTTATCGTTTTGGTGATTGTTTGCCGGCTCGCGCTTTTCCTGCTTTACCCGCTTTGCGACGCTCACGTGTACGAGAGTCTCGTGTCATAAATCCTCGCTTTTTCAGTATTGGTCGGAACTTTTCTTTGTCTACTTTTTCAAGTGCTCGTGATAAGGCGTGAATTACTGCACCAAGCTGACCACCTAAGCCTCCACCGGTTACCTGAATGCTTACTGCAAATCTTCCGATGGTATTGGTCGTGCGGAATGGCTCTGTATACATTTTTTTGTACACTTCTCCTGGGAAATATTTTTCTGCTGGCCTACCATTGACGATCATGTCACCCTTTGCCACTTGTACCCCATGAACCGAAACAGGCTGCTCTGTCGCTACATGCAATCGTGCTCGCGCACTCGCTTCCTTACGACGACCTACTGCTTCGTAGTATGGTATCTTTTCAACTTTACCTGCTTCAATTTTTTCTACTTGTGCTGCGGTTGTGTCTGCCATAATTGTTTAGATAAATTTAGATAAATATGGATGCTCGCTATCTGGATAAATATATAAACGAGTAATCATTTTGTTGCGTAATTTATTTTTTGGCAACATACCCATGACTGCGCGTCTAATAATTTCTTGTGGTTTTTCTTTTCGAACTACCCACAATGGTTTGGTTTTAAGCCCACCAGGGAAACCAGAATATCGAGTATACAACTTTTCTTTCTCTTTGTGACCTGTCACAACAAAATTTTTCGCATTTATAACGACGACATGATCGCCACAATCCATATTTCTTACAAAATATGGTTTGTTTTTTCCGATGAGCTTACTTGCTATATCTACTGCCACTCGTCCAAGCACTTTCCCATTCACATCCACAAGATGCCAAGAACGAGATATTGCGCTTGCTTTGGTTGATTTAGTTATTGTGTTCATAATTATTTCTTTTTGGCTACTTTTTTAGGTGCTGCTTCTTTCTTTTTCGTTTCTTTTGTAGGAACTATCTCAGCGTCTTCTACTTTTTTTACTTTTGGTTCCACAGATTTTGTGACTTTGGCAACAAGCTCTAATTCATCGACAAAAGAAAGTATAACCTCTTCTGCACCATCACCTTTTCGCATACCTAATTTAACAATACGAGTAAACCCGCTTGTTCGCTTTGCGAATCGAGACTTAGCCCATCTGAGCAAGGTCTCAACGGACACTTTATCTGCAAGCTGCTTACGAATCTGATTTATAGATGCGTTATCCGCTCGCTTTGCTTTCGTGATAAGTTTTTCTACGGAAGGTTGAATCGCTTTTGCTTTGGCGAGTGTCGTTTTAAGACTGCCGTGCAAAAACAGGAAACGGGTCAGGATCATGATGAGCCTGCGTCGTTCGTCTGTATTTCTCGATAACATTCTTCCACCAATACCGTGTCTCATAAGATTAGATAACGAGTACTACACCTTTTTCTCGCAATTTGTCTTCTACGATGGAAAGACTTTTCCCACCAAGATTTTTAATTTTCATAAGCTCGGCTTTGGGTGTACCCAAAAGCTGTCCTATGGTCTCTATATTTCCACGAGAGAGTGCATTTACTATACGAGTCGGAATGTCCAACTCTTCTATACGCATCTTAAGCACTTCATCCGATACAGATGGAGTGACAGCTACAGACTCTTCTGGTCCTTTTGCTTTTGGTTCATATACTTGAAGGAAATATGAAACAAGTACTTTTGCTGCTGCACGAAGCGCATCGTGTGGTGTGATTGTTTGATCTGTCCACACTTCCATGACGAGTTTGTCCAAGTTTGTCATACGTCCGACACGAGTTGCGTCAATCCGATAGTTTACACGAACTACTGGACTAAACAATGAATCCATAGGAATTCGACCAAGCTCATCGGCGTTTTTTTCATCTGCTTGAACATAACCATAACCCTTCTCTACTGTTGCTTCCAATTCTAGGCTTGCTTTTTTATCTGCAAGCGTGGCTATCACCAAATCTGGATTTGCGATCTTTACCCCTGCTGGTACTTCAAAATCACCCGCAGTAACGACTCCAGGACCTTTTTTAGAAATTTTTACTACTGCTGTGGATTCACCTTCCAAAACCAACCGTACTTTTTTGAGATTCAAAATAAGTTCTACAACGTCTTCACGAAGCCCAGCAAGTGCTGAGAACTGATGTTGCACGCCAGCAATTTTTACTGAAGTAAGTGCTGCTCCCATAAGAGAGGAAAGCAATACACGACGAAGACTGTTGCCAAGTGTATGACCATAGCCTTGCTCTAATGGTTCGATGATAAACATCCCGTATCCGGGTTTTTCCATCTCTGCTTTCACTTCAAAATTTGGTTCGATCATAAGTATTTTTTAGGTCTAGTCTTTAGAATTTATCCATAAATTCTTAAAGCTATGCCCTACCTCCTTTAACGTGAATAATGTTCCACAATGTACTGTGTATTTATATCTTCTTTCACATCGTCACGCTCTGGTAAGCGGACAATTTTTCCCGCAGGTCCTTTTCGCTCCAACCACTCTGGAGTAGCGAATGACTTATCTTCTAGTGCTTTCTTTATCGCTGGTATTTCTGTCGCTTTTGCTTTGAGCGCTATCACTTCACCTGCACTTACCATGTAGGAAGGAATGTTTACTTTCTTTCCGTTCACCATGATATGTCCATGTGAGACAAACTGTCTTGCGCTTGTGCGAGTAGGAGCAATACCAAGACGGAAAAGTGTATTATCCAATCTACGCTCTAAAAACTTTATGAGTTCTTCTCCCGTATTTCCTCGATATTTACGTGCCATCACATAATATCTACGGAATTGCTTCTCAAGTACACCATACATACGTTTCACTTTTTGTTTCTCTCGAAGCTGTGTACCGTATTCTGACTGTTTGCGCTTTCCTTTGGGACCGTGCTGACCCGGAGGCTGACCTAGACGCTTCAAAAGTGATGCATGTGCATGACTTCCGACGGTCTTTAACCCAAGATCAATACCTTCTTTACGTGCTAATCTGTTTTTTGGTCCTAAATATCGTGCCATAGGTTAGACTCTCCTCTTTTTCTTTGCTCGAACTCCATTGTGTGGAATAGGAGTAACATCAGCGATAAGCGTAATACCCAATCCAACTGCTTTAAGCGCTCGAAGAGCGGCATCTCGACCGCTCCCGGGGCCCTTTATAAACACTTCTATCTCACGCATACCTGCATCCATAGCCTTGCGAGCCACTGTTTCGACTGCAGTCGTTGCCGCATACGGAGTGGCACGTCTTGCGCCTTTAAACCCTACCAAACCGCTAGAACCCCAATACAAGGCGTTTCCGCGTTCATCCGTGATCGTCACGAGCGTGTTATTAAACGTTGCCGTGATAAACACTTTTCCCTTTGTCACGATTTGTTTGACTTTTTTATCTGCCATAGATTTTATTTAGATGCTGGTGCTTCTGTTTTTGCTCGATCTTCTTTTTTGAGTGCTCCAACCGTCATACGCTTTCCACGTCTCGTACGAGCGTTGGTACGTGTTCGTTGTCCGCGTCCTGGAAGTCTATGTGCATGACGCATGCCTCTATATGATTTAATTTCTACTAATCGCTTGATGCTGTCACCTACATTGCGTCGCAAATCTCCTTCTACCATAACATCTTTTTCTATGATTTTAGCGAGACGACTTACTTCTTCGTCGGTGAGGGTTTTGAGGCGTTTACTTCGTTCTAGCTGAGCTTTTTCTAAAATAGCTATTACATTCACCCGACCAATACCATAAAGGTAGGTGAGTGCTATATCAAGTCGCTTTTCATTTGGTAAATCTATACCTGCTATACGTACCATAATAATTATCCTTGTCTTTGTTTATGTTTTGGCGTCACACAAATGACATACACTCGTCCGCGTCGGCGAACAATTTTGCATTTGCGACACATTGGTTTTACACTTGCTCGAACTTTCATAATTATTTAACTCTATATACAATTCGACCTTTTGATGGATCTACTGGCGTCATTTCAAGTCTCACTTTATCTCCTGGCATTATGCGAATAAAATTTAATCGCATTTTTCCAGAAAGATGACATAATACCAAGTGGCCATTTGGCAATTTCACTCGAAAAAGCGTGTTTGGTAAACACTCAGCCACCTCACCTTCAATCTCAATATTGCCCTGATGAACCATATAAATCGTCTATCAAAAAAACGACGGGTTACCCAAGTAAAATGCTTGGGCACCCTTCGATAGAACCATATTGTACCCTACTTAGACGGTTTGGTCAACACGTTTGGCCGATCTGCAGTAACCTCCACCGTGTGCTCAAAAACGGCAGTCATAGAACCGTCTCTCGTGGCTATAGACCAACCATCGTCATTGGGATAATATACCTCGGGTTTTCCCATCGTATAGATAACCTCAACGGCTATCGTCATACCTGCAACGAGTGGCAACGTGTGCTCCACAGAGCCTCGCAAAAAGCCCGGAATTTGGGGTGGCTCATGCAACTCTCTCCCCACCCCGTGCCCCACAAGGGATTTTACAATGCCAAATCCCGCTCCTTGAACTATATCTCCAATCGTTTTTGATATATGTCCAATTCTATTACCAACTCTGGCTTGATCAATAGCTTTCCAAAGAGCGTCTTCTCCGACGTGCAAAAAATTAATAAGCTTTGGGTCTGCTGACTCTGGGTGATCCGACACAATCTTGGTCCAACCAGTATCGGTGTGATATCCCTTATAAATCATGCCGATATCCACGGTAAACAAATCACCTTCTTTAAGCACTCGATCTACAGGAATGCCATGTACTATAACTTCGTTTACACAAAGACACGTAGCCCAACGATAATCTTCCACTGTAGGAAACGAAGGGACACCCCCAGCTTCTTTTATACGTTTTTGTGCAAGCGCCTCAATCTGCAAAAGATTGACCCCTGATTTGGAGACGTCCATAAGCTCCCGAAGTATAGCCCCCATCTTCTGACCACCTTCTGTCATTGCATGTATTTTTTCTTGTATATTTGGCTTTTTCATATCAAAGTATTATAAAATTTGGCC
>CAZXHY010000012.1:0-31060 GCA_964639945.1 uncultured Gammaproteobacteria bacterium
TTTTCTGTGCCGGTCCCAACACTGTACATTTCGAATACTTATCAACAATTAGATGTGAAGAAGGATACTAATGATACTTAGAATGTAGAATTCCCACTCGCATACTGAAACGAATAGGATCACTCAATATAGGCACGTACATGTAGTCTTCCATGTACCTCGCTACCCTCACGCGACACAACGTCTTCCATATATATCTTGATGTATATAATCCAGAAAAAAATAACAACGTATATACGATGGAGAAAAATGCATCCCTGTACGATGCGCACTGAGGTAATCCTTGGATACAACTCACATTCTGTATCGTAGGATGAGATGGATCAAAATTTTGTAAATGTAAAAACGCACAAACAAACGAAGCTATAACGATAACTAAAATTACTCTTTGATGTTTCTGCAGAAGTGATATAAAAATATTCATTATGTGATTTACCTCACATAGTATATGTATACCCTTATATCTTCGTCAACCAAAGTTATCGTCGTCTCACAGAAACAAACATCCATACAATCATAGCCCCACACAATGCTTGAACATATGGAACATACGCAACGAGTGGATTTTCAGCGTTCTGCGCTGTATCTCCTTGAACAAAATATTCGTACGTCAGTGAAAACGACTGAAACAACTTGCCTTCACCATTGGGCTTTCCTTCTACAGTAATCATATATTTGCCTGACGCAGGAAATGTGTATCGTAATTGCGCATACGACCCCCCGCTCACAATAGGCAAGTGAACTGGGGCAACGCCTTGAGTCGATATGGTTAGGGTGCACAAGCAATTTGAAGGGTTTGCAGCGTTAAACCTACCACTATTGTCTGTAATCTCCACAAGGATAGCGGACTCTTTGCCAACTGTAGGTGAATCATCAGGATTTATATGAACTGACACCCCTATAGATCGATCAATCTTGAGCGTATGTGCATATACTGACCGAGCACCAAATGCCCCTATCAATATAAAACACAAAAATATACTAAATATGATTTTTTTCATTTCACCTCTAGTGTATGTTCTACGACAAACGTCTCCTCGTTTTGTTTAAACTGGCCAAATAATTTATATTTTCCTTTTTGCTGAAAAAATGTACTGAAACGAACCCGTGGACCTCCAAGTTGATCCCGAGAAATTGGCACATCTATGGGATGAACATGTAAATAAGTCTTCCCATCTTCACTAACAATCGCCAAATGACCAAACGCACCTAGGTATGATTGAATATTTTTGACCTGCTCACCTGTCGTTGTTTCAAACATATAAGAAAAATCCACTGTATCAATGCGAGGTAATACACCGTTGGGTGTAAGTGTAACCCGCAGGTCACCCACTTCTTTCAATTGCTCGCCTAAGACAAGGCTAGCTCGTTCGTTTGGTGGTGCGTTTTGAGTTTTAAGGGTGACGACAGAAAGATTCTCCAAAAAATCAGGGGGCGAATACCCTACGTACCATGTATATGTTCCTTCTTTTGGAAAACTAAATACCACCGTAAACCTTCCATCGGGTTGAAGCTCTGGGTGTATATGTTGATACGTAGAAAGATCACGACCAATTATAACCACATGCATTAACATTTCCTGAACCCGTTGAAATTTTTTTACTATCTGACCAGTGCGCTTATCTTTAACTGTTATATGTGCAGTTATTTGTTGGTTTGGCACTAAAATGTTTGGATCGGTATCTATTTCAACAATGTAATTCTGACTATAGCCCTTTCTATGCACACTGTGTGGGTCATATTGTTTTTGAAAATTCACAATTGTTATCCAAAATCCACCAATCACGAGGAGCCCTAACAAAAAACTCATCCATAACGTTCGCTTTGTCTTCCATCGTTTCTGCTGCCAAAAACGTATCATTGTCGCACCCACCTCCAAAAGCAATAGCGTAAGGGCTACAATATTTGTAACCCACGGTATCATCCCCGATGGAGTCGTAAAATGAGACCCTATAAAAAAAGCGTGGATCACAATAAGGATTATTGCCCAATACACAAATCTATGAAGTCGCTTCCATCTCAGAGGACCTAACCCGCGCTCAACCGCATCTATAGATGAAATTGCCATCAATGCAAGCACACAAAATGCAACAAAACTACATACAAGCGCGATTTGCTGACGAACTGGCAAAAACAATGGCGCGAAAACATTGGCGGACAAACTATATATAAACCCCAAAATCCCATGGGTCGCACCAAAAAAGAATCCACTCAAACCAAGTGCTCTGCGGGCTCTCACAAGTAGCGCGTTCAACGAAAAATTTGGAAAATACACAGACAACAAACCGGGGATAAGTGTAGCAAAAAGGAGATACAATCCTGTCAACGCAAATTCTCGCATAAGAATCGCAAGGGCTGCGGTCATGGACGGACCCGATTGAGCAACTTTTGTAAACAAAAAAGTGGCCCATACACATCCTGCTGCATACACAATAGACCGTATATACGGATGAAGCAGATGTGTTAAAAACTTTCCGAAGGGGTGTACTGTTTGTCGTTTTGCAAATCTATGTATAAAAAAAGAAGTCACCCAAACAAAAAGCGTAACAAGTAAAGACACAATTGGCACAACATACTGTGGAGGAAACTGCTGCATGGTATTTATGATCTAGAAAATACTCCCGTTATCATGCCAAAAATATTTTGTATCCATTCAATAAATTTTATAAAAATATTTGTGCTTTGCGGTGCATCCAAAAAAACAAACGTATCGGCTGATATACCATTCTTATCCGTAACTCTCAAAACGGGAAACATAGGAAAATAGTCGCTGTACTTATATGGGTGCTTTATAAGCTTTCCTTCACCTTTTTGTTCATCCGAAAAATCCCACGCATATGTGATGATGTCTCCTGTAGATTTTGATGCGTCAAACGTTACAGTGCGATTACCTCGAATATCGACTATATCCTTAGTGGGATCAAACACCTCATGACCGTTCACAGTAATTTTGGCCGTTGGTATCACATACCCTACATACGGGAGAACATTTATCTGTATGTCGTTTACCTTCGTGAATTCATCAACCTTTCCTTTATAGAGAACCTCTAGCCCTATCACATACGTGCCACTTTTTGTATATGTATGAGACACTACTCTACCTTCTGCTTTCTGCGTCTCATCTCCAAAATTCCATCGATAGCGAGGAGTCACCTTTTCTGTACCTTGTGCATATGGATTTGGATAAAACTGTTCGTCGATTTCAAATACGATAGGCTGATTTACAATATATGCAGAAGCAGAGGCAAGATCTGAGCCCATAGGTATAGCCTGTGGCTGGGTGTATGTGAGGATGGGATTCGTTTGTGCATATATACCATCTACCTTTACATATGGAGGGCCAGACAAATGCGCGGACACAGCAGTGATACCAACACAAAAAAATAAACTCACCAACATAATCCAACGCACAAGCTGCTGTTTCATAGATACTCGTCATTATAGATCGTACACTGCACTGTTGTAAAAAATTGGTTGCGCACATCACATATTATCCGTAAACTATATATGTGACAAACTCCCCCAGAAACACACGTTGGCTCATCGCTGGTATTAGCGGTGTCAGCCTTTTAGGCTGGCTTGTAAGCGCTACAGAGCCATCTTCACCTCTTTCTATTGTTGCTTTTTTCATTCTCACCTTCTGCTCAGCTCTTTGTCTCGGTCTTTTTTGTTTCAATCACACGAGACGAGCTGTCTTTTGTGCCACGGGAATCATCGTATTCCTAATTTTGCGCATGTTGGGACTTCGGCAACCGCTTTATCCTATTCTTCTCGTCGCTTCGCTTCTTTCGCTTGAGCTTCTGGTGTATAAACGATAAAATCAACCTCACATGAGCAAATTCTATATCACATGCGCCATTCCCTACGTAAACGCCGCCCCGCACATCGGTCATGCGCTTGAGTTTATCCAAGGTGATGTATTAGCCCGATATCACCGATTGCTTGGTCAAGAAACATTATTGTTATCAGGGGGCGATGAAAACGCATTGAAAAATGTGCAAGCCGCCGAAAAAGCTGGAATACCACTTCAACTATTTATCGACGAAAACAATATTAAATTTTTTGAGCTCACCAAACTACTTGGTTGTCAATTTGATGTCTGGCAAAAAGGAAGCGACGTAGACCATCATTTCAAATCCAGTCAAAAGCTATGGGAACTATGCGATAAAAGTAGCGACATATATAGCAAATCATACGAAGGACTTTACTGTGTCGGCTGTGAAGCGTTCTATACAACAGAAGAGCTCAACGAAAACGGCGAATGCTTCGAACATCCAGGAAAAAAATTAGAAACTGTACAAGAAAAAAACTATTTTTTTAATCTTAAAAAGTATCAACAACGACTTTTAGATATCCTAAAAGGAACAGATAAAGAATATTATCTCGATATCGTTCCAGAGAAAAGGAAAAATGAAGTTATTTCATTTTTAGAAGGTGGACTCGAAGATATAAGCATCTCTCGCTCTAACGAACGGGCAAAAAACTGGGGCGTGCCCGTGCCAAACGACGACACACAGCGCATGTATGTGTGGTTTGATGCGCTCAATATTTACCAAAGTGGCGTGGGGTTCGGGTGGGATGAGGATATGTACAAAAAATGGTGGCCTGCCGATACGCACGTCATAGGAAAAGGTATCACGCGATTCCACGCTATATATTGGCCGGCATTTTTACTCTCAGCAGGACTCCCCTTACCGAAAAAAATATTTGTACACGAATACTTCACCGTAAATGGTCAAAAAATGTCCAAGACGCTTGGAAACGTCATAGATCCTGTGGGTCTTATAGAAAAATATGGCTCAGATCCGCTTCGATATTATTTTCTGGCTAAATTCTCTCCTTTTAATGACGGTGATTTTTCTGAGGAAGAATTTAAAAAAGTCTATAACGCTGATTTGGCAAATGGATTAGGAAATCTAATCTCACGTGTTGCTAAACTTGCAGAAGGATTCACATTTCCCACAAATCAACCAGTCGAATTTGCACTTGGTATAACGACAGACGAGAAAGAACAGCCAACCATCTTTGCATCAGCGTTTGAGCAAGGTAGGTTTGATGATGCACTAAAGATAATTTGGAGTGAAATAAAAACAGTAGATCAATACATTAATGATAAGCAACCATGGACATTGACGGGGCTAGAGAAAGAAGTGGTGCTTGCAGTGGCCATAGACGCAATTCGTATCATCGGCATAAAACTTCAACCATTTATGCCAAAAACAGCCGCGATAATTCTCAAACAATTCGAGGGCCCAACAATCGTATCTAAAACGCCACTCTTTCCAAGGCTTTCATAATGTTCATAGATACACATTCACATCTACAATTTTCTGAATTTGACCAAGATCGCGCTATGGTGATCGGCAACGCAAAAAAAGCAGGAGTCAAACAGTTTATAGTCCCCGGTGTAGACCAACACTCAAACGAAGGCGCCCTCCATTTGGCCACCATACATCCAAACGTTATATATGCGGCCATAGGCTTTCATCCGTATGAAGCTCAAACCATAGACAGTGTGCAATTTTTGGAAACGATGTTAGCAACTCAAGACAAACATATCGTAGCCATAGGTGAATGTGGACTAGATTACCATATATATAATAAGGAAGATGCAACAAGCAAAAAGGATCACCAAAAACGGCTTTTTGCGGCTCATATCACACTAGCCCTCAAATATGATCTACCGCTTATTATGCATTGCCGTGACGCATACGAGGATTTTTTTGACGTAATCGATAGCATGCCCACAACACCCCGCGGCGTCATACACTGTTTTTCTGGAGGACTCCAAGAACTACGATTTGCTCAAGATCGTAATCTATTTGTAGGCATAGACGGCAACGTCACTTACTCCAAACAGCTAAGTATGATAGTTCCCAGTATTCCAAAATCTATGCTGCTTGTCGAAACTGATGCTCCATACCTTACCCCTGTCCCACATCGCGGCCAACGAAACGAACCCAAATATATCCCACTTACCGCTAATTTTATAGCAACCCTTCAAGGGATTTCTGTGCAGGATATAGAAACAAGTACTACAGAAAATGCGCGGACGCTTTTTCGACTCGGGTGATATACTAAATTTGAGATTATATAAAATTAATCTATGAATATTCTTCTGGTCTCTGATGTCTATCTTCCTACGGTAAGCGGTGTCGCTTCATCCACAGACTCTATAGCAAAATATCTTGCATCCCAAGGGCACACAGTTTTTTTAGCTTGCCCAAAACCCACAAACCCGATCAGTCAAAATATAGATCGACTACACATTATCTACACCCCCTCCCTTCCTGACCCATTTTTTGTGGGTAAGCGCATGGCATTTATACCATTTGGTATTTCGCATCTTTGGAAGATCATGACAGAGAACCATATTGATATCGCGCACATTCAGGAACCTGTGGGTTTAGGACTTATGGCTTTGTTTTGCTGCAAAATTCGACACATCCCAACAGTAGGAGCACTTCATACATCTATAGAGCAAATTCGCCTGATCGCCAAGCCCATCATTCGCCCATTCGTTCCTACCTTTATGAGAATCTATTTGCGAGCTATTTATCCAAATTATGATGGTGTTATGGTTCCAACAAATACCGTCGTTGCATTTTTGCGCACCATACTTGGGCCAAAACAGATTATTCAAGCGGTTTCCAATGGCGTCGACACCAATGAATTTGTACCACTACCCAACAATATGACGCTTCGAAAAACACTCAAAACACCGAATGATAAAATATTATTTTTACATGTAGGAAGACTCGACAGCGATAAAAATATAGAGACTATTTTTCGCGCACTTACGTTAACAGGACCAAAAGTTCATTTCTTGCTTGCCGGCATAGGCAAACAGGAACAAGCGCTTCAAACACTCGCACAACAATTGGGGATAAACGAAAAAATAACTTGGATAGGCCGTATAGATAAGCCAGAAATGATTCACTGGTACCAAGCCGCTGATGCATTTATCATCATGTCTCCCGTCGAAACACAGAGTATTGTAGCTCTCCAAGCTATAGCCGCAGGACTACCGCTTATAGCAGCACGCGCAGGAGCGCTTCCAGAACTTGTCCACGACAGAGCAAGCGGATACCTACTTGATACATACGACCATAAATCACTTGCAAAGCATATGGATATGCTTGCCAAAGATAGCATTTTGCGGAAACGTATGGGAAAAGAAGGTCGCACACTTAGCCTCCCGCATCATAAACCAGTAGCACTCGCCGAGCTTATACGATTATTTGAGCGCGTTCTGGCAAAACGATCATAATTGAGAATTATTACCCAGTTTTGTATAAGGTATGCTACAATATTGTAGCTAATTTAGCTTGTTCTTATGCGCCGATTATTTACTCTCTACCCAAACAAAACACAGCGACTACTGGAAATATTAGTACCACTCACTTCGTGGTTTATCATAACCCTCCCCCTTTGGTTATCCCTTTGGCATCCTGCCATGGTGGCCTATCTTATTATTACCTTTGATGTATATTGGTTTTACAAATCAGTAACGCTTGTTCTCTATGCGGTTCGGTCGTTTGTTATATTTGCAGCCCATACGGCGATAGACTGGCAAACAAAAGCAAAAGTTTTACCACACTATCAAGACCTTTGGCACGTCATCATCATTCCTGAGTATAAAGAGCCACTTCATATACTGAAGCGCACGTTAGAAAATCTAGCAAACCAACAATTCCCTCAAAAGAGAATGATTATCGTACTGGGTACTGAGACAAAAGATCCAGATAGAATCGAAACTGCAGCAACCCTCAAAAAACTTTATGGGAACAAATTTGGTCATTTTCTCATCACAGAACACACGCTAGTAGTTGGAGAAGTGACCGGAAAATCATCAAATATGGCTTGGGCTGCTCGCCAAACCGCTAAATTCCTTGTGAAAAACAACATTCCTATAGCGTGGACCACAGTAACCTCTTGTGATGCAGACGCTCTCCCTCACCCCAAATATTTCTCAGCTTTAGCCTATGAATTTTTACGAGACGCAGATCGTTATGACCATTTTTATCAAGGAAGCATCATGTTTTATAGCAATATCTGGCGAATTCCACTGCCAAATAGATTTTTAAACACCCTAAACAGTATTTGGAATTTAGCGGTACTTTCTCAACCACACCGCCTCATAAATTTTTCGACATATTCTCTCGCATTTCAGACAGCTCAAGAAGTAGGATTTTGGGCTGTTGATGTAATCCCAGAAGACTATCATATGTTCTTCACGGTATACTTTGCTCGAGGTGGACGCGCATCAGTAAAACCTATATTCCTTCCTATACTTGTTGACGCCGCAGAAAGCACAGGGTTTTTCAGTACGTTTGTAAATCAATACGAACAATCTAAACGCTGGGCTTGGGGAGTATCTGATATTCCATATGTTATCCGAGAAACCATTCTCCACACCGAAATAAAAGGCATTGAACGATTTCGTAGGGTGGCAGGATTACTCGAACACCATATCCTATGGCCAACGAATTGGTTTATTCTAACTATAGGTAGCACCGTTCCCCCGCTTATAAATCCCATGTTTGGCCGCACAGTACTCGGGCACAATCTTTCCCGCATTTCCTCAACTATCCTGACCCTCTCCACAATCTTTTTGATTATCGTATTTATCATAGATTGGAGGATTAAGCCTCCGAAACCAAAAGAGTATCCCGCTTGGAAGCTACCACTTCTTTACCTTCAGTGGCTCACGCTTCCAATAATTTCTTTTTTTCTCTCAGCACTCCCAGGACTAGATGCACACACAAGACTTCTACTGGGGAAACGTCTGGAATATCGAGTGACAGAAAAGATATAATAGAAAGCAGTAAACAGAATCTATGCTGAATACACTGCTGACACATACACCGCTTTTTTATTTTGTCCAAAGTTTATGGAGAGACGAGGCCTTTTCGATCCTTGCCGCTCAACAACCCATTGGGTTTATCATATCCCGATTAGGATTTGAACCGCCTGTATACTATGCAATGCTTCACTTCTGGATTCGCTTATTTGGCGAATCCGAAATCGCAACACGTAGCCTATCGTTACTTGGGTTTGTATTGGCAACTATTATCATTATAAAGTGGTCTGAAACCATGTTTAAAAAACATTGGCTTACTTGGTTTACCCCCTTATTTTTTTTCCTCAACCCTATGCTTCTCTATTATGCTTTTGAGGTGCGCACCTATGGATGGTACATGTTTTTTGCCACAGCCACTTTATATACATATGCACAAAAAAAATGGCTTTGGTTTACCATCTGCGCAATTTTAGGATTTTATACTCATACCTACTTCATGTTTCATTTGACTGCCATAGGAGTGCATTGGTTTATTTTTGACGGCCGGAATCTTATCCGCACATGGAAATATTTACTAGGAAGTACAGCATTTAAGTCATTTCTCACCATCGGTGTTGCCATGACACCATGGTTAATTAAAATTATTCAAGAAGCTTCTAGATTGAAAGATTCATGGTATTTCCCAGTAGACCTTCACCTCGTTTACTCGGTATTGGGTAACATGTTTACTGGATACGAAGGTACACCGTGGTATGGCTGGTCATATACAAAATATCTGTCCATCCTCCTACTCGCGCTTGGGGCTATCGCCTATCGGGATACCAAAGAAAAAAAACGAAACCTGCTCTTTTTACTAAGTGTCGGTATACCACTGGGTCTTTGCGTAGGCATTTCTTTTATAAAACCTCTTTTTGTAAACCGCTATCTTGTATCTGTCACCATCGCCTTAGTGCTTGTTATCACTACTGCAATTCAGTCTCTCCGCAACGCAACGCTACAAAAAATTTGTGCAGCAAGCCTTCTTATATTCGTTATTTGGATAAATTGGTGGTTTCCGCAACAACACGCCAAACTTCCAATTCGTACCACCATGGCCAGTATAAATTCTATACAAAAGGATACTGATTTATTTTTTGCTGCCACTCCCATGATTTACCTAGAAGTAAAATACTATGCCGCCGATCGATCTCGGGTATATTTGTATAACCCAACAAATGGCGTGTTTCCATGGTATATCGGAGATGCCGTAATCAGTACAAAAGACATGACTCAAGACTTGCCTCTATACCCTACTCGTGCATTTCTTATTCACGACGATGGTTCTTATGACATCGTCTATCGCATTCCCATTTCTGATAAGGTTTCTGTACCGAGAAAAAAATGAAGATACAATTTCCTATCAATCTAAAACGCACAGATTTTTTAGAAGCTGCTCCTACGCTTCGTTCCACGTGGACATTCAAACTCTCATCTGTTGCAATACTTTTACACATTACTGTCACATCGCTTGTGATGATAGTCTTTTGGCAGAAACTTCCACCTCAAGTTCCACTTTGGTATAGTCGACCTTGGGGCACAGAACGGCTCGTGCCACCGCTATATCTGCTTATACCCATAGCCGCAAGCATCTTCATTTATGCTATCAACATATTTGTTGCAAATAAATTTGCCACAGATCATCCAATGTTTGCACGCGTGCTATTTTTGTCATCTGCGCTTGTCTCTGCTATAAGCACCATTATTTTAGTTCGCATTATTACGCTTATAACATAAATTTTTTGAATCATGGATCTTTTTTTTCCGCTCGTTATCACTGCGCTCATAACATTTTTTATAACTCCTGCTGTAATTTTGGCCGCAAATTACTTAGGGCTAGTAGATGACGCAAAGAATAGATATCACCCTGCGCATACACACCGTGGAGTCATTCCTCGGGCCGGAGGACTCGCCTTATACGTCGGCATTGCGGGGGCAGTCTTAGCATATATTCCCACTACCTCACACGTTTGGGGTATTCTTGTTGGAGGACTCCTTCTTACCGTCGTTGGGCTTATGGACGACAAAAGAGACATAAATCCCTATGTACGACTCGTGACTAATGGCGTTGCAGCGGGAATAGCGGTCCTTGCGGGAAACAATATCATTCCATATATCACCAATCCACTTACAGGTGGGATTTTGTCTCTAAATATCGGCATTCTACAAATTCCATTTATGGATACCACGATAGTATTCGGATTACCACAATTATTAGCAATTATTTGGATTATTTGGACAATGAATATTGTAGGCTGGTCAGCAGGAGTTGACGGACAAATGCCGGGGTATGTCGCAATTTCTGCATTTGTACTAGGCCTACTATCTCTTAGGTACACACTCACAGACCCATCTCAACTTTGGGTAACACTCCTAGCGTTTATAACAGCTGGAGCATTTTTAGGATTTCTCCCATGGAATTTCTATCCGCAACGTATTATGCCGGGATACGGAGGCAAAACACTTGCGGGGTTTATGCTTGCACTCCTCGGAATCCTCTCATTTGCAAAACTCGGCACGGCAATTTTAGTCTTAGGAATTCCCATGCTTGATGCGGTTGCAACTCTCATTCGTAGAATCGGAAAAAAACACTCACCAGTACTTGCTGATCGTGGCCATCTACATCATAAACTTCTTGATTTGGGTTGGGGAAAACGTCGTATAGCCTTGTTTTACTGGAGTGTCTCAGCTATACTGGGGCTGGTCTCGCTCACAGTAACAAGTAAACTAAAAGTATTTGCATTTATTGTTGTTGCGGTCGGCTTGACAATGTTTCTCGTATGGGTCAGCTTCTTTACGCAATTCTCAAAGCGGCGCGACCACGACAATGGTTAAAGAATGTCGCGCTTTTTACTACGGTGTTTTTCACCGGTCAGCTATTTCATCATCCGCTCCTCTTACATAGTTTTTATGGGTTCGTGGCGTTTTGCTTTCTCTCTTCTTCTAATTATATTTTTAACGACATACTAGACGCTCCCGCTGATCGAAGACACCCATTCAAAAAATTTCGACCTGTTGCAAGTGGAACGCTTCCAGTAAAAACTGCTATTATCGCATCCATCGCTTGTCTGCTCATTGGACTGGGTATCGGAAGTTTTGTCGGACACTCATTCTTTTTGTTCTCTGTGGCGTTCATTCTCTTGCAGTATTCCTATACACTCGTACTCAAGCACATTTCTGTTATAGATATCATAGCCATTACGGCAGGCTATGTGCTCCGCGTGTATGCTGGCGAAGCGGCAACCGGCTATCATATCTCGATCTGGCTTGCTCTGGCTGCTCTCTCACTTGCTCTGTTTCTAGCGATAGGAAAACGCAGGGCAGAGCTAACATTGATTCAAGGATACAGCGGAGTACTACCCAAAGACACGCGCGCAAGTCTTTCACATTATTCCGAAAAATTACTTGATGCATATACATCCATGTTTGCAACCTCAACGTTTATTTCGTACACATACTATACATTTTTAGCTCGTCCGATAAACGAAGGGCTTATTTTTCGAAACTATAGTGATTTTGTAACTGATTTACCAGAACGCAAATGGATGATGGCAACATTGCCCTTTATCCTTTATGGCATCATGCGCTACATGCAGCTTATTTATCACGGTAAAGGAGAGTCTCCGGAACAAGTACTTACAACAGATGCACCACTGCTTGCTACGGTTATTTTATGGGGAATCACCGCGTGTTTTGTCATCTACGGGATCGGTGGATAAAACAATCGAAGATAGCCATCTTATCGTCCTATTAAATTCCGCGCAACAAGACAGAGTATAAGCAAATAAAATCCAAAGTAAAAACATCCTTACTCTGTCTTTGTGGCATACTGACCTGAAATCCACCCCTTACTCGTTCCGTCATATGCTATCTCATACCAACCATTATCTTCATCATATACATGGAATTTTTGACCGGGGTTGACACGCCCTGCTTCAGATGCGCTTGTGGCTGGCTCTTCTCGCACCCGCAGAAAGCCCGTAGGGGTATCTTTTATCGTAACATACGGTTTGACTGGGTCTGCGGTTGTGGCTGATGTTGTAGCGGTTTTTGTGACTCCTGCTTTTGCGGTAGGAGATGGTGTTCCTGAAACCTGTGAAGATGTAGTAGCCTCAGAAGTTGGCGCTGAAACTGTAGAAAGCGCGAGCTTGAGTGAGGCTATTAATTTAAACCCAGCCGTAAGCTTCACCTTCATCGTTCTAGTGAGAAACCCCGGAGAGGCAATGGTAAGGTTGTGCTCGCCTGCTTCTAAGTCTTGAATAGTGATGGGTGTCACACCTTTGGTTGTGTCATCTATCACCACAGACGCACCATCAGGATTGGTAACTACCGACAACTCTGGTTTTTTAGCGACGCTTTTCTCAAGCCAGAGCATATCAACCGCGCTCGAAAGTTCTGACTCAGAAAGAATAGCATTCACAAATGTTAATAAATTTGCACCTACGGTGATTTTTCCTTGCCAAGGAGCGATATCTCCCGATGTCGTCTCTGGCACAAGTCTGAGCGTATATTCACCTGCGGTTACCTTTTCTTTGAATGGGCTGCGTCCGAGATGCTTATTGTCCAAAAATACGCTCACCACAGGCGTGCTTTCGACCCTCAATTCGCCCTCTTTTGGCGTACGGGAACCCATAAGCTTGATCACACCTCCGATAATTATTAGGAGAAGAAAAATACCAAGGAGGAAAAAAAGTTTTCGCTTCATAAACTGGCCTCGATCATACCACACCAAGCAACTTTTAGGCAATATTTTTTCACTCCCAAAACTTGACTTTAGCGCGTTTTTACGCTACAATATCATTCACATTGACCACTCTTTTGGGAGTGGTTTTTTTGTCCCCCTTGGGGGAAATCATCATACACTATGAATCAACTGATTCGATGGCTTCTGAGTACACGCAACGGAAGCAATAATGTAAGCTATTTCCTTCGCAAAAAACTCGAACATATATCTATTCGAGAAGTTATCGGCGTACATCTTGCCGGTTTTGCTTTTTTTGGAGCAGTTATACTTCCACAAACACAAGATTTTTTTTCAAACACCGAAGTATTTTTTGATACCCAAAAAACAGTAGTTAACATGGTGGTATCGGAAGCCAAATTTCGCTGGCCATTAGCAGAATTTGGTATATCCCAACATTTTTCTGGCATGCATAATGGCATCGACCTCACAGACCCAAAAGGAACACCGGTGTATCCCATATCTGACGGCACAGTTACTACCGTTGAGTCTCTTCCTTGGGGATATGGCAAACATGTAATCATACAAAACAGCGACTCGATGCAGTCTACTTATGCTCATTTATCAAAAGTGAACGTAACAGTGGATCAAAAAGTCACAAAACAAACCGAAATAGGCACAGTTGGATCAACAGGATGGGCAACAGGAAACCACTTACATTTAGAAGTTTATGTAGATGGAATCGCGGTAAACCCAATCGAAATCCTACCTGAAGTACGAAAGAGTAACTCTACTGAAGTATCACAAACAAACTCCGTGTCTCTTTTAACGAATCTGCAATTTTAACTCAATCAGCGCTAATTTATAGCTAAAGCCTAATCTCCCAGATACTAGCATCTACACCGTTTCCATACCTATCTTTATACAACCCAACTTGATTAAATTTCATTTTTTTCAAAAATAATTCCTTTGAAGAATTTGCCTCTACATATGTATACGCCTGTTTGCACCCAAAGCGCTTAGCAATATCAAGGCACGTATGCATAAGCAATGTTCCAATTCCACACCTAGTAAACGACTTATCTACACAAATAAAATGGACATATGCTCGAATTTCACAATCAACTGAACAAAACCCAACAATACAATTTGCGCTCCATGCGGTGAAAAATTTTTCTCCTCGTCGAATCAATCGTTCTATTCGTTTTGATGTTAAATAATACTGATGTGGATACCCATCATTTGCCTGAATAGTTATACATTCATCTATATTCTCATCCGATAATTTTTTTATTACAATATTCATAGGTGCTATGTAACTTGCGAATATGTCATAAGCTCAATGTTATTTCTAATATAGTGAATAACTTCTTTGTCGGTAAGAATCTGTACATCCTTTGACCCCCACGTCCCCGCATCCTCGCTGAATACTGGATGAAACATATATTCTTGAGAGGAAAATTCTGAATATTTTAATGTGTGCAAAAAACTTGCGACTGGATCAGGTGTATATTGAAAAAATGTATAATAATTTTTTTCTACGGTTGCAATTCCCTTAGCGCGTAATCGTTTATTTTCCTGTGGATTGGCGATAAAATCCCCTCCATATACCGCATGCTCCGTTAAGCCTCCAGCTGCCCGAACAGGTAGACTGTATTCTCGGGCAAGCGCTTCGTACACGTCACTGATCGGCTCATATGCTGCTATATTCTGATCGGTGTCTATGTGATCTATAAAATCAAAGATATGTAACCCTCGCTCAATTTGCAATCGGAATTCATCAAAAATGACCTCCGGTTCAAATGTAGAAAAATATTTTTTCCACGCACTTCCAGTCCACTCCTTCGGCGTATTGCTCCCTTTATAGGGTCGCATAAACTCCTTCATTTTCCACTTATTAGACAATGGAAATCCGTGGGTTAATGTCAAATGTACGCCTATTCCTAATTTTGGCTTTACTAACCCAGATTTATTTTCTAAGCGTCTTATACGCTCACGAATCATGTGTCTATCTTTTGGGTCAAGATGGTTTACCAATGCGGTGGTACTGGTAGCAATTCCATACTCATATGTCTGTTCAATTCCCCTCGTTGCCGCTTCGCTATACCCCCAATCGTCTGCTTGAACAATAATATGTTTCATATATACGCACTATTTTTGACTCGTTCGATTCTGGAACCAGAATCGCCCATTAAACACAAGGTAGAATAGCATATGTATCGTAATCGTCAAATTTACATACCCATGTAGCATAAGCACCCCAAATATTACTGACATAGGTAAACTTAAATAAAAATAAAATAACGCATCTTTTTTTCCGGTAAATGGGATATTTCCCAAATGAATCACACCGATAAAAACGGTGAACCACCAAACAGCAGGCCAAAACGGAACACCTCGCAACAATACAAAAAGTATATACACAAACATGGACTGTTGAAACAAAATTTCGAAATATTTTGTCAAAAGCATTTTCGGATCAAATCGAATAAGAAGCCGTGCTAGTTTATCAGCTATTGCTATATTCGGCGCACTCCCAAAAATTCGAACTACATATGGAGACACAAACCAAATAAGGCTTGTAAGTACCAGCGCCCAATCAAGACGGTGATCCAATCGTACATATGGCACAACTTGGTATGCCAATACATAAATAAAAATACAAAACCAAATACTTACCAGCACTGCATATCTACGTGATGAACCGATAAACAATTTTTTCTGATTTGGCTTATATGGGACATAAGCAAGAACTATAATAAGAACAAAATAAATAACAGAACGTGCCTCAAGCGTAGACATATGATTACGATGTTTTTCTGGCAATAACAGTTACCCACCAAATATCACGAAGCTCTTTATTCATATCTTTCTCATTACTTCTGAATGCCTTCTCTATTTCAAACCCAGCATTTCTTATAAAGTCCTGAAGCTCGTCAAGCGTAAAGTATATAAAGTGCCTTCGTTGATTTTTTGATAATTTTTCTGCAATGTCCTCTTCACCAACACCTTCTTTCACTCGAACGTATAACCATCCATTTTTTGAGAGAACATCATGAAAATTTTTCAGTATCATTGGAATTTCTTCCCGACGTTGATGAAGCAGTACTGCGCATGCCCATACAGCATCAAATGAACCATCAGGAAACATTTTCTTTCGTATATCATCATGAAGAAAAATGAGATTCGGTGCTCTTTTTCGAGCTATGGCAAGAAGTTTTTGCGACAGATCAATCCCGACTGTGGTGTGCCCATTTGCAGTAAAATATACACTATCGCGTCCAGCGGCACATCCCACGTCCAATATCCGAGCGTTTGACTCTAAACCCGCCAAAAACATCTTCCTATCATCATGTGGCGTAAACATATCCATTGAGGAAGAATAAAAATCCGCTATGTTGTCATATGTGGCAATAGTATTGGGGATTGGATCGTCTCGCATGAGCATTAGTATATCAAAAGAAGAAAAGGTAAATGTACATTCTCACCCTATCGCATATAATTGCCTATATGGACATACTGTATCATGCAGTCGTGGGAGTAGCTATTTCAAAAATATACGGTGTTCACATGGAATTTCCTGCAGCAATGTGTGCCATGCTGCCTGATATAGTGGGTACAGCACCATATTTTTATTTTAAACTTGCACAATCCTCCCACGGGCCTCTGGAACAGTTGTCTACAAGATTTTATACATCGTTAACATCAAATAAATTCTCAAATTCCATAGACACCATTGCGTACCGAATAACACACTCTGGATTTAGCGCAATATTTTTTGGAATAGTAACCTTCTATATGTTCCCGACTAGCTGGCATATTCTAACACTCAGCTACGCCTCACATATAATTATCGACATTCCTACTCACGATGGAGATCACGCGACTAGATTTCTTTATCCATTTTCCGATATGCACATCAACGCATTTAACTGGGCAATTCACATGCGTATCTTTATTAAATTTTGGGTTATTCTACTTT
The DNA here is from genome assembly GCA_964639945.1 of uncultured Gammaproteobacteria bacterium. Lineage (GTDB taxonomy): Bacteria > Patescibacteriota > Microgenomatia > UBA10105 > UBA927 > UBA927. The sequence goes on from CAZXHY010000012.1 coordinate 17,503, forward strand.
TTATTGTGATTTATTTATATTCATAACCTCTCAAAAACACGAAACCCCTCTTTTGGAGGGGTTTGCGATATATATACCATTATCTTTTAAATACTCTTTTATTCACCCTAACTGACCACACATCTAAACAAAAAAAATTATCTCAATAATCCATTCCACCCATACCACCCATTCCGCCCATACCTGATGGCATGCCACCTGAAGCGCCTTCTTTCTTTTCTGGAATATCGGTGATAAGCGCCTCTGTTGTAAGAATCATCATGCCAACAGACACTGCGTTTTGCACAGCGCTTCTGGTCACCTTGACTGGATCAATGACTCCTGCTGCTATCATGGAGCCAAACTGCATGGTCATGGCATTAAATCCATAATCTGCGTCCTTAGCGTTTCCAAGCTTATCTTCAATACTTTTGGCTACCCATCCCGCATCTGCGCCACTGTTGCTTGCTATCATACGCACTGGCTCACCCAACGCTTGATACAGTATATCGACACCCGTTCGCTCGTCGAGATCTGTCAACGTTTCTTTAAACTTCATAAGTCCCATACGAGACTTCAGAAGCGCCACACCGCCTCCAGGAACTATTCCTTCTTCAAGCGCCGCCTTTGTAGCAGCTACTGCATCAAGCACGCGCTCCTTTTTGTCTTTCATCTCTATTTCAGTTGCAGCTCCAACATTTATAACAGCGACTCCTCCAGCAAGCTTTGCGAGGCGTTGCTGTAGTTTTTCACGATCAAAATCTCCTGTTGCACGATCATCTATCTCTCTTCGAATCTGTGCCACGCGTCCTTGCACTATTGCTTTTGTGCCTTTTCCGCCAATGATGCGCGTGGTTTCTTTGTCTGCCCATACTTTATCGGCACGCCCACAATCGTTTACCGTTACTGAATCTAATTTACGGCCAGTGTCTTCAGAAATAACTGTTGCACCTGTAAGGGTCGCTATGTCCTCAAGCACTGCTTTTCGTCTATCACCAAATTCTGGAGCTTTTATAGCTAAAACGTTTAGCGTTCCTTTGAGTTTGTTGACGACAAGAATTGCCAATGCTTCACCATCTATATCATCGGCGATGATGACAAGATTTTTGCTTACTTTTACAAACCCCTCCAAAAACGGAAGCAGATCTGCTATGGCAGAGATTTTTTTATCCGTAATCAGTATATGCGGATCAGCGATTTCGGATTCCATGCGTTCTGCATTGCTTACAAAATATGCTGAAGCATACCCTTTATCAAACTCCATGCCTTCGGTATATTCTATCTCCATCGTCAATCCTTTGCCCTCTTCGACTGTCACCACACCGTCTTTTCCAACCTTTTGCAAGGCTTCTGCGATAAGTCCGCCAATTTTCTCATCTTGGGCAGAAATCATTGCAACTTTTGCAACATCTGCATCTTTTACAGTCTTTGCCATCTTTTTGAGATCTGATATGACAACATCAAGACCTTTTTCCATCCCACTCTTGAGCATCATTGGGTTTGCTCCAGCTGTCACATTTTTGAATCCGCTATTTACAATAGATTGAGTCAAAAGCGTAGATGTTGTAGTACCGTCTCCTGCGACATCGTTTGTTTTACTTGCCGCTTCTTTTACAAGTTGAGCGCCCATATTTTCAAATGGATCGGCTAATTCAATTTCTTTCGCTACGGTCACTCCATCGTGGACCACTGTCGGTCTTCCCCATTTATTAAAGGCAACGTTTCTCCCCTTGGGCCCAAGCGTAGTTACTACGGCTTTAGCCAAAATATTTACGCCTCGAATCAACGATTGTCGTGCGTCTTCTGAAAATTTAAGTTGTTTTGCCATATGATCCTCCTTTAAATAACAATATTATTTATTCTACGATTGCCAAAATATCTTTCTGTTCGACGATTGTCCACTCCTGACCATTCACTTTTACTTCATTCCCTCCCCATTTTTTATACATAACTTTTTGACCAACCTTAATAATCATTTTAACCACGTTTCCTTTTTCATCTACACTACCTGTGCCCACGGCCATAACTTCCCCAGCTTGAGGTTTTTCTTTAGCGGTTTCTGGCAATACTAAACCAGACGGGAGTTTTTGCTCCATTTCTAGGGGCTTAATCAACACATTATCAAACAAGGGCGTTATCTTTTGGGCTGCCATATAGACCTCCTTTTTTACAAACAATAATTATGAAAGGACTGCGCTTATCAAATTCTAGCAGTCTTTCGAAGTGACTGCTATTTTAACCACGATAAAAAATCCTGTCAAGTGGGAGGTTTGCTTTTTTGAGGCGCAACTCATACTTTTTTTTCACCCAAAGCCTCGCGTCTTTTGGATGAAATCGCAAAACGCCGCGCTCAATCACCTCTGTGGTTCTACGTTTTTTCATATACCAAACTTGCAGCACTTTTGCAGTGGACTCAAACAATCTAAACCACCAACAGGCGATATGATCGCCTAAGGGATACTCAGCAATACCGCGAGACTTGCGCAATTTGTCTGCCCACGCATTGGGCAAGTAGAAACGCACCCAACTATTTGCACTCAAAAATTTTCTATACACACCTCCCCGCTGCCAAAGTGGCACCATTTGTAGCACTTCATGAGCCGCAAACAAGTCTTGCTCTGAAGTAGCTAGCGTAAGCGAAGGCGCTGCCATGAACATGTTTAGACAAATCGAATCTGCAACACTTTCTGAATCTGGCAATCTTCGGACCCCCTTCATCTGTGATATAAGGGTCACCAAAAGCCGTGTCATCCACATAGTGTCAGCTGATGTAACAAAAAATAGATCTATGTCATCCTCAGGTTTTGCATTTTCCATCGCAAGCCCACCAGTAACACCAACAAGTAATACTGTCGGTATCCACGCGTACCAAGAAGCGACGCGCTTCGCTTTTTCTAGTTTACTTTTTGCAACTATCCTGCGCGCCATGCGTTGATCAATAAGCCTCTGTCTACCTTTAAAGGTTATAAACACTTCTCGTCCGATTCGTTTTTTCAGATAAATATCCGCTTTTATTGTCTGTACACGTGACACGCCAATCATCCAATATCTTGCCTCTTTTTGAGTAAGGGAAAAATTAAAAATATCCGCGTACGCGATAGTCGCAAAATAGCGATCTGTATAAAATACCGTCATGATAGATTATTTGGCGGCAGGAGTACTGGCAGCTATGAGTCCGTATGATGATAACACTTGTCGAAATCCACTTGAGGCTGTCTGTAGCACTTGTGTAGGAGAAGCCCCTGCCACCATTGCATTCACTGCGTCTTCTAAATATTTTATAAGTTTATCATTTATACCATTATCAAATGTTCGCGATGCAAGCGGGAACGATCTTGCAAATAATGCTTGTTTTACATATGCCCCAGCATATGGGTCATCCTGAATGCTATTTGCTAAATCTACTCTCGCGTAAGGCTCACCAAATAATCGAGTTTTTGCGCTATCTGTATACAGTCTCGCAGTTGCCTCACGACCAGCTAAATATTTAACAAACTCCCATGCTTGCGCTTGTGATTTACTTTTTGTTGAAACTCCCTCTGCCCAATATGACGCCCATGCCACAGAATTTCCCGGCAATTGAGGGACCGGAACTATGCTAAATCGTAACTGTGGATTTATAAGGGCTATATCATGAGCACGCCATGAAGGGGCCAAAATCATCGCGACACGACCTGCGGCAAATGCAGAAATAGAATTATCCATCCCATCACTCCATGTATAGAGAGGGTCAGAGGGATCTGCGAACTTGCGATAAAATATAAGTGTTTGTTCTGCTTCTTTCCCTGTGAGGGTAGTCAAATTCGCACCATTTTGCAAAAACATCAACGCCAATATATCGCTAAAATGCTCCACATTCCCTGTTGTACCAAGTGCTATGGTCGATGTTACTATCGCAGTTCCATTTTTTACCGTAAGCTTTGGCACCATGTTTAGCACATCTGTCCATGTAACAGGGGCTGACACTCCAGCTGTAGCCAATAAATCTTGATTGATATATAGACCCAACCCATCTATCATCATCGGAATGCCGAATATCGTTGATCCTGCGACAAGATCAGTGCTCGCAATCTGAAAAAAGGTACTCGAAAATTCTTGTGGTGTCATGACGGTCGTTGGCACGGGGACCAATTGATTATGTAACATAGGTATCCACGTATTATGGAACCGAAACGCATCTGGCCCCTCACCTCTATTAATTGCAGACTGCAGTCTTTCTCGATATTGCTTTGGTGACTGTTTTATATATTGCACTTTTATCTTTGGGTTTTTCGCTTCAAAATCTGAAATCATTCCTCGAACAGTAGTATCGTTCTCCCATAACCCCCAATACGTTATTGTCACCTCTTTCGGCTGAGCTACTTTTGTAACCAATGAGCGTACAAACAAAATTATGGCCAAAAGAAAAATAAACGCTCCGCCGTACACGAGTAACTTACGCAAAAATGCTGTGGATGATCCTGATTGTGGCGGACTGGCAGCGCCCGCACCATCAGGTGGAACGACAAGATTTGGCACAAACGACCCCTGAGATGAAGTAGCCCCTGAAACCCCTGTGGCACCACCACTAGTAGGCGGTATGATAACTGTCTCTTGAGGGAGCGGGGGTGGTGGTGGCAATGGCTCTGATGCCATTATCACCCCTCCTTCGGGTGAAATTTGTGGTTGTAGTGGGTTCGTGTCGTTGGTGTCCATACTAATATATTGTACAATTCGATCATACCATGATAAAAGATCAACACTCTACTATCGCATCCAATCAGTACCGAAAAATACTAATTTCTGCAATTATATACTTCGGACTTTTTGTTTTTGGAATAAGCATTGCTTGGCTTTGGTTTGAGAAACATTACAGCGGTAAAATTTATCCAAACGTTTCTATAGACGGAGTAAATTTTGGAGGTAAAACACCACAAGATGTACAACTATATTGGGAAAAACAGAATATACCATTTGCAGATGCCGTCTTTGAATTTCGGTTTGAACAACATGTTGCAACTATTTCCGGTGACACGCTAAGCTTGGGCTACGATGCCACATTATCTGCTACTCAAGCCTATTCAGTGGGAAGATCTGGCTATATTCTGACAGATATTGTCACTAAGTTTTTTAAAAAAACCATTGAACTATCTCCATATTTTCGTTGGAAAACTGATAATATAGATGAAACACTTTCAAATCTTTCCGCAAACATTGATATACCCGTAGAAGACGCGTTGTTTCAATTTGATAATGGAAGAGTCACTGCATTTCGCCCCTCTCACAGCGGAAGACGATTAAATATCGAAACGACAAAAAAACGATTTGAGGAAGCAGTAAGTTCGCTCCCATACGCACCGTCATATTATCTAATAATAAATCTACCCGTAGATACTATTACACCATCTATCACAACGGATAAAGTAAATTCATTTGGCATAAAGGAGCTCGTGGGTCGAGGATATTCAGAATTTCAAGGGTCTATCCCTGGAAGAATTCATAACGTGGAACTTGCTGCGTCTCGAATAAATGGAGTACTGATTGCCCCAGGCGAAACATTTTCATTCGTAAATGCTATCGGAGATATTTCAGCAGCAACCGGATACCAGTCTGCATATATTATAAAAGACGGCCGAACGGTCCTTGGAGACGGTGGTGGAGTATGTCAGGTAAGCACCACACTCTTTCGTGCAGCACTCGATGCAGGGTTACCCATCCCCGAACGCCACCCTCACGCTTACCGAGTACATTATTATGAGGAGGCTGGGTATAAAGCTGGTATCGACGCTACAGTGTTTAGTCCATCCGTCGATCTAAAAATCACTAACGACACCTCTAGTCATATACTTATACAAACGAAGACAGACACAAAAAAACTTTCTCTCACATTTGAGCTGTATGGTACACGCGATGGCCGAGTTTCAGAAATATACGACCATATTGTTGGAAGTGAAGTGCCGCCACCCCCCGCTCTTTATCAAGATGATCCAACGCTTGCTGCAGGCGTAACTCGACAAGTAGATTTCTCTGCATGGGGAGCACGAGCGTCATTCGGATATCGAGTGAAAAGGGGTGGTGAAACACTGCAGGATACAAAATTCACTTCCGTTTATCGCCCATGGCAAGCAGTATTTCTCAAAGGTCCACAACTATAACTATGAAAAAAGTACTCGTCGGAGGGTGTTTCGACCTTCTCCACTTTGGTCACATATCGTTTCTAAAATCAGCCAAAACATATGGAGACTATCTTGTTGTAGCACTAGAATCAGATGAAAACGTCAAGCATAGCAAGGGGGAAACTCGCCCTATTCACTCACAGCACCAACGAAAGCAAATGCTCGAATCCCTCAAGTGTGTTGATGAAGTACTTTCTCTACCACCTATGAAATCAGATACGGAATATGCAAAATTAGTTACAGACATTCACCCTACAGTTATAGCGGTAACAGAAGGCGATCCAATGATCGAAAAAAAACAAGCTCATGCAAGCCTTGTGCATGCAAGTGTGGTGAGTATCCCCAAGATTCACACTCCCTCTACCTCTGCGCTCGCCAAACTCCTAGACCTCGAGTAAAATACAATTCGTATGCTCATACTTGCCATCGAAACCAGTTGTGATGAGACAGCGTGTGCAGTAATAAAAGATGGGACAACCATCATAAGTAACATCGTGGCTTCCAGCCATCTAATGCATGAAAAATATGGGGGAATAGTTCCAGAAGTAGCCGCTCGAAAACAATTGGAATACATACTTCCCACGCTTACTGAGGCTTTGCTTGGCGCAAAAATAAAATTAAGCGATATAGACGCGATAGCAGTTACTATCGGGCCAGGGTTAATTGGCTCTCTCCTTGTCGGAGTAGAAACTGCAAAAAGCATCGCGCTTATCACAAAAAAACCCATCATCCCCGTCAATCACGTATTGGCACATATGTATGCCAATTTTATCGCTCACGAACATATTACATTCCCTGCTGTGTCCCTTGTCGTCAGTGGCGGTCACACAGAGCTGTATAGCATGAAAAACGAAAAGGATCTTCTGTGGCTTGGTGGCACTATCGATGATGCAGCTGGTGAAGCATTTGATAAGTCAGGCAGATTGATGGGTTTTGGTAACGGTGGCGGACCCGCAATACAAGAAGCTGCCAGTCACGCTACCCCGCACCAGATACAACAAATGGTGCATCTTCCAAGACCAATGCTGGACAAAGACACAAATTACTTAAACTTCTCGTTTAGTGGTCTCAAAACCGCCATATGGCGTGAATGGAACAAACTCGAACACCCAAACGAAGATACAAAAAATGCATTTGCCTACGAAGTTCAAGAAACAATTTGTGACATTCTGGTAAAAAAAACTATGCGAGCAATAGAACAACAACAAGCGTCATCGTTATTATTATCTGGAGGAGTTGCTGCAAATATTCGTCTTCGCGAAAAACTTCATGACGCGCTTGCCAACCACCACATTAACTTCCCCTTATTTGCGCCACCCATTGCCCTCTGCACAGATAATGCCGCTTATATCGGATGTTATGCGTATTTTCGTGGAACACAAACGCCTTGGGAAAATATTACCGCTATTCCTGACCTTGAAGTTGAAGTAAATAGCTAGAAACAAGATCTGCTTCTTCCATACACCACGGCGAGTATGGCGTGGGGTTTACCTTTATATCCGTTAAAAATTCCTCCCAATCCATCCATTTCCACGAATCAATTTCACTTGGATTATCTTGAGGATTCATTTCTGAATGTGCGACATAAATAGGGCAAATTTCATTCTCTACAATACCATTGATGTCAGTAAATCTATACCTATACGGGGCCACAAAAATAATATTTTCTACTTCTATACCAAGTTCTTGGTTGAGTCTGCGTCGTGCTGCGTCCTCTTCTTTTTCGTCAGGCGCTGGATGACCGCAGACGGTATTGGTCCAAACTCCTGGAAATGTCTTTTTACTTTGCGCGCGCTTGGTTAGTAACAACTGCCCTTTGGAATTAAATACAAAACAGGAAAACGCTCTATGCAGCGGTGTATCGGTTGTATGAACCGTGCTTTTGTCGGCAGTCCCCACGACGTTATTCTGCTCATCAACTAGTACGACTTGCTCTTGCATGATGTAATACCGTAGAAATTCTTACCCGCTCAATTAGTGCGTCCGGATGGGTTCGAACCACCGACCAATTGTGTATAAGACAATCGCTCTACCACTGAGCTACGGACGCTTGTGAATGTATTATAGCAAAAGTGGCTACACCTGACGAAGCAATGACTCCATTTCCGCCTCAATTTCGTACGCTCGTTTTTTATTTGTACCGAAAATGATGTATGCCAACAGGTTATACGCAAATAAATTTTCAGAGATTATAATCACTCCCTCTCGTTTTTCTTTTGTAAAGAGTACTGGATCGAGTCGTTCTTGAGCCGAAGAAAATGTAAATGATGACCCCTGTGGCAACTGATAAGAATTATTCGATAAAATATATGTGAGATACATAAAGTCTTTCCCAAATAATTGCTCTGCTACAGCAAACACATGTGTTCCTCCAGTACGACGAACATTCGACTCTGTCACATAGAGCTGTCCATTTTTTGAAGCGACGAAATCAATATCAAAATAACCTCGATATCCATTGGCGCGATATTGCTCAGCGATAAAAAATCCTGTATCTACCATACGCGCTGCCAATTGATCAGAGATTACGTCGTTGTGGATTTCCATCCCACGAAATGACCCCTCTGAAGTCATTCGCATACCACCATAAAACAATATTTCCACATGACCATTTTTTGCTATATGAAACTCTACATTGGGACTCCCGCCAGCTATGGCAGAGTTTATAGAAATAAATGATTCGATGACGATGGGAAACTGATTCCAGTATGCATCTTTTTCTAAAAACGTGAGTATTTGTTGTTGACAAGAAACGAAATCATTTGGCAAATCTCCTTCTTTGAACAAAAGCACACCCATACCAGAATGTCCTTTGTTAGTTTTTATAACCACACCATGATCCTTGATATATTTGTTTGCGGCAATACGTGATGCATCTATGATGCCGCTGGCTACAACACCTTCTGGCATGACAAAGTCTGGTTCTACTGCGCGACTTTGACCCGCAAGTTGCCGTATTCCAGATTTGCTGCCATAAAAATTCACGGTCCACGCATCTTCTTCTTCAGGAGCATCAGGAGTGGTTATAGTAAGACCTTCGCTTCGTAATTTTCTAACAAGATTAAGAAAAGGCTGTGACGTAGAATAGCTTTTGAGAGCCAAACGCTTTTGACCATTAGCAGCGATAACGAGCGCATCATAAACACGTTTGTCTGCAATGATATCTTCACAGATTATTCCACTATGGTGTTTAGGAATTAAAATTTGAAAATTTCGCTTTCCAAATACTGTTTCAAAATATGCATAAAATTCTGGAGAAACTTTTTCTGATAACACAAAAATCATATTCTCTTCGCCACAAAAAGAAAACAAATCCCGATCTCCAAGATCCGCATTTTCTTCTATTTCTCGGGTTCGCGCTGCAGGATCATTCATGGCCTGAATAAATGGCCATACATCTTCCGACATATTAAATATGTAGACAATATTTGCTTGCGATTTTACGATGCTTCCTGCGTCAGAAGATGTTTCCATGAAGTATTTTTTTATTTCTATAAATATTTAATGTATATGAAGAATAACGTAATCACAAAAAATGTAAAGAGGTACTTACAAATGTGATCGCTCAGAAACTTCTGCTTCTATCAGCTCTCTTGGTTGTCCGTACTTTAATCGGGACAATTGAATAATAGCCTTTGCAATTTCTGGATTTCTTTCTGCGGTAACCTTGCTCATATCCTTTGTCAGGTCTAGACTAAACGGCTTGACTGGTTCATTATGCACGATTGTTTTTATATATGCATTAAATTTATCGATATTGATAAGGTCTGTTTCGTTAAATACTGGCTGATATTCATGTGCGAGATAATTTGCATCGGTGACTCCAACACGAAATGTAATAACGGACCCCACGTTTCCAAACACAGCATTTTTCACCTCTTCTTCCATTTGTCCTATAAACTGATTTGCCACCGTTAGACTCAGTCGATATTTACGAGCCTCAGAGAGTATTTGGGCAAAATCTGGTGTAGCAAAATTTTGGAACTCGTCTACGTAGACAAAAAAATCACGACGTTTATCTTCTGCAATATCTTGACGACTCATGGCAGCCAATAAAATTCGTGGGACCAAAATAAGTCCAAGAAAGTTACTATTTTCCTCACCTAATTTTCCTTTAGACAAATTGATAAGAAGAATCTTCCCCTCGTCCATGCATTTTCTGAAATCAAAACTCGAATGAGATTGACCAATGATGTTACGAATCATTTTATTGGTAACGAATCGACCAAATTTAGAGACGATATAATCCAACACCTCAGATTTATGAAAATCTGCAGTCTGCGCAATTTGATCGGTCCAATACCGACGAATAATAGGATCTGTCACCTTTGGCAACAGCTCTTGTACATAAGCGCTATCGGTCAAAATACGCACCACCTCAATAAACGTACTCCCAGGTTGATACATAACCGTCAACATGGCATTACGGACTGCATGCTCAAATCGAGGACCGATGATACCAGTTTTTTGTGGGTCGTACAGTTTATACATGAGTCCTACGATAGAGGTAACCACAAAATGTTTTTGCTCCTCTGTGTAGGCCTCCAACATGTTTAACCCCATAGGACGTTCTGTATCGGATGGATCAAAATATATAACATCCTCAGCACGTTCTGGTGGAATTCTGTTGAGAATTCCCTCTATAAGATCTCCGTGAGGATCTATCACAGCCAATCCCTTACCTGCTTTTATATCCTGCACTACTAACTCTTCTAGCAACTGAGATTTTCCTGTACCAGTTTTTCCAATGATATACATGTGGCGCCTGCGATCATCATCTCCTAGGAATATTTGTCGCTCTACTCCTCGATACTTCGATACACCCAAAAACAATCCGGAGCTTGGGATAAGCATTGGAGCAGGAGCGCGTTTCGCATTTAGCCAAAAAATATGCGGCGTCTCGATAGATTTATTTGGAAAATGGTAAATAGTCGCCAATTCATCGCTATTGAGCACAGAATATTGCTTAAAAAATACCCAATTAAACGCAGGAAAATACCGATAAATAAAATCCGTCATAAATAACTTTTTTAGCGGATACTTCACTTTTGTAAAGTGATTATGGTCAGAACCAAACTGATGAAATGAAGTCATCAAATTCTCTAAATTAGCATCCGCTGCTTCTTTTGTCTCAGCATTTACCACAAGTCTCACGACGGTATTAAATCCGGGCTTTGATGTTTTTTGATCGATAGATTCTAGCGTTTTTTGATCTACTTTAAAACTTGCCTTTTCTGGATTTGCTTCATTTTTCTTAGTTTTGGATATATAAGATCTACCCAAGCTACTCCATTTACTTCCTGCAGATTGAATCAATATCTGTATGACTGCTCCTTCGCCTTCGCTCATTTTGGCTAACACGGAAGTAAGCGACGATAGTGGGTCTACTGGTAAATCTCGGTATATGCGAATAGGAAGATAATCAGAGTTTGCTAAACATAAAGCGGCAAATGCTATCTTCCCCTCTTCGTTGAAAATGTTGTACTCCTCAACTACTTTGACGTCCGCCCCAGGATACGTACCATGAATTTGCTTCTCCACCAAATCCATGAGATGTTTTGGCATAGATACGTAGAAACGTATATCTTCCCGCTTGGCGACAATTTCGAATGAAATATGTTCTTGAGGTTTCAAAAATGACCAAAACCCACCTTTGTGGATCGCATGAAGACTGGCGAACATTTGTTCCGCTGCATCTATTTTTATTTCGTTATCTCGAGGAGTCGCTACTTGTATAAGCACGTATTCAAGCGATCGCTTCTCGCGATCTCGAAACTTCCAGAATAAAAACATGATATACCCAACAGCCGCAAGTCCTGCCAAAAAAATACACATCAAAAGCAAGCTGAGCCCGAGCACTTGTAATTGATACACTAAATCCATGAGTTGATCCGGCATATGTCTATCCTTATGTATTTTCTCTCACTACTTTCCCGCCTTTAGCATGTAATGCGATATGCAATTCTTTAAGTCTTCGTATACACCATTGAGAAAGCCACCTCCAAGAACTCGTTATACTCTGATGCAGGCCTTCTGCAATCTTCTCATCCGACAGCGGCAGCACAACTGCAGACACTGTGGGTACTGGCACAGGCTGTCCGACGGTTTTTACTCCAAGCTGACTCACCGTTTTTGGAATTTCTATCGTTGTGGGATGCAAAGACACCCCTACATGCGAAAGCTCAGCGGAAAGTGGCACCTCTTGCCCCACCTCAGTAAGCGACGGTATTTCTACGGGCGCCGTATGAATCACTTCTAATTCTTTTGCTACTCCTGCACCAAGCGGCACAGCTGGCATAGTTACGGGTTTAGGCATAGAACCGGTCGGTGAGGGTGGTATGGCAGACGGTGGTGATTGTGGCAGGGTATCCATATATTTATTCTAACACGAACGAGCTTAGAAAAATTACACCGGTCATAGGCAAAACAGAAGCCACAGGAACCGGCTGCGATGTCGGGTCTGCTACCTGTACGGCTTGCACAACATTCTGCACCGATGTCACCATAGCCGCCTCACGAACCATAGCAAGGTGCCAAATAATTCCTAAAAGCACCCAAGGCGGCTGAATAAACTCTTTCTTCTTATTATGTTTCATATGTTTTTGATCTATATCTCGCTCTTCCTTTTTTACAATTTTACTTACTTTGGGAACTCTAAATGCATCGACGTTATACGATAGAAATATCCAATAAAATATTCCAAATATTGCAGGAACTGAATTCGTTTCATCTTCAGTTATGACCCTGCCCATTTCACTGATAATTGAAGCGTCACCTGTCTGCTGAGACGACAGTTCAGTGCTCGCACTTTTATTGGATCGCATATACTCCGCAAACCTTTGGAGCATGACAAATACCGCTACCGGACGAGACTCGCTTATATGCTGGGTTATCTGTTCAAAAAAACTAAATTCATTCTTTATCTTTTCAGATTGATCTATCGAGCGAGTAATCGTTTCTGATAGAGAAGAGACGTCTATGTGGAACTGTGATGTGCGTCTATGAATTTTTATAAAAGCCTCGTTTCCTTTTTCAAAAAATACTCGCACAGAGCGCATCATAGAAACCATCGCTTCACTTATAGTCTGTGGTATAGCCGGCTGCTCAAATTTTTTTGCAATAGGTTTATTTTCTACAAATGTAGCGAGCCAATACAATGCACCTCCCGAAATCTCTGGAGATATCGCTCCCAAGTTCAATGCTGTTTTGGTGATAACAAGTTGAGCTAATACTTCTGTAATGGGAGATGACACCTCTGTTTTTATAAATTCATTTATGTGCAAAGGTGTGCCATCGATCGTGGGAGAAGTTTTTCCAATCTCAAAAGAAGCGATATTCACGGGAGATTTTTTCGCAATTTCTATATTATTTTGTTCTGTATCTTTCGTTACCTTTTTTGGCATAACTATTTCTTTTAACTGAAT
>CAZXHY010000013.1:0-29943 GCA_964639945.1 uncultured Gammaproteobacteria bacterium
TTCGCTCGTTCCGCCCATCGTGTCGTGCGTTCAACCGTCTTTTTTACTTTTTCAAAAGTAATCTGTAATTCCAAATCTCCCAAACTTACTATGTCACCGCCTTCGAAAATGCCATCAAGCAATATCTTCTCATATGGCAAGATTTCTGAATCTTGATTCCAATCTTTAATTTTCATAACTTGAAATTCTTCTTTTTTCTTTTCTATGATCTTGAGGTATCCTCGTCTGGCTAAATCGACAATGGAAGCGTATATATCTCGAAGATCTACTGTTTCATCAATCAAGGCACCTGTTTCAGCTGGAGTAAGTGATCGATGATTTTTTGTAGATGGAGGACTAAACCATGCTTTGGCTTCACCCATGGTAGGCTTCGGATCTCTCCCCGCTTTTAGCCATCGCCACACAATACGCACAGGAAGCAATACATACCAGACAATTGCAAGCACAACCAGCACCACAGCAACTATTCTTCCTTCTCGAGTCTCAAAAAATGGCACAAGCTCTTTGGGCTCAAGCACTGCAATTGTACCTTTGGGAACCGCCAGCACTGAGGTCAATCCTTCGTATGCTTCCAACGATCTTGTGGACTTCATGGTAATTTTGGAGCCATTCACTACAATCGAACAATTTTTTTCCGTCGATTTTTGAGCACCGATAAAACACTCAGTGTTAATATCTTTTTCTGCAACTCCCTGAGGAATTTCAATCACAGTCTGTGCGGATAAAATCGGGACCTTCCACTGTGTTCCTATCGCATTCCAATATAATTCATCATGTCCCGGAAAATATGTCATAGCGCCTGCCACATCGTACCCAATTATGTATGTATGCAATCCCTGAATTGTCTCGTCTACATCACCAATTTTTATTGTTACCGTATCGTTTGCTCTTGTTATATCTGTTGTATAAGAAACTCCTTGTCTATCTGTAACCGTAATATTTGAAATGGCAAGTGCAAACCGCTTTCCGTCAGCATTAGTTTTTATATATGGAATAGAGCGTATAATTCCATGGCGAGGCGCTCTAAAAAAATATTCGATATTCTCGACTACTCGTAAACTTCCGTCAGCACGGATACTACTATCTGTGTTGTAGTTTTTTATGTGTTCGTCTTGGTCGTCGGATACGTTTGTATTTACTACATCACGACCATTTACTGTAATTCGCACTGAAGATGTCGTAGTTGTTGCAGCGGAAACAGGTGTAGTCACAAAAAACACTAGAATCGCCAAAAACACTCCTTTAAGCAGCGTGCTATATCGTATTTTCATTTATTGAAGATATTTCGCTATATTTGCGTTATGCTCGTCTAGCGTCTTGGCGTAATGAGCCACACCTTTAGGGTCGTGTATGTAGTACCAATAATCTGACTCTTTCGGATAAATAACTGCAGTAATCGCAGCAAGCCCTGGATTACAAATCGGCCCTGGAGGGAGACCCGTATTGAGATATGTATTATACGGCGACTTCACTGATCGATCGGCATCAGTAAGATACTTTTTCCACCAAGACTTTTCACTAGATTGATATCCCAATGAATACTGAAGTGTTGCGTCAACTTGGAGCGGCCAGTCTGCATCAAGCCGCTTCAGCAGTATCCCTGCGATAATAGGACGATCTTCTGCATTTACTCCCTCTCGCTCGACGATGGATGCCATGGTAACCACCTGCGTTAACGTAAGTTTTTGCTTTTTTATATCCTCACGCATTTTAGTGGTCACTTTTGATTCAAAAGTATCAGAGAAAATTTTTGCAATGGCTCCTGCGGTAGCATCGGGAGGCAATAAGTACGTATCAGGAAACATATACCCTTCTCGCGCTACTTTCAAAAATTCTGCCTCAGGTAAATCTGTATCTTTCGCGAGCCTGTTTGCCACTTCCTCTACCCTCCAACCTTCTACCATAGTAGTCCACACATCAGAAATACCATGTGTTAAGGCTTGCGCAATAGTCGTTGTATCCATACTGCGATTTATACGAAAATCACCAGCCTGTAAATTACGTTCAATCCCAAGATATTTGATGAGAAGAAAAAATGCAGTAGGGCTTCGAATTAACCGCTCTGTGGCTAAATTTGTTGCAATTGCTCGTGCCCCATCGCCTTTGCTGATCGTAAACTTTATAGGGGTTGTGTCGCTTGGATCTATAGCACCTGTCGCGTCTGTCCACCACATGCCGCAACCTATAAGCACAAAAACAACAACAAGAAAAAATGCACCAAAATGTGGAACAACAGACTTATTTGATTTCATGTATAAGCGCGCGACGATATTTGTGAGACGCCGCATCATACATATAAATGCGTCCACACCCACAATCAACACGCACTAAACCTTTTCCATTCGGTGTAACTAATGGCTTCCCACACCCCACACATTTTCCTTGAGATAATAACCACGCCTGAACTGGTGCGAGCATGTTTTTCAACATACAAATATTATGTAATCTTATAGATTGGCATGGCTTTTAACGTTTCTATCGCTTCTTTAAGTCGCCATTTATCCGAACTATAGAGTGTAGCTAGTATATCACCTTTGTCCACTGTTTCATCAAGTTTTCGATTCAGATACATGCCTGACCTTCTGTCTGTCGGACACCCCAACACCCTACATACTACAGCAATCTCCTGATTGTTGATAAATGACACCATGCCTTTTTTGGGTGACTTTATCTCAAACTTTTCTTTCCCTGGAGTAAGCTTGCTACTTATCACATTAGAGTCGCCTCCTTGAGCCTTTATAATTTCTTTCATTTTTCGCAACGCCGCTCCACTACGAAGCAATTCTCGTGCCACTTCTTCTCCGTCTTTCCCTTTATCAGATTTCGAGTCAGCATAACAAAGTGTTAGAAGTTTACCTGCCAATCTCAATGCCTTGGCTTCTAATGCAAGTGGACGTTCAGGTGCTTGTTCAAGCACTTGAAACACATCACGTGCCTCAAGAACTGGCCCTATGCCACGACCTGCGTTTTGTCGAGCTTCGTTTATATCAAAAATCATTTTTACTTTAAATTTTTTGGCTAATACAGTAAATTTCTTTGCTATAAACTCAGCATCTTTAAAATGTTGAATTTTCATAGTTGGTCCTACTGGCAGATCTATAATGATGTGATTTGCTCCTGATGCCACTTTTTTTGCCATTACAGATACGATAATTTTATCAAACGATTCAAATGCCAACGGCTTTTCTACCTGAATAAGAATATCATCAGCTGGAGCAAGTCCCATATGCCCTCCCCAAACAATACAGCCTCCAGTTTTATCCACAATATGTTGAATTTGAGGTATAGAAAATGTCACAGGCGCAACCACTTCCATAGTGTCTGCAGTGCCAGCAGGAGATGTAATCGCACGCGACGATGTTTTTGGGATAGTAAATCCAGCGGCAGCAATGATAGGAACGATAATCATCGTTGTGCGAGTCCCAGCCACTCCACCCGCAGAATGCTTATCTGCCACAATGCCCTTAAATTTCAACCTTGGCCCTGTGTCAATCATGGCTTTTGTAAGATAAAACAACTCATCTTCAGAAAAACCTTCTTTAAACCCAGCTGCTGCAAAGTACGTCGTAAGCACTGGGCTTAATTTTTGATTTGCTATTTCATCCATGATGGAAAGAATTTCCGCATAATTCAAAGGCTTTCCGATCAATTTCTTTTTGATGGCATCTATGGCTTTTTGTTGTGAATCGTTTGACATAGGCTATATGTGTTTCAGTCGAGCTTTTACATTTAATCGATAAAAATATGTTCCCGGCGGCACGCACGTCACCACAGTTATGAATGAATCATCAAATCGTTGCTCAAGAGGTGATAAATCAGTCGGCTCTACTACTACTTTATCATAGACCTCATAATTGTATGTAACGCCATCAAATTTGATGATAATATCATCGCCAATTTTTATAGTCGGCAATGTTGCAAATATAGAATGGTAGTCTTTCACCCCCTTATAAAATTGCGGCAACGTCGAATGGCCAAAGATTACCGCATTCCCATATTCTCCAGGGAGACCAGTACCACCATAATGAATCAAGCTTTTTTCTAAATCGTCGCCCGCGATAACCACAGTAGCGTCAAAAAGATTTAGTCGGGGAATAGATAGTGTGTAGCTATTGACGGGGGCCACGACCTTCTTCTGAGGTTTAGTGGGATACCAACGATTTGGATCGTACAGTTCATCACCTCCTGCCGCTAACGCAATTGGAGCTATTGGCCTTGCTGCCAATACATCTGCTACTGGGCTTACCGTAGAGCTAAATAATGATTGATCAAAAGCAAAGAATGACACAATTGGCCACACCGTCCACCCTATGATCAACAATCCTATTCCCATCATTGTATATGACACAACAACTGGTCTTGATATTGGCTTTTTGGGATATGATTTGACGTATTTGTACATTGCCATAAATGACCCTCTCGCTCAAGCACGCGAAATGCTTATCTACTAGCGTAGCAGATCAAACAGAAACCGGCGAGGACACACAATCATTACTGTACCGCTACCGAAAGAGTAATATTTTTGGGATTTACAGGCAGCCTTGATTGCGATGGCGACAATGCAAATCGAAATTCTGCACCTGCGACACCGACTGTCGCCTTAAGAATTGCTGTTGCTGTTTGTACATCTTTTCCGGTAAGTTTGTTTATCAGCCCACTGTTGTCTATGACAGGTAACGCGACAGCTTTGAGCGTGGCAGTTAATGTAATTTTCCCATCCTTCTTTACAGAAATTCCACTTGTTGTCACATCTGTCTGTCCACCCGACAAGGAATACCCAGAAGGTACTTTTGCCGCAACAAGAGAGGTGAGAATTGCTTTTACATCTTCATCTCGTACAGAAATTCCCGAAACAGTGATCGTCACCTTACCGTGCAACTCCTTGGCTTCTTGATCCAGCTCTTGATCAAATATTTTCTCAGAAACAGTTGTTTTTACTGTTTGATCTATCAGTCGCTCTGCGCCGATTTGTCCAGATAACTCAGTTTTCGCTTTTCCGACGAGTTCATCTGTAAGCGCTTTTACCATTGCGTCGTAATCTGCTCGAGACACAACAGTCACATCACGACTAATTCCGCCAGTGAAAACGGCGTCATTACGAGCAGAAACAGCTGACGCAGCAGTATCTTTAAACACAAACTCTGTGGACGCTGGAACATTACTGTCACTACCGATCTCAACTGCTGTCACTGCAACAGATTTTTTTCCAAACGTAATAGACCCGATACTTTCACTTGCGCTTGCTACACTCACCTCTTCATCCAAGGTAAACGATAATCCTTTTGCTACTAAAATAGCGCCTTTTTTTAACGTTTTTTCACTAGTGACTTTATTGTAAACAGTCACAGTGCCTCGTGCGGGATCTCCTACTTTCTTTTTCCCTGTAACAACAGCAGTTTTTTCTCCAGTTACAGATTTTTCTTGGGTTCTTCCGGGAATAATTTTTGTAGCAGAATCAGCAATGGTCGCCACTGGATCTACCGTCATTATCGATGATTCGGACAATGACACAGGGGCAACAAGAATAGTAACAGTAGCATGAGGCACAAAATAATATAAAAGCCCAAAAATTCCCAACAGCAATCCGACTCCAATCATCAATGGAATTGGTGCGCCTTTTAACTTTGGTATACGAGAGAACATACTCCACATTCCAGATACATCAATTTTAGGCAGAGCAGGCAACTCGAATTTCATTGCCATTTTTTGCTTTCGAGGAAGAATTTTTACTTCACCACCATCGTCTATAGACATTTCTTTTGGCATCATTTTGGTTTTCTGATGCAGCTGATGTGACTCTAGTACGTCTTGACGTTCAAATCCCAAGGCTTCTGGGGAGACGACATGCACATTGGACTCTTCTTCCATTCCATCAATTTCTTCGATCACTTCACCGAGCTCTTTGTCTTCCTCTAAAGTTTCTCCGTCACTCGTCTCATCCTCACTCTCGGCAACTTCTCCTATTTCATCTTCATCATTTGGCTCCATTTCCTCACTCTCAAGCGACTGCTCATCCCCTTCGGGGATTTTTTCGCTATCAAGCCCTTCGGCCACTGGCGCTGTGCGTGTGGGTTGGGCCACCGCAACGGTAGCTTCGGCAGATATATCACCATCATCAGATTCGCCAATTTCTGCTGATAATTCTGATGCGCCAGACAACGATACTGCTTCAAGAAGTTTTTCCGTAGTTATAGACTCAATCTTCGGAAAATGTAAAAAATTCGCTCGTGTGGGCCATGGATGTTTAAGAAGCTTCCCACGAACGTCGTCTAAATTTAACTCATCTCCACCGTATAAAAGTACTCGAGAGGGCAACACATCGCTATCCTGATATTTTTTTAACGCAGTTTCTATAGCAACCGCAGGATCAACAGCCATATCAATAATCTCTTCACCAACCATGGTTCCTATACGAAAAATGGTGACAGTGCCCACCTTTCCTGAACATCCAACCAAGATCATAGATGGAGGAATACCCTCTTCCTTCTTGAAGGAAAATGCTAATGCTTGAGAAAGTGGGACAAATCCAACTGGAGAGAGCTCAAGCATGGTCGTCAATTTTTTAAGCTGTGGTCGTATTCCTTGTGCTATATTTCCTTCACGAGTCAAATAAGCGCTGGGCATACCAAACACTGTTTTGCTTATAGCGGCCTGAGATTTCGCTTTATCCTCAGCAGCAGAAAGTAGTCTGTCTATCACTGCGATACGCGCATCCCAACTATCCTCCGCCACTTTTCCATGTGCGTAACTTACAATCTTTGGCACACCCGTGGCTTCAACAAACCAAGCAGCAACAGCAGCTGCGTCGGTATCTAAAAATAATGAAAAGAAAAAAGTTTTTTGATCTTCTTTCTTTCCAAGTAAACCAGAAAATGCGTCTGAAAATTTCATCAAGATATTATGAGAGGGTAGCGTATATACGTCTCACTCCAGCGCCGGCAGACTCCTCTTTAGTTATTGTAAAGTGACCCAAGCCACCTGTAAAGCTCACATGCGGCCCGCCGCAAAATTCCGCCGAAAAATAATCACTCGTTGTTGCCTTTTGGGGATCAAGCCCTTTGGTAAGTCCTGCTATGTATACACTTACCCTATCCGGATATTTATGACCAAATTCCATTTGCGCGCCTAGAGTTTCTGCTACTTCTTTATCCATCTCCACTCGCTGCATAGTAAGATTTTCTTTTATTTTTTCATTTACTAAGGCTGCAATTTTCTCAAGCTCCACAGGTTCTAATTTTCGAGAAAAATTAAAATCCATGCGAAGACGCTGTGCAGTTATATTGCTCCCGCGCTGTTTGATCGTCGGGTCTACTAATTTTTGAAGAGCAGCAAGAAGCAGGTGGTGCGCTGTATGAAGTCTCGTTGTCTGCTCGCTAGTATCGGCAAGCCCGCCCTTAAACATACCTTTTGCAGCAGTTCGAGAAAGATCTTGATGTTTTTTAAATTCTGCCTGAAACTCTTCGCGGTTCACTTTTTGTCCTTTTTCTAATGCAAGCTCATAGGTTAATTCCCATGGAAATCCAAAATTCTGAAGCAAATCAAAGGCTACCATACCGGTAACAGTCTCGTGTTTATGCAACATCATCATTCCTTTATGTAATGCTTTTTCAAATCTGTTAATTTCTTGAGTCAAAATAATTTCGTTTGTTACAAACTCAGGTGTTTCCGGTTGGAAATATACACCTTTATAGGTTTGACCTATGGCTTGATATACCCGTTTTGCTAACTCTTCTTTAGAACCTATTATCCCCAACTCATGCATTCTTACCACAGCTCTTCTGATTAATCGTCGCAACAAATATCCTTGTTGCTTATTACCAGGAGTTAAACCTTCACTAATCATGAACGAGGCAGCCTTAAGATGATCAGCAATAACGCGCATACTTTGAGTAACTTTTTTTGACTCATCATATTTTTTCTTTGAATACTTTTCTAACTCAACAATTACTGTTGAAAATAAATCAGTTCGAAAAACATCAGGGTCATCATTTGTGGCTGCGGTCATTCGTTCTAATCCACCACCAAAATCAACATTTTTTTGCGTTAATTCTTTCAGTGATCCATCAGATTCTTTTTTATATTGCATAAAAACCGAATTTGCGATTTCCATAAATCTTCCACAGTCACAATTTGGATGACAGGTTTCATTTTTCCATTCTGACACCTCATGAAGACCTAACTGTTTTCCAAAATCAAAAAACACCTCACTATCAGGTCCACCCGGCTCGCCAGTGGGCATTTTATCCGGTTCTCCGGATCTACTCCACCAATTTTTCTTTGCTGAATACGTGAATATTCGTTCACCGACACGTGCATCTATTCCGACTCCGGCAAATATTTGTTTCCATATTTCTATGGATTCGACATCTTTAGACACGGAATCATTTCCTTCAAATACGCTCACGTACAAACGTTTTGGATCAAGTTGTAATTCTTTCGTCAAAAACTCAAATATCCATGGAAGTTGTTCCTGCTTAAAGTAGTCACCCAAAGACCAGTTTCCTAACATTTCAAAAAATGTGGTATGACGATTGTCTCCAACCTCTTCTATATCCTGAGAACGAAAAGACTTTTGACTATCTACTAATCGCTTACCTGATGGATGTGTCTGCCCAAGCAGATACGGTATAAGAGGCTGCATACCAGAACTCGTAAACAATGTCGTTGGATCATTTTCTGGCACTAGTGGAGCTGATGGAATTTCCGTATGCCCTCGAGAGGCATAAAACGCTATAAATTTTGACCGTACATCTGCTGATTTCATAATAGAGGAATTATATACTCTTCTGTCACGCTTTTGAAGCCTATCAGGAATACATCTATTTGTTTGTTACCATACAAGACTCGCTCCACTAATTGACCTCATCACAAAGATACGCCATACTAAAAATAGCGTTGTGTATGAAATTATCTTTTGGAAAAATTATCATTATTCTGCTCATTGTCGCTGTGCCTATGTTTGTGTGGGGAACAACGACACAAAATCTAGAAACACGACAATTCGCGCAAGAAGCTGATGTCACCCCCTCAGTCACCCCTTCTGCTACGCCCACCGTTACCCCTTCTGCTACGCCCACTCCCACAAATGTGCCAGACGCTCCACCTACATGTAGCGGATTATCTACGATCCCCGCAGGAGGCACCACACCACTAAACGTTTCATTTGCCTGTGCGGGCAACGATACGGATAATGATATTACTGCGGCAGAATTTGATTTTGGCGAAGGAAACAAGCTTTTGGTCGAGAAAGGTATCGGACAATTTGGCTCCATAACTGCAACACATACCTATACTCGCACGGGCACCTACAATGTAACATGTAGAGTTCGGGACAATATTCAAAAATTTTCCACCATCCCAGATAACTGTAAAAAAGTTATTTCAGTAAGAGTAATCTCAGCGCCAACGACTCCTACTCCTACTAAAACCGTAGCACCAACAAGTGATATCGCTATCTATACAGGTAGCACTGTCGTTCCAACGCCTACAAATATTCCTACAACTCCAACCAATGTACCACCTCCCACAGCACCCGTCTCATATGGCTCTGATTATGCTAAATTCTGGCAGCTCGGACAGGTTATCACCGTCAGCATCATAACAATTGCAATCGGCCTCTTGCTGCGACGCATGGTCGGAGGATCCGACTAGACCCCATGAATTGGCTTATATTTGCCTCGTGCTCAATCATCCTTTTTGCGGTTCAAGATATTATGATGCGTGTTCTTGGTATCAAGTCTGGACACGCGCGGATATTTTCCTTGGTATTCAATGTATGGGGTGCTTTTTTTGCACTCATAGCATTTATGCTGCAGAGAGGATCATTTGCACAATTGGCATACGTACAACCATCTACTCTTGTACTCTTGATGCTTGCGGTATTATTCTATGGTCTTTACGAACGCATTCAGTTCGTTGCACGAAAAGGCATTGACGCATCATCCCTTACGGTCATTTATCAACTAAGCCCTGTAGTTGGGTTTCTCGGCGCGTTACTATTTTTGGGTGAACAATTTTCGATTATAAAACTTATCGGTGCTTCACTCACAATCGGATCATCACTTTTGTTGGTATACAAAAATCCAACACTCCGCATAAATCGACCTGTCATATATGCATTTATATGCGCAATACTTCTGGGTGTTGCTTCAGTTATAGATAAACCAGCTTCTGCACAGCTATCTAGCACCATCTACACATTTCTTATATGGGTGTTACCGCTTGTCATCGTCGCATTTCCAAAAGTTGAGAAAAAACAGTTTCTCAAAGAGTTTCATATCGGTGGATGGAAAGTAGCGCTCACAGCACTCCTGAATGTTTTAGGCTTTATCTGTTTTATCCAAGCGATAACGCTTGCAGATGCGTCACGTGTCATACCGATTATATATACTAGCAGTATATTTACTGTACTCGGAGGAATATTTTTCTTAGGTGAACGGGATCATATCGGTCGAAAAATTTCTGCTGCTATAATCGCATGTATCGGAATTATTTTATTAACATAACACCTTATGCAAATCGTAAAACAAAAAAAAACTAACGTAATCGACGCAGCACGCGGCGTAACCATCTACGAATATGTGATGACCGAACAAACAATTGGCGGAGCCACCGCAACAATCGACGGTAGATATCCAGAGTTTGGGTTTGCCTCCAATGCCGTCTCAAAAGAGCTTGCTTATGTGTTGGATGGCGAAGGAATCATTGGAATCAATGGAAAAGAAATGCATGTCGAGATTGGTGATTGTATCTATATAGAACCCAAAGAAAAATTCTATTGGAATGGCTCGATGGTGCTTTTTATGGTTTGTACACCCGCGTTTAAACCAGAACAACATATCTTATCAACATGAATGCAATTTTTTACGGACTTATCTCATATATAGGCTGGGGAACTGGAGACATTTTTGGCACATTTGCGACCCGCAAGGTTGGCCCATACGTCACAACATTTTGGGCGTTTGCGTATGGCGCCATTTTAGGAAGTTTCTATATCCCATTTGCCCTACCCGAGCTACAAGCAATAACTCCGACGCTACTCTTGGCCAATATAGCATTGGGCTTACTGTACGTTGGGGGAAATCTAACATTTAACGAAGCGCTTCGCCTATCAAGCGCGCCTATTGTAGGGACAATAGGTGGTTCATTTTCTGCGCTCACAGTGCTACTCTCATTTCTTTTTCTCGGAGAAAAAATTTCTTCGCTCCATACATTTCTAATATTTATTGTCTTTACAGGAGTCTACATCACAACAACTGGGCATGGTCTAAAGAGCGATAAAAATACTAAACGTGGGATAACACTAGCGCTACTGAGTTTTCTTGTATGGGGTACATATTTTACATTCTTAAAAATACTTATGTCATCTATGGGATGGTTTTGGCCAAACTATATTCCTCTACTTTTGTTTCCACTTATAGGTGTATACATGAAATACAAAAAAATACCGTTTTCCTTACCAAAAACAAACGTCATGCTCCCGTTGTTTTTTAACGCATTACTTTTGCGGGGCGGAGATTTTGCTTTCAACATAGGCGCAAGCCTTGGGCTTACTGCGACAGTCGCTCCATTCGGAGGATCATATCCAACATTATTCGCTGTTTTGTCCTATGTCGTATTTCGCGATCCCTTAAACCGTAAACAAATTATCGGAATACTAATTGCATTAACGGGACTTGTTGCGTTAGGATTTACTGGAACTGTATGAACACCATGATTCTCGTATATATATCGTGTGAAAATAAGATGCAGGCCGAAAAAATAGGAGCCATCCTTATAAAAGAACGTCTCGCGGCTTGCGTACAGATCACGCAACCCGTCACCTCTATGTTTTTATGGCCTCCCAAAGAACACACGGTAACCAATGTTGAAGAAGTATTACTTATCGTAAAAACGCTTGCATCCAAATGGGAACAACTTGATGAAGTAGTACGCAAAAATCACACGTACGACACTCCAGAAATCGTTGCTGTCCCAACGACGCTAATCAGCAAAAAATATCTTGACTGGCTCACAGAAGAGCTAACATAAAACGCATGAACATAATTGTTATCAACCGCAAAGAATCATTTTCTCCAAGACATATCGCTAAACTTTCTCATGCTGGAACACTTACGTTTATTGAAACAGAAGCATATCAAAACCACCCAGCGTTGCAAACTACGGAAACCACCGTACTTGCAGTCGGACCTGAACTGACTAAGTGGCAATTTGCAAACGAAACGTTCGATACAATCGATAATCTAAAAGCTGTTTGCATACCAACCACAAGCTTTGCTTGGATTGACGGATTATTTTTGCGAAACAAGGGCATCTCCCTGTCTAATGTGCCTCACTACTCAACAGAATCAGTAGCAGAATATGCCATATCACTTATGCTTAATCTCGCTAAAAAACTGCCCATGGTAATACAAAACAATTGGACGCTTGATCGATCGCTTCATAAAGGATGGGAAATAAAAGGAAAAACTATGGGGATAATCGGACTCGGTGAGATCGGCAAGCGAATCGCGCAACTAGGAAAAGCTATGGGGCTGCACGTTTTGTACTGGTCCAAACATAGTCGAGATGACGAATTCACCTACGTAGAACTTGATACGCTTCTTCAATCGTCAGATTTTATATTTCCCGTCCTTGCTCGAAACGACCAAACAAACAAAATATTAACCAAAGAAAAATTAAATCTCATACGTACTGGCGGGTTTCTCATAAGCATAACTGGAGAGGAACTATTTGATGTAGATCATGCAATCGAGTTGATTCATGCAAATGTCTTAAACGGTCTCGCGTTTGAGATAGATAAATATACGATTAACAATACAAAATTTAAAAACATAGAGGGTAATATTTTAGTAACTCCACCAATAGCCTGGTATACACATGAAGCAGCTGAGAAAAATATGAATATCTGGACTGAAAATATACTAGCCGCAGCAATATATAAAGCTGTAAATATCGTCAATTAGTATATATGCATTCAGTGAAGAACAATCACCTCAAATACATCTATGATGTATGCGCCTATATATGTATTTCCCTCTATAGCCTTGCAGCCACATTGGTTTCACTCCATAGATTTTGGCAGTATGAAGTGTTTTATTATGATTTCGGTATCTTTGATCAGGCTATCTGGAATGTGGCTCATTTTCGGGCACCCATTATCGATCACTTCGTTATAGGAGGGAAAGTTATTTTTGCCGATCACTTTAGTCCCAGTATATTTTTGCTGTCCCCGCTTTATTGGATAACAGATAAACCAGAAATACTTCTCATCGCGCAATCTCTCGCAGTCGGAGCTAGCGCTGTAGTGTTATACCAAATAGGTAAATACATGCTAAAGCATACGTTTGCAGCATTTGCGGTTACCGTGGCGTATCTGCTATTTGTCGGAACACAAAACGCAATCATAGCAGATATCCACGAAGTCACCTTTATGATGCTCCCTCTTATGCTTGTTTTCTATGCCGTCATAACAAAACGGTTCAGATTATTTTGGATTAGCTTTTTTATCACACTCGGATTTAAAGAGAGCTCAGCACTTCTTGGGGTAGCGCTTGCCATGTATATATATCTCGCCAATAAAAAATGGGTTCGTCTTGCTTTGTCAGTAGGCACCATTTCTTTAGTTTGGGGCTATCTCACAACACAACAAATTATTCCATATTTTTACGGTGAAAAATATTTCTATACTCCACACCTTGACCCAAATCCACTCAAGGCTCTCTGGACGCTTGTAGACGACCCTATAAAACGAACTACTATACTTACTAGCTTACTTAGCTTTGGATTTTTACCCATACTATCGCCTGCTACATGGCCACTCTTGCTTCAAGATTTTGCCAGTCGTTTTATGCAAAGTGATTTTGCGCTCCGCTGGGGAACTGGACTTCATTACAGTGCATTACTCGCAGTAATTATGAGTATAAGTAGCATTATATCTCTAGATTGGCTCAAAAAAATTGTTCGACACAAACACACACTTACTGTTATATCAATACTCGTTATTGGATTATCAATTTTTCTTCATCAATTTAAGCTTCATGGCCCATTGGGATTAGCCTACAATCCTGCCTTCTATGCAAATACACAAAATTTTTCATTCTTAAATGATCTGATTGCCCGCGTTCCAAAAGGTGCGACGGTTATGGCACAGAACAATATAGCTCCACACATGATACATACACATCGCGTTTTCTTACTACGAGATATCTACGAAGACTTCATGCCAGAATATTTTGTGCTAGATCTCCGAGAGGGACAGAACGGAAATGATTTTTTTGGTGTAAAAATCGAGGCACTTACCGCAAGACTATCAAAGGATACTCGATACCACGTAATGCATGAAACAAAAGAGCAAGTGATATATAGAAAGAATTAACTCTTTTTAGGAAGATTTTTAAACTTCTTACGAAGACTTGCAGTTGTTTCCACACCTTTTTGCTGCAACTCCTCCATGCGCTCAAGCGCTGAGCCTATCTTTGCCACAGCGGTATCCGTCATCTCTTCTTTCTTTTCTTCGAGTGTGTCCATGACCTGCTCCTTGAGCGCTTCTCCTTGTCGAACATATTCTTTCCCTTTTTGCTGTAATTCATCTAATCTGTCTTCCAGCTCCTCTAGGATATCTTTCCCTTTCGCTTGAAATAATTTTTCAGCTTTTTTGCCTTCTTTGGTTCCCAAAAAAAATATAATTAATGCCCCGATTAGCCCTCCAAGAAAAAAACCAAACATAAATTTACCATCGTTTCGTTCGTCACTCATGAGTTACCTCCTCTTTCTTCCTAAACGTCTGAAACACGGAAAGTGCGGCTTTGATACCACTTGCGAGTCCTGCCATCCCAGCAACAGACTCTCCAATAGTCGAAGTGACCTTCTTTGCATCATCTAACATGCCATTTGTTTTTGTCAGAGATGTGCGAATTTCTTTGAGGATTAACCATACCTGTACTCCAAGGACCACGAGTAACATGGTTAATATAAAACTAATTGAGATGATGGTTAACTGTACTGGATCCATGGGCAGAGAATCAAAAGCTTAATAAGTATTACGCAAATGATAGAACATGTCAAATAGATCAATTCATAAAAATATTTCCAGCCCTATTGCTGAAAACCAACTTCACGAGTCACGGTAGTAGTTTTTCCAAATTTACTTGTCGCAATAATTGAAAGCTTATTCACACCCAGCACCACAGGCACAAGCTCATAAAACCTCCCATCGTCACGAATGATAGTAGAAACGCCATTTATAGTAACGGTCGCGTCAGGATCTGTACGACCCTCTACGACGATACGCTCTTGCGTTACTATTGACTGATCCAGTGGAGATTCTAATGATAATATTGGAATTCTACTTATGTTTCGATATTGGCTTCCAAAATAAAATAAAAATATAACAAATAATCCTGTAATCAATAACCCTATAAATCGTCCAGGGGTGAGTTGAAAGAACGGTGCGTTCAACGGATCAGATACTCCTTTCGGCAACAAACTAGAACGTGTAGACTCTTCTGTTTGTCTTCGAAAAAATGCCATAACCAAATCAGATGGAATTCCCAAAAATTCAGCATAATTTCGAATAAATCCTTTTGCATATGACAAAGAGGGGAGTCCTGCAAAATCATCAGCCTCTATTCCAAGAAGAAATTTTTCTCGAATTTTTGTCGCCTGCTCAACGTGTTGTAGTGTCAATCCTTTCGCGAGCCTTGCTTCCTTTAACATCACGCCGACGGTTTTCATAACATGTTTAGGCAAATGAAGATTTATTATCCTTGTGTAGACTGTTGTTGTGATGCTAGATACTCATCAGGATTTTTTACCAACACATCCCTCGGTTTTGAGCCCTCGCCTGCGCCAATTACCCCAGCAAGTTCTAATTGGTCAAGTATACGAGCTGCGCGTGCATACCCTACCGATAGGCGCCTCTGTAGCAATGACGCAGAGGCTTTATCGTACTGACACACAAGTCGTAACGCATCTTCGAATAATGCGTCGTGACCATCCCCACCTGTATTTCCCCCACCTTTTTTCATGGCACTACTCGGCTGACTTGTCACCTCCTCGGTATACTGTACAGGCATAGCTTTGTTTTTGAAAAACTCAACAACTTTCTGAACTTCTTTTTCCGATACAAAAGTTCCCTGTATACGCATTGGTTTTGCTTGGTCTGGTGGCACATACAACATGTCTCCTCGACCAAGAAGCCGTTCTGCACCTGGAGTGTCTATAACCACACGAGAATCCATCATGGAGGAGACACTAAACGCAATGCGTGCTGGAACATTTGCCTTTATAAGCCCCGTTACAACATCCACGCTTGGTCGTTGGGTCGCTAGCACTAAATGAATTCCAGTAGCACGGGCCATTTGTGCTATACGACATATCGTATCTTCCACCTCAACTGGGGCATATGCCATAAGATCAGCAAGCTCATCAATAAAAATCACAATATATGGCAAAGCCTGAAAACCTGAAAGCTCATTGAAACTATCAAGATTTCGCACTCCGACCTCAGCGAATTGCTTATATCTACGTTCCATTTCTTGCATGGCCCATCGAAGCGATGATAAAATTTTGTCTGTTTCAACGATAACGGGGGTAAGTAAATGTGGAATTCCATTGTATCCAATCATTTCTACTCGTTTCGGATCAATAAGTATAAGTCGAACCTCAGCCGGTGTGGTACGAAAAAGTAAACTACATATCCATGCGTTAAGCAGAACAGACTTCCCAGACCCAGTGGTTCCCGCAATCAACACGTGTGGCATTTTTGCGATATCTCCTACAAGCGGATTTCCAGACACATCTAGTCCTAAGGCAACAGCTAATTTACTCTTTGCTTTTACAAACGCATCGGATAAGAGCATTTTCTTCAACGTCACGAATTCTAAACCTCTATTTGGAATTTCCAATCCCACCAAATCACGACCGGGAATCGGCGCTTCTATACGAACTTGTCCAGTTGGCGCAGCAAGCGCTAGAGCCAAATCGTTTGTAAGAGACGTAATCTTTGACACCTTTGTTCCTAGGGCAATACGCATTGAGTATTGTGTGACGGCAGGCCCCGGATTTACTTCAACCACTTTAGCCTGTATTCCAAAACTATCAAGAGTTTTCTCTATTACATTTACATTTTCTTTCATGTTGCCCCGATCCGCCTTATCCCCAGGGCCATCAGATAGGAGGGATAAGGTAGGAAATTCCCACAACTTCATCTCTTGAGAGAGTGCCAATGGTTGATTTATTTTAAGATCCCCACTGAGTTTTGTTTTTCCATCTGCTTCAGTTTTCGCTGGCACCGGTGGAGGAGTCATAGGTGCTTTTATCACGGGCTTACTATCATCATCCATAGATCGAATCTTTAGTTTCTCTGAAGATGTTGGAAATATTTTCAAATCATCTCGTGTACTCCCTTTTTTTCCCGCTGAAGTAACCCACTCCATGATCGTTTGCATTCCACCAAGGAGAAAATTCATAAAATGATCTAGAGAAGTATTAAATAGCACAATAACACCAATAAGCATCACCCCCAAAAACAACAATATAGCTCCTTCTGGTGCAATAGCCTCAGCTGTTGTCTTGCCCAGCATTGCCCCTAAATCTCCAGATTGGGTTAACCCCAATAACCCTATAATCAATATCCCCATTCCCATCGGGATATTCTGATTACCCAAATCTGATTTTACTTTAAAAAATAATGTACTCAAGGAAATTAAAAATATTGGAAGGGGATACATAACCCAACCTATATGTGAAGAGAGCGAGTCACGCAGCACCGTCAACATTTCACCTTGACCAAAAAACGAAAGGAGTATAAGAAGGGCAAATAACCACAACCAAATAGCAGCAACGGTAAAAACTGTTTGTTTCTTTAGCTTCACACCAAACTTTGTGCGTTTGTGGTATTTGCGCTTTGATTTGGTTTTAAACTTCATAGTCTATCTAGTATAAAGAAACACACGCTCAAAATTCAATCGTAGACTCCCCTTTTCCCCTACTCTAAACTATCCTATAGTATTTTACTATAAAATGCAACTATACCTCTAAAATAACAGGTACTACGAGTGGATTTCTGCCTGTTTTGACGTAGAAAAATGACGCCAACGACTCCTCCACTCTTTTTCGCATAAACTGCCAATCTAACACGCCACCCTTTTTCATCCGAAGTGCCTTGGTAGCCACGTCTGCCGCAGCAGAAAGCATCTTTCCGGATTCTTTTACGTGAACAAACCCTCTAGTGATAATCTCAGGTCGACTAACCATGCGGCCGGTTGATGCCTCGATGGGAACTACGATAACGACGATACCATCGGTTGCGATGGTCTGACGATCTCGTAGGACTGTCGTGCCCACGTCACCTACCCCTAACCCATCGATCATGACGTTTTCAAGCGTGATATGATCCACTACTTTTGGAGGACGATCAGCAGCAAACTCAAGCACCTCTCCCCCTTCTGGAATAAGCACGCGCTTTTTGTCATATCCTAAATCTTGTGCGAGCCTTCTATACTGCATGAGGTGTTTATAAGTACCCCCAATTGGCATAATATATTTTGGCCCCACAGCGCTTAACAACATCATCATGTCACCACTACTCCCATGCCCTGAGACATGCAAATCCTCCATAATATCACTATATGCCACGCGACTCCCGTGGCGATATATATCGTCTATCATATTGTTCACGTCGTGCTCGCGTCCTGGGATAGGATCTGCGGAAATAATTACGGTATCGTTTTCTCCTATCCGCACAAACTTATGATCATCGTTTGCAATTCTTCCCATAGCTGAATCTGGTTGTCCTTGCGCGCCAGCTGCAATAATAAATTGTTGGTCTGCTGGAGCCCGCTTTAACTCACGATCAGGAATAACAACTTCACGAGGGAATTTCATATACCCCAACTTGAGTGATTCTTCTACGTTTCGATCTATACTTCTTCCTAACAGCGCTATTTTTCTTCCATACTTGAGGGCTATCTCGATGGCCAACTGAATACGGGACACATTACTGGACTGCGTAGTAAATATGACCTTCCCGTGACTATGTTTAAGTTCTTTCTCAATGGTATCTCCTATTATCTGCTCGGATGGAGTAAACCCAGGGCGCTCACTTCCTAAACTATCAGTCAGCAAACACAACACACCTTTTTTTCCGGCGGCATTTATTTTTTCCAACTCAGACACCTTGCCATCGAGTGGTGTAGGATCAAACTTGAAATCACTGCCATGATAAAACATACCAATCGGCGTCTCGATCAGCAGATGTGATGTATCTGGGATGGAATGTGTCACCCGTATAAACGATATACGAAATGGCCCGAGATTTAACACTTCATCAAACCGCATCGCTTTTACCCGCTGCTGAATCTGTGTATCTTTAAGTTTCACATTGGCGAATGCAGCCGCAAGGGTAGGTGCAAACATCGGGACATTCCCTAATTTAGGGTAGAGATACGGCATTCCCGCTATATGATCATCGTGCCCATGGGTGAATACGAGTCCTCGAATTTTATCTTTTTTATCGGCAAGATATCGTACATCAGGAATAATGAGATCTACTCCAAACATCTCAGCGTCTGGAAATCCTATACCACAGTCTACGATTAAAATATCACTAATTTTCCCATCATACCGGTACTCATAAAGATACATGTTCTTCGTCACATTCCCACTTCCTCCGAGTGGGATAATGCGCAGTGTACCTTTACCAGTGTTTATAGGCCGTGCGCTGCCTTCCAGTATTTTATGCATTGGGTGTCTCGGTTGTTGTTGTTTCAAAAAAAATGGTCTCATATATATCTTCTTTCTTTGCGGAAATTCGTGGGCTTACCCTATTATAGGGTTTTGGGCAGAGGAAATCCTGCAATCTACATTATGTTATTAATATGCATCGATAAAATCTTTGATCGTCGACTCATCGATGCGGAATGACGATCCTTTGCCTTCTACTATATGTAACGCTACTTTGCGACAAACACTATTTAACGTACGCTCAATACTTCGAATACCTGCATCATACCCAAGTGGTCGCACGAGCTTTGCCCATATCGCATCATCAACAGTCAAATTGTCTGCGGTTAATCCCGACTCTCTCATAAGCGCTGGAAGAACATAATCTTTTGCGATTTTTATTTTTTCTTGATCGGTATACGATGGCATTTGGATTGGTTCCAAACGATCAAGTACAGCGGTTGCGATATTTGTCGTGTTGTTACTTGTCGCGACAAACAAACATTCTGATAAATCAAATGGATAATCCAAATAATGGTCCACAAATCGAGAATTTTGTTCAGGATCTAGTAGTTCGACTAAAACGCCCATGATATCTCCACGCGCATGCTCTGCCACACGATCAATTTCGTCCAATAATATAACAGGATTTTTTGTGCCCGCGTGTCTCAGGCCCTTCAAGATCAAGCCGATTTCGGCATCTGGTCTCACCCGTGATTGACCTCGAAGCTCAAGCGCGTCACTCATACCTCCAAACGCTATACGAACAAACTGTCTCCCCATGGCTTCTGCTATGGATTTTGCCAGTGTGGTTTTTCCTGTACCAACTAACCCAACCAGACAAAGAATTGGCGCGCGACGCGCTAGTGTTGCGTGTGATGTGTGAGCCTCCTCAGCTGCTTTTTCCTTATCCCAGCGAGCTTGATTGAGCTTTAACACCGCCAAATATTCCATGATACGCTCTTTGACAGGATCGAGGCCGTAATGGTTTTTTTGTAAAAATGCACGTGCGTGAGTAAGCTCTAGCTCATCTTTCGAACGCTTGCTCCATGGAAGCGCTATCACCCAATCAACATATCGCAACATTTGCTCTATATGAACACGCGCAGAAATATCTTGCTCCAATCGCTCCATCTCTTCTAAATTTGCCTTCACGCGACTTTCTAAGTCAGAAGGAACTTGCGCTTCTTGAAGCTTCTTGCGAAGTGTTGAAATATCATCGAGCAGTTTAGACATAGACTAATATCATCATAACAAATTAAGCACTGTAAAGTGTAGAGAATAATAAAGGAAACAATTTCAAAGACAACTGCGTGTGTACGCAAGAACCATTGAGAGTGCCTTTATATGCAAACACGCACTTAGCGAAGGATGGAAATAACTACGCATAACACATAACTACTTCGCGTGTCTTTGCACATTCGTTTCCGAATCGTTATCAACCTATGAAGAATGCTTAGAATCTTCGTGGTCCGCGTCTGAATCCACCGCCGCCTCGACCACCTCGGTCTCCGCCGCCTGATCGTGATTCAGCTGGTTTGTTTTTGGCATCTTCACCAAATAACATAGACAAATTTATGCGATGCTGGTCATCTATTTCCATGACCCGCACTTTTACAAATTGTCCAAGCTTCACGATCTCATTTGGATCACCTACAAATCCTGTAGACATTTGGGAGACATGTACCATACCTTCTTTTCCAGGAAGTATTTCTACAAATGCTCCAAATGGCAAAATACGCTTTACCTCCCCCTCGTACTCTTCTTCTGGTTTGACCTCTTTGACCAAGCCTTCTACCCAATCAACGGCTTTCTGCACGTTTTCTTGGTTGATGCCTGAAATCATGACGGATCCGTCATCCTCGACATCAACTGTTGCTCCAGTCGTTGCGATAATTTGACGAATCATCTTTCCTCCTGGACCGATGACTTCTCCAATTCGCTCCACAGGTATCATGACCCGTGTCACTTTTGGCGCATATTGAGATAACGCTGGCCGGAATGTTGGAATGACCGCAGTCATTTTCTCCAAAATCAACATACGAGCGGCTTTTGCTCTCGCAAACGTCTCCTTGACCATGTCATCGGTGAGCGCATCCACTTTTACATCGAGTTGAATTGCTGTAATACCATTTTTGGTTCCGGCTACTTTAAAATCCATATCTCCGGCAAAATCCTCGATGCCCAAGATATCGGTAAGCAATTCATACTTACCAGATTTATGATCTTTATCGGTCATAAGACCAATAGAGATACCCGCAACTGGCTCTTTTATCGGGACTCCCGCATCCATAAGTGCAAGTGTGGATCCACAGGTGGATGCCATAGAGGTCGAACCATTACTCGACATAACTTCACTTACCAAACGAATTGTGTATGGAAAATCTTCCTCACTTGGAATGACTGCGAGTAATCCACGCTCGGCAAGTGCACCATGACCGATTTCTCGACGATTTGGCGTACCCACTCGTCCTGTTTCTCCCACTGAATATGGAGGCATACTATAGTGATGGATATATCGTTTAGACTCTTCTCCTGCTGCACTTTCGATTAACTGTGCCAAACTTGGCGTACCAAGAGTCGCTATAGTCAACACTTGTGTCTGACCACGTTTGAACATAGCACTTCCATGAACTCGTGGAACCAAACCAACGGCTGCATCGATAGATCGAACTTCATCGAGTTTTCGACCATCGAATCGTTTTCCTTTGGTTAAAATATTTTCTCGAACCTGTTTTTTAAACAGTGCATCGAGCGCTTCTTCTACAGCTTTCACACTGTAGTCTGTGCCATATGCTTCTGCGATAACTTTCGCAAGTTCCGCAACTTCAGTTCCGCCAAATTCCTTTTCGGCTTTTTTGGCAAATGCTTCTTCCATCTCTTTTTTGTAATCTGCAGAGATTTTATTCTTTAATTCATCTGCGTCGGTTGTTTCTGGAACTGCATCCTTCTTTTTGCCAACCGCTTTCGTCAACTCTTCAATCAAATCGATAAGTTGATTGTTTATTTCTTTTGCTTTCACTACTGCATCATTTGCAATATCGTCTGGTGTTTCACAGAATCCTCCCTCAAGCATCAACACATGCTCACGAGTTGAAGATACAATGAAGTCAAAATCACTATTAGACTGTTCTGTCGCTGTAGGATTGGCGATAAGTGTGCCAGTCTCTCCTTCTGCACTCTTTACGTACCCCATGCGTACGCCTCCCACTGGACCGTTCCACGGCACAGATGAGATAGAAAGTGCAGCGGAAACTGCTACAAGTCCCAACACATCAGGATCATTTACTCCGTCTATAGAAAGAACGGTGACGATAACCTGTACATCATGTTTGTAAGACTTTGGAAACAACGGTCGTATAGACCTATCAATCACACGTCCTGCAAGTACTGCATCGTCAGTTGGTCTCCCTTCTCGTTTCACCCAACGAGAACCTTTGATACGTCCACCAGCATAGAGCCGTTCGACGTATTCTACGCTCAATGGAAAGTAATCCAACGAAGTTTCTTTCGAAGATGCGACGACGGTAGCGAGCACCATGGTGTCGCCATATCGAGCCAATACTGCTGCGTTTGCTTGTTCGGCAAATCTTCCGACTTCCAGCTCAAGCGTTCTCCCGCCGATATCTGCGGATTTTGTGATAATTTTCATACTATTTCAGCATCAGGGGTACGCCAAGTATAAAGAAGCTAGAGGTTGAAGAAAGAATATGGGAAGCGTGGTTGTGACTGCCTTCTATACTTTTTCCTCGACCACTATGGTTCTCTATGAGGCTGCACTCGTGTGCTGTTATGTTAAACCTAACTTTACTTTTATAGCTTTTACTCGTTTACTATCTTTTTTGTCCAAATAATTCAAGAGTCTTCGGCGTTTACTTACCAAACCCAAAAGTCCTCGTCGTGAGTGATTATCGTGTGGATTGGTACGCAAATGGCCAACGAGTTTTTCTATACGTCGTGTCAAAAGCGCAATCTGGACCTCAGGACTTCCTGTGTCACCATCGTTCACTGCGTATTGAGTAATAATTTCAAGCTTCTCAGGAGAGGGTGCTGCGGAAACTTCTTCTTTTTTAGCCTTTTTTTCTACCTTAGCTGCTTTTTTAAGGAGTTCGGTAACTTTTGGCGTTGCATCGTCAGTAGTCTTTTTGTCTTTCTTTACTACTTTTTTCACTGCTGCTTTTTTGGTAACTTTAGCCATAGAATTATATAAAAAGGAGCACACATTCTTGCTCCTCGATTGCGATATTATACTATATCCTGCCTGAATTTACAAGGTAGAAACCATCACCCATGCGGTACTTTTTACCAAGATGTTTACACATTGGTAGATATCTAGCGAGGCTTTATGGATTATTTCACTTCATCCGTGCCTACTTCAGTGGAAGTTGCTCGATACTGCAGATTTCTTACAATGACATTTATGTCCTCATCAACAACCGCGTACGCTGGATCTTTCTCATCGACTGACCAAATTCGTATATACAAAAGCTTGCTTCCATCCTTTGTAACTCCTATATTTGCCACATCACGAAATTCCGTCCCGTTTGCATTTTTCCCTTGTAGAGTAATAGGCATAAGCTCTACCTCACCCCAAAGCGCTTTTTTCTCGCCTAGTTCCACTTTATAATTTTTATTTGCAAGCGCAAGCGCTACAAACTCATCCAATGTGTATGATTTTATATTCTCTGCACAATACACATTTAACCCTGGGAATGCTGAACTGAAGCTATTTCCCCCCAGTCTGGCAGCCGCATCCTTATATCCTATAAACACACCTTGCACCTCGTCAGTGGCATAAACATCTTTATCCAACACATAAAAACTACTTGAGGCCAAAGACACCTCTTCAAATAACCACTTTCTATCTTTTCCATCCTTATTATCCGTCGTTTTTGGAACAGGCAAAGTCAATCCACAACTCGTGGGTGCATATGAGAGAATTTTATCTTTATCTTTGGCTTGATTTTCCTTAAGATGATCTTGAATGGCAGATTCCTTTACGCCACCGGTCGCCCTCTCATTGAGCGCTAAACGAACACCTTTGTATATTGATGCACCCATATACCCAAAAAATACGAGATGAGCAAACAATGCTAATACAATCCCTAAACCAAGTCTTCCTTTTCCTTCTCTGACCACCAAGGTGCCTGCGATTTTATCGTGGAGGGCTTGTTTTTTCTTATCCCAAATTACCCACAAAAACCCTAAGCCAAAAAAGAAAATGGTCGCAGAAGAAAGTAAAAATCCAATATATCGAATAATGGCAACCGGATATGTAATCTTCTCCCCATTCTCGCGAATGATTTTAATCCCTAATAATTTTTTCCCAGGGGTTGCCCCATCGTAATGTACCCAGAATATAAAAAAGTACGCTATACCAATAGCCATGCTGGCGAGCACGCTAGCGAGTTGATTCGGCGATGATTGCAACCTCTGCAGCTCACTCAGTGTCTGTGCACCAAAAGCGGCAAACGGATTATTCCCGAACATGCTCTGAACAATAAGCCCGAGAGGAAATAACAAAAGAAAATCTACCCAATACGCTAAAAATCGAAGCCAGAATCCAGCATATTGAACACTTGGTGTTGCCTGATCTTGGGATTGCTGCTCGGTATCCATATAAATAATAGCTATCGCAATTTAATCACACATACTATTGAGAAACAATATGATGAATCACACAAGTGAAGAACTTTTAAAAATCTTCGGCTTCAGCCATTCAGCTGGAGGAGGTGTTGCTGGATTTCCCTGTGGCTTTTCTACAGAGTGATTGTTATCAAGAGTTGGTTTTTGTGGAACTTGTGACACTTGTGGCACCTGTGGCGCGATCGTCGTCATAGGAACAACTGGCTCTTCTTTGACTGGCACATCTGCTACCTGAGTCGCGGCAGCAGGCATTGGACGTGGGGCTACCCCAAACCGAACAGCTCCTGCCTTTACACATACAGATGCAACCTCAAATGCCATCGACGTGA
The DNA here is from genome assembly GCA_964639945.1 of uncultured Gammaproteobacteria bacterium. Classification (GTDB taxonomy): domain Bacteria; phylum Patescibacteriota; class Microgenomatia; order UBA10105; family UBA927; genus UBA927. The sequence continues at coordinate 25,701 of CAZXHY010000013.1, forward strand.
CATTTTCATTTCGAAAATTATCGGTCGCTGAATAAATAGCATTGAGAAGATTGGTCGCTATATCTGTCGTAAGTTTTACCCCAAGGGTTGCAAGAAACTCTGCTACCAATTCTGCGGTAGATGAAGCTCCTGGATCTACTAAGTTGATGTTGCCATAGTTTGCATTATCTTTATGGAAATCGATATTGATAATAGATTTTCCAGCAAATAATTCTTTGTTTGAGTCATATATATGTCCCATGGCTGCAAAGTTTAGGGTATCCACGGTGATCACAAGATCTGCACCAACACCTTGATAGCTATACTGCACTTTATCAGCCACAAATGGCTCATACCCTGGTCGGTGTTCCACAACAAGATTAAACTTCTTTCCTTCGATATTGTAGCTAACCTTTTCTATGGAGCCATCGTCGTAATCGAGTGAGATAACAAAATTTTTCTTTCCAAATTCCTTTGACACTTTATCAACGCCAACGAAACTAGATAAACCAACTGTTATGGGATCTGGACAAATAACTGAAGCTTTTTTTCCGAGAGATATAAGACCCAAAGCCAATGCCAAACTACCTCCCATACTATCCATAGTGGGATTTCCATGTGTGACAATCACGATCTCTTTCGCGTTGCCCACCATTTCTTTGGCTTTTGTAAGCGCTTGTTCGTAGTCCATATAAACGAATCTTACTGATCTTTTGAAGCATCTACGAAAAATGCTACAAAAATCAGTTTAGATACAGTTATACTCGTAGCAATGCTTATTGCGAAGGGTATACTATCCTGTAGTATACGCTATTATAACATCTTGGAGCGTAAAATCAACCTTTTTATCAAATAACACTCCGCACTCGGCACCCATTTCTATTTTCGTTATATCTTCTTTCCCTTTTTTAAGAGATTTTATACGCACTCGAGCAATCTCCACATCCTCACGCATAATGCGAACAGAATCACCCTTTGCAAGCCTACCTGAAATCACCTTTGTGCCTGCAATTCGGTCCTTACTGAACGGAAACTCAGCGATAATGTTTCCACGACCCAACTCTCGCTCTTTCGTAAGCAACTCGGCCATACCCTCTACCACGTCGTTCATCTCATCTAAAAGTTCATAAATGATGTTATATGTTCGGTAAACAACCTTTTCTACTCTGGCCAAACGCTCAATAGAATTTCCTGCTTTTACGTTGAACCCTATGACAATCGCACCCATAGCCTGTGCTTCAAGAATATCTGCTTCAAGAATCTCACCAAGTCCAGTGCGGACTACATCTATCTGATCTTTAGGGAGCGCTTCTTTCACTGCCTCAAGCGAGCCTGACGTATCTGCTTTTAGTATAATTTTTAGCTTCTTTTTGGCCGCTTCGTCCATCATGGCCATAAAATCGATTGCGTTTGTAGCAGCAGCAACAGTCTCAACTTGTTTTACCTCATGAACTTGTGGTTCGTGACTGACTATCTCTCCAACGAGCGGTAATTTTGAAAATCCTGTCACAACAACTGGCTGACTTGGGGTTGCTGTTTTTACCTGTTCCCCACGCTCATTTACCATAGATCGCACTTTTCCCAGTGCAACTTGTCCTTCGTAAAGCACTGTCCCTACAGAAAGTGTGCCATTTTTTACCAAAATCGTAGCGGTCGTTCCTTGAAATTTATCTATTTTTGCTTCAACAACTACCCCCTCAAACGATGCGTCAGGGCTAGCTTCTAAAGACTTCATGTCGGCAAGTAGTAAAATTAAGTCAAGAAGTTCTGGCACCCCAGTGCCCACCTTCGCCGAGACCAAACTTACAGGAACATCGCCTCCAAAACCCTCTACCTGTACACCTACTTTTGCGAGATCTGATTTCACTTTATCGACTATTGCGCCTGCTACATCTATTTTGTTGATCGCAACGATCATTTGCACTCCTGCGGCTTTTATCTGTTCTATAGATTCAAGTGTTTGTGGTTTCACACTATCGTCTGCTGCTACAACCAAAATTGCGATATCAGCAACAGCTGCTCCTCGAGAACGAATCTTTGCAAACGCTTCGTGTCCCGGAGTATCTATAAACGTAATTTTTCGCGCAGATTCTCCTTTTTTTGCCACATCGATTTGATATGCACCGATGTGCTGGGTGATCCCTCCATGCTCGCCTTTGGCAACCTGAGCTTTGCGGATAGTATCAAGAAGTGTGGTTTTTCCGTGGTCTACGTGTCCAAGTACTGCAACAACAGGAGGTCTAACGGTCGATGAGGGTGACTTTGAATTCGACACTGATTGTGCTTTGTCTTTGGAATCCATAAATAAAAGGTCGTGCAAACCTGCATTTCATATTATGCGCTTGGTTTGTCATCTGTACTTGGCGTTTCTGCTACTGTTTCTTCTGTTGGTGCTGCAGCTACTGGTGCTTCATCTGTCGGCGCTTCTGTAACAGCTTCTTCTTTGGGTTCTTCACTTGCTACTTCAGCTTCTATTACTTCTTCTGTTTTTGGCGCTTCATCTACTACAGCTTCAACTACTGGCTGACCTACCACTGGTTTTCCTTTGATATCTATCTTCCATCCAGTAAGCTTGGCAGCGAGCCTAACGTTTCCACCATCGCGACCGATAGCAAGAGATAACTGATCTTCAGGTACAGTCACTTCTGCTGCTTGTTTGGTAGTATCGAGCACAACATCAATATCTTTGGCTGGAGCAAGAGCTGCTACGATAAACTGTTTCATATCCTCGCTCCACTGAATTATGTCAACTTTCTCATTCCCTCCAAGTTCACTGATAACTGCTTGTACACGTACTCCTTTTTGTCCCACACAACTTCCGACTGGGTCAACACCAGGGGTACTAGAAAATACAGCAACTTTTGTGCGATTTCCAGCCTCACGAGCTACTACTCGAAGTTCTACTGAGCCTTGGGCCACTTCTGGCACTTCGCGAGCAAACAATCCCTCTACTAATCCTTTGTGCGCACGAGATACGATGATCTCATTACCACGCATGGTCTCTCGGATTCCTTCTATATAGAATGTTAATCGCTGATTGAGGTGATATCGCTCTGCTGGATTTTGCTCCTGTGGAGGCATGACCGACTGTGTGCGACCGATATCGACGATGATATTTGGACCGTCAAATCGCAAAATCATTCCGCCCACGATATTTCCAATTTTACCTTGATAATCAGCTAAAACGGCTGATTTTTCAGCTTCACGGATTCGCTGCAAAATAACCTGCTTTGCAGTTTGTGCTGCAATACGACCAAATCCCGGAGGTGTCACATCTACCCCATCTTTGATAACCCGTGCTTCTCCTGTATCTGGATTCAAATCGACGGTAAGGGTTGGGATATCATCTGCACCATTATCTTTGCGGTAAGCGGCCAAAATTGCTGCCTGAATAGTCTCAAGCACTGCTACAGGGTCAATCCCACGCTCGGTGGCTACTTGGTTTAATGCTAAACTAAATTCACTTCTGACTGTTGCTGGCATAGTTTTTTCCTCTGTAATTAGTAAAAAAGGCGGGTCACCCCACCTCAAGTTCTCTAAATCTTTCTTATTATATAGTAAATTGTAGCTTCACGTCAACCGTATTAGATATTGGATTCTTCAAGTTCTGAAAGAAGTTCTCGCTGTCTGCGAGACAGATGTGTGGGCACATGAAGCTGAATTTTGACATACTGGTCTCCTCTACCATTTCCACGCACGTGCGGGACCCCTTTACCACGCAAACGGATGAGGGTACCAGCCTGCGTCCCAGGCTGAATTCGTATAGTTACTGCTTCTTCAACAGTCGGAACTTCTATAGCACCCCCAAGGGCAGCCAATGAAAACGGAATCGCCCGTTCAATATATATATCGTCACCTTCGCGCTGGAATTGTTTATCTGCTTTGACGGAAATCACGAGATCAAATTCATCAAATCGAATACGAGAGCCAGTGTCGACTCCAGCTGGGATCTTTATCGTCTTTTTCACTGACCCGTCCCCTGCCTCTCCACGAGGCACATGAATCTCGCGCGTCACCCCTTTTATCGCATCCATAAAATCTATCGATATTTCGTATGCTGGATGCGCACGTCTACGCGCTCCTCCTCGCCCACCACCACCAAAAAATTGCTCGAAAATATCAAAAGGATCGATGAAATCTGAGCCAAAAGGATTCTGCCCACTGGAGCTATAGGAATAACTAAACGGTCCTTGCCCGCCAAACCCTCCTCCAAATGGATTACCTTGTCCAGCCCCCGCCCCGCCCCCCCCCGGAGAAAATGGCG
>CAZXHY010000014.1:0-29330 GCA_964639945.1 uncultured Gammaproteobacteria bacterium
GATTCAACCACAGCAGGTCGAAGCACTTTTATGCTATCAAATATTTTTTCTAATACATTTTGGGCAGTCGGATTGGTCACGACGTCAATGCGCTCTGCTAAGTACACTCGGGGAAGCGCCAATAAATTTTCATATACTTTTGTCTGACCTTCCTCAAATACTAAACGTAGTCCAGCGCTATGGAGCTCATCTATCGATAGAATATATTGCGCACTAAACAAAGGGAATAAGGATGAGGAAATATTGTGAGGCGTATAAATACGATTAAACCCAGTGGGCCGAGTCAAATCCGGCTTGTTTCGCTCACTGGCTGTCAAAAAATTTTCGTATCGAAGCAGGGCTAACGGATCGTATCCGCCTATAGATTCTATCTCATAATATGCAGACACATTTGATGGAAGCACCCTATCGTCTACACTTGCTATACGAAATGGCCTAGGTTGTTTTTGTAAAAATTCTATAACTCTCGTTTTTGGAAAAAAATATGCTACATCCGTAAACGGCGTAAACTTCCAGCCAAATCGGAAAATATCAACTACCGAAATCGCGAACAATACTATCAATATATATGTATGAAGTGACCTAGGGATGAACCTACTCCCACGTAAAAGTACTACAGTGACGATATAGATTAACGTAGGCACTACTAAATTTCTCAATGCTACACGCCAACTTTCATCAGAGATATGTAAAAGTTCTGGACCAGCATAAGCAACTGACCATAACAATCCAATGACCATCCCTATAAAAACGACAGCATAGGTTATGTGACGCGAAGAACGACGCCAGCCGTCCACACCATAGGCCACCAAAACACTAAGTGCTAACACTGCAAGCATCATTAACCTTGTGGGTTGAAGCGAACCTAATAACGGTATATGTGTAGCGCTTAGCGCATGTGTGATAGGGTGCCCAATCATAAAAAACAATGCACCCACAAACATCCATGACCAAAACAGTGCCATAGGCCCAGAAAACATTGCGCTTAATCCAAACACAAAAGAGACTATTCCTATATAACCTATAAATTCACCATAATTCCACACTCCCCAGTAGTTCATAGTTGCAGGATTCCCAAAAAAATCAGGGGCAACAAACTGAATTACATGTTGCCACGGCAAAAACCAGCCCTCAGGATGTGATTCTTGGGTTGCTCTTACAGAGAGTGCTAATGCATTCCACTGAGGCAACCAGATAGGTATGGTTATACAGGCACCAACTATACCCAACAGGCCCAGTCGTGACAGAAGCGCTTTGCGCGCCTGTTGTGGAAACTTTTCCATGTTGTAGAGTCGTAACGCGTATAATCCAGCCACCATGAGCCCATAAAGAGCTATTTGTGAGTGTCCAGCAGACATAAGAAGGAAAACAAATACCCATATGGCTAGCATCCAACGACGCTCATCCATTCTCGATATTCTTGATTGCATTAGGTGATCCAAACACAACAATATCATCGGCAACCACATGGCCGTCTGCATAATGGTTCCCCACGTGAGCCAAGCGATACTAAATCCTCCAAATGCCCACGACACTGCCCCAAACATTGAGGCAAGTAATGAAAGCTTGTGATGTCGCAAGTAAACAAACAGTCCTACTCCTGCGATAAACGGTTGCAGCATCACAAGAATAGTCCATGCGGTAACAAAATTTAGTATGAAAAAAATAAAATTCAGAGGATAATACACTGCCGCTTGAATATTACTATCTAGTCGAGTACCAGCAAACGAATATGCGTTCCATGTAGGAAGCTTACCATCCATCCACGAAGTCATTGCTATCTTTCGCCATGGAATTTGTTGCCGCACTGGATCAGTTATCAAAAAATTTTTAAAGGGAACACCTCGAGGGTTTGTGGACGCATACGCATCCCTCCACGGATGATATAACCCTACCAATGCGTCAGCAGGGACTGGAATTTTATGTGATATAACCGTTTGATAAAAAAAGAGCGTGGTTAATATTCCAAAAAATACTACAATCCAAAATAGAGATGATTTCCACAATTGTTTCATTATGTCCTTATGTAAACGACGTCAACAATGAATCGTATGCCTGTTCAAACGATTTCTCTGAATACTTTTCCCAAATTAACATCGCTTGGCTTTGCATAGCCTTATATAGACTTGCTTTGGTAATAACCGCAAAGGTCTTTTCAATCAACTCTTGGGGTGTTTTCCATAATAATCCATCTACGTTGTCTTGAATAATTTCCTTTTGCCCACCGCCAGCATAAACCAACGGAACTGCCCCTGCACTCGCCGCCTCTACTGTTGTTATGCCAAAATGCTCGTGATACATAGGATCGGTCTCACTAAATCCCGCCGCATGCCAATACACGGAAGAATCGCGATATGCTTCCTGTAACGCCTCATATGTAATATTTTCTTGTATAACGATTCTATGACCGGAAGCCTTGGTTTTGAGCATAGAAAGATATTGAGTGTCAGCAGCAAGACATCCCCCTACAAGCATAAACGTCCACTCTGGGACACGCTTTTCCATCTCTATAAATGCATCTATCATAAGCGATTGTTTTTTTGCATCGTGTATTGGGGTAAATCTACCCACCGAAAGTATCATTTTTTTCTTCTTGGCATTATCCACCTTGGAAACCTGCCTCACAGGGGGATATATAACGCGTGCCCTATCTCGCAGACTCTCGTCTATATGATCTCGTGTATATTTTGAGTTACACACAATCCCTGTCACACGACGTATCGCAAAAGGATTACCATGAACGTGAGCGAATGGGGCTTGGAAATGAAGAATATTATATCGAGCAAGGCTTGTCGGCACACTTCCATCTGTTAGGAAAAAAATACAATCATAGGTTTGACTTACCATAAGCTTTGCAAATAAATTTTTCGTGTTAAACACATTTTTTACGACTCGCACGTGCGAAAGGTCTATATCGAGTCGTGTTTGAGCTTTATAAAGAAGCGAGCTGTCGTCCCAAAACAGATCTACCGCATGGACTTTAGACCAATGACTTGCCAGCGTAAGCGTATATCGTTCGCCACCGCCTAGACTATCCAAATATGGGTTATAGAAGCCTATCTTCATATAGTTTTTTTGCTCGGTACATATACACACCGATCAATAATACGGTTATCGCGGAGATAACCAGACCGTACCGCATACTTGGCGGTTCATATACCATGATAACAGTAGCTTCCCCTTTTGGCACTGCCACCGCTCGAAACGCATAATTTGCTCTATATATTGGAGTTTTTTTACCATTTATATATGCGTTCCAACCATCATCGAAACTATCAGAAAGAAATAGTAACTTTGGCACATCAGTTTTTATCCCAAAAACGACTTTCTCCGGTAAATAAGACAGTATCGATACTTCGCCCGCTCCTTCACTTGGATGTAATGCTGGCTCCTTTTCTAATAACACAGAATTTCTTCGGTCAAACGTGTCAGAAAATAACGTAGATAACAGCAATTGTGGTTGAGTTATAACGCGATACGAAGACACAAGGAATGCTCGTGGAAACGCTGTAGAATTGTGAAATAATTCATACGTATTATCACGCCAAATGACATCAAAATTTGGTTGTTCCCAAAATGGATACGCCCAAGGAAACCTACCATCAGATACCTTGTGTAAGTAGTATCGCACCCCAAGCAACTGAACTACTTTTGCTGCGTTTTCTCCATTTTTGTTAAATATCGCAACCGACCGAGATGGATTTTGGATACGAGTGTCGGTCACTGCTGAAAGAAACTCACCATATCGCCTCTTATACACAGCGTCATACCCCTCTATACCTTGAATGTGGTACATCCCTGAAAATTCATTTCCGAAATTACCTATGACTCGATCTGTAGCAAGTTCAGGGATTTTGGCTAGTGTTTGTGTCACGGGCATGGCGGGATATAGATATTTGCGAGGTTCAAATGGCATCCATTTGCTAGAAAATCGAATCAAGTCAAACGCAGTAATCGCAAGTAACGCGTATGCGCAGATCATTCTATATTTTTTCGGAATATATGCGCCACCAATCACCAACACGACTGTCGCGATAAGTGCCATAGACGGCAGTAAAGAATTTCGCACTGCAATTGCCAATTTTTCTGAATCAAGCGGATGAAATCCATAAAGCACACACCAAAATATTATCAACAAAATACCACTCACCAAGGCAGTACCTCGTAACTTTGTAAGGTCTTTTTTCTCCCAATGAGCTATCAGCGTGTCAATCCCCATCGCGCTTAGTACCGCAAAAGAAAAACTAGACAACACGATTATTCGCGAAGCAGAGCTTGTAGAAAGGACTGGAATTCGTAATGCATACAGCAGATCAGTAAGATACGTAGGCAACGCAAATAGCAAGCTAATCATAGCTGCTAATATAAAAAATGTTTTATGAACATGCTTGGCAAACACTGCTCCATATATAGCTAAAAGTATCGGAGCTACACCAATAAAACCTGCCCATTCTGCATAGTGACCAAACCAATCATTCCGCGTGACTGGATGCCCAAAGAAATCTGGAGCAAAAAATGTAATCAAGTATTGCCACGGAATAATTTCGCCTTTTCCAAAACTATCACTTCGAACAGATTCGCTATATGCACGATATGTTTCCCACAGTTGCGGTGCAGCAATGAGCAAGCCGAGAAAAATAAATATAAGTATAGAAATTCTATGTTTAGAAACTTGTGCGCCCTGTAATTTACTCAGGCTATACACCGAAACAAATCCAATCACATACAGGCTAATCTGAAAGTGACCCGACACCAAAGAAAACGCAATCGACAGTGCAAGAAGTGGGAGTGCCCACCAAACATGACGACTCCTGTATTGATTGATAGCGTATAAGCCCAGCGGGAGCATAGCTGCGGCAAATCCAAGAGTTTCATAGGCCATCCAAACCACCATAAAACCACAAAACATGAACGCATGTGCACCAAGCGATGCAGCAAGATCACTCATTCTCTCGGATTTTAAAAACATATACATAAACAGCCCAGCAAGTATTGGCTGCAACAACACGGAGATACTCCACGCAGTGGGCATAGAAAATACTAGATACAGCAAATTTATGGGTGAAAACACAGCAGTCTGATAATTTCCTACATGCATAGTTCCAGCAAAACTATACGGATTCCAAAGAGGAATACTTCGTCGCTTCCAACTCTCAATTGTGAGATTTTTCCATGGATAAATCTGAGTGATTACATCAGGCATAGACCCGCTTTTTACGGGCATAGCGTACGTAGTGCTCCATGGCGCAAAGGTAGTAACCAAATACTTTGAGGGAAATGGCACATCTCCTTTGAAAAAAAACGGTGACGAAAATATAAACCAGCTCAAAACCAATATTCCGATCGGTATGAATGCTCGTATTTTTGAAAAAATATGTATTATTTGCGGTCGTTTTGAAGTTCCCATAGTTTTGCGTAAGTTACGAACATGCTAAACGCTTGAAATATGCTCTCAATCCACCCAACTGCCCCTGCTCTCCACCCGCCTTGGGTAATATACGACTGCCAAAAACCTGTAATCATGACACGGATAAATCTCCACCATGTAATTTTTGGGTGCCCTGCATCAAACCGAAGTTTTGCTTCGGTTTTTGCCCACTCATTTGTTTTTTGAACCATTTGTTCTAAATTTCTATGTGTATCGTGCAGTAAATCCGCAGATAGTTTGCCCACTGGGCCGAGTGTGATAGGTGTTTCGTGCACTGCGCCTTTCCATTCTATAAGTGCAGGTACCCGAAAAAGTCTTGTCATCCATTCACTATTTGGCCATAAAAATCCCAGATAATAGTTTTTTCTATGGAGAGCATACACATCTGGATTTCCGTTTTTCCAATCATGAACTGCATGCACAATTTCAGTGGCCAACGATTCAGTAACTAGTTCATCCGCGTCGATATATAACAACCACTTACCGCGAACGTGCTCTTTTGCATAATTTCGCATTTGAGAAAAATCTCCATCAGGCAAAGAATATACAGTCGCACCGTGCAAATGAGCTATTTCTACCGTATCATCGTTGGATCCGTTATCGAGGACCACTACCTCATCACAAAACGCGAGTGCTTTTATACACGCCGCCAACCTTTCATGTTCATTTTTTGTAATTATTACCCCACTAAGCAACACTTGTTTTTGTTTCATATTGTTTTCCCCATCGCCCAAAAAGCGCATCTCGAATCGCTTGACGCTTTATCTCAGAGCCCTGAAATAAAAAGCGCAATGACTCTTTTATCAGTGCAATTTTTGTGCGAATTGGCGCATATCTCATACCAACCAATAGTCGATTTCGAGTTTGATAGTATTCATGTACGGGATTCCCTGGTCCTCCGGTAGACCCAGCATTCACGTGCCAAACAACAGACTTAGGAAAATACACTAAATCAAATCCCGCTCGTTTTGCTCGCAAGCAAAAATCCACATCTTCTAAATATAGATAATACGCATTATCGAGCGTTCCGATGCGATCAAAAACCTCACGTCGTATCATCATAGAGCACCCTGTCACAAAATCAGTTTTCTCTATTTTGTCATACTGCCCGTGATCTACCTCATCTACTCCGCGGTGACTTGCATACATGTTTAACCAATCAATTCTGCCTCCTGCATACCAAAACACTTTCCCTCGATCTGAAGCAGAATATCGATCTTTGTGGTATTCATGACCATTGGCGAAATATATTTTTGACCCAGCGACACCAACTTTCGGATCCTTAAACGCATCAAGTAAATATATCGAATCTGGGTGTATATAGGTGTCGTTATTCAATAGCCAAACTAGATCAGAGCCCGTATTTAATGCGGCTTTTATACCTACATTATTCCCTCCCGTAAATCCCAAATTTTTGCCTGCTTCCAATAGATGCACCCATGGATATTTCTTTTTTAGGACTGCAACTGAATCGTTTGTGGATCCATTATCTACAACAAATGTATCAAGGTGTATGTCTTTGGTATGAAGTTTTTGGATAGAATCAAGCGCAACACATGTGTCGCCTATTCCATTCCAATTCACGATTATTATGGAGACGTGCCTCATACGCGATACCATTTTCGACACAGCTTAAGAACAACTACTGTTATAGGGTTACGGGCACGTCGTATTTTTTCTGTGAGCATCCAATATCCAATTTCATTTTTTGATCTACCGAGCTCTTTATGGATTGAACCCAGAGACACATCTATCGATTCAAACTTCTCACGCTCCCATAGCTTAACAAACACGATAAATGAGTAAAAAGCCTGAAGCATGGCCAATACAAGTCCATGCATACCATCCTTATATCCTTGTTGTGCGAAATACAATTTCACAAAATCCGATACAGGAAAGCGAATCGCATCTCGCCAATGCACCCTGTACCCAGACTCTACAAGTTTTGCTACCTCACTATCTGTATATATCAGTTCCATTTTCCAGAGATACTGAGCTATGGAATCATAATTATAGTGAACAAACGGCAAGGAAAGTGTGTCAGTTGGACCAGACACATCAAGGTGTTCATGTACATGTTTGGCAGGATATATCCCGTGAGTTTTTTTAAAAAGTCGCAATTGTTGATCTGGCCACCAGATTCCATGTTCTATCCATTTTCCAAAAATTATATTTTTTCGCTTAATCCAATACCCGACAATATCAAGCCCCACAGATCTAGATGACGCGATAACTCGTGTAATTTCTGTCTTGAGTTCATTTGGTATAACTTCATCATCATCCAGATATAAAATCCATTCCCCTTTCGCTTTTCGAATTCCGGCATTTTTATTTATGTTAAGCATCTGATTATTGGGTAATCGTATGACTGTGGCGTTATACTTCTTAGCAACAGCTGCAGTTTCGTCGGGCGATTGGTTATCTACAACAATAATCTCATCCGCAAAAGACTCCACCGATTGAAGCGTGCGCTCTAAACTTTTTGCTCTGTTATATGTGGAAATTACTACACTCAATTTCATTGCGAACTCCTTCGTAAAGACGAAACAAATGCATAAATTTTTTGTCCTTCTACTGCCCGTAAAACTCCTCCATAAAGTATAACACCCAACAACCCAACCAGTACCAACGCTGGAAATTCTATAGGCACCAATCGAAGCAATAGGCCATAAAACGCACACTGAGCGGCACATGCAAGTACGGGACCTCGTACATTTTCCCAAAATCGAATATGTGCAATTTTTTGTGTTTCCCGCAATACAATCACAAGTGAACATCCGATGATAAATAATGCCACAGCAAACCCATTAAACTGTAATATAGGTAACAATGTAATAGTTAAAATCCACGTAGAAATAGTCCAAAACACCATGAGACGCAAACTAATCTTTATCTTACCAACCGCATTTATCGCATTCACGAGAGGCGTGGACAACGCGGCAAGTACGGCTGCCCCCACAAAGAAGTAAAACGACACTAATGCAGGCTCCCATTTGATATAACGAGGAACCACGTGCACCATAGGCCCGACAAAAAACAATAATCCCGCAGAAATTGGCAAAATTGCGATAGATAACCCATATACGGTTTTTTCCAAGGCTTTTACCAAAAGCTCTTTATCGTGTTGCATTCGAGAAAATGCTGGGAATGTCACCCGAATCACACTATCCATTATAAGCCGGAGTGGTACTTCTGCCCATTTTTTTGCCCACCCAATATATCCAACCTGTGAGAATGGTAGCACCTTGCCAAGATATACAGTAAGAAGATCGTCTTTAAGAAGCGCTAGAAAAGAATTAAGCTGAAATGGTACACCGAATCTCATCAGGTGTTTCGCGCTAGACATAGAAAACTGCCATGTGGGTACCCATGGCTCTACCACGTATATTGCGACCAACCCTACAACTCCGCGAACCAGAACCGCCCATGTAAAACTTTCGATACCAAAACCTCGCCACGCCAACATAACCGCAACACCATAAAACCCAAGCGTTTCCAAAACTTGCGGAATAACAAGCTTATCAAATGCTAATTTTCGCTCCAATAATACCGAAGGGATTGTTTTTAACGACGAAAGAAAAAAAGATACAGACAGCGCTCGAAACAACCATAATCCCGCATTATTTAGCTTATAAAAATCAGCGATTTGCTGTGAAAACAAAAGTGACCCAATGACCAATAGTAAAACAAGTGACTGTTGTATTGCGAAGGTCGTCGCTAAATCTTCTCGAGAAACTTCTTCTTTTTTTTGAACTAGCGCCGCCGCCAATCCAATATCAGAAAAATATGTAAGAAAAGAAATTATTGCGGAAACTACATAAAAAATACCAAATATCTCCGGTGTAAGAAATAAGGTAAGTAAAAAAGTCGCACAAAAAGCTATAATTTGTAGTATGAACGTGCGAGTCGTCAGCGCTACAACGCCTACAATCGATTTTTTTTTCAATTGTTCTATGTCAATAGTTGCCATATGATATAGCCTTCCATGGGCGCGTTACAAACATCCTCCATAATCCCCTCAAATCACCTAGTGCGGTTTTCCATACGCGAACAGTTGAACCTGGGTTATCTATCCATGTGACTGGCTCTTCGTATATCCGTCTTCCTGTTTTTTCGGCCAAAATCAAAAGTTCGGTATCAAAAAACCATTCATTGTCAGACACGTTCACCACCAATGACTCAACTGTCTGCCGTGTCACCGCTTTAAACCCACATTGTGCATCAGAAAAATTTACCCAAAAAAAGCATTTTATGAGCGCGATATACATCTTTGATGTAAATGTTCGCAATATACTCCGTCCATATACTCGTGCACCGTGCGCATTTCTACTACCTATTGCCACGTCGTACCCGCGCTGTAATGCATATACCATAGGAGGGAAATGTTTCAAGTCGGAAGAGAGGTCTATATCCATGTACGCAACATATGCATCATCACAATTAGTCCAAACATGCTTTACAGCTCTACCCCTCCCTTTAAGCGATAATCGCACAGAGCTCACTGTTTTAAACTGATTCGAAAGCTGTTTGGCAATCACAGAGGTTTCATCGGTAGATGCGTTGTCTGCGATAGTGATGCGCCAATTAAACACGCGCATATGCGTAGTCAAAAAACGTACAAGTGTTGTAACGCTTTGTGACAACTCCAACGCCTCATTGTAAACTGGAAGTACAATGTTAAGTGATGGTTTTTTTAGATTTTCCATAATATAGCACCAGCCCCAAAATAAACACCAATGTCACTATATTACCTGTGGTTCTAACAGGTGTATCAACAAAACGCATAACAATCACTGTTTTTCCTGCGGGCAGCGTCAATTCAGGTAAGCCATGTTTTATGCGTGGGATGACTTCTTCATCATTCACCCAATATTTCCATCCCGGAAAAAATGCTTTATTTACTCGAATATCGACAGAACTCTCTGAAATTACATGATATTCTGCTGATGTGGTATCATCGCGTATTTTCGTGACCACAGCGCTACCAGTACTCTCTATTGTATCAAATACAACGTTAGCTATTTGTGTGGGTCGTATCAACTCAGAGGGTAAGTATTCGTCTGATACTTTAGAGGCACGAAACCTCAGATCACTGGGTGTTTCAAAATCGGCATCATCACGGGGATAGCTATACTGTGGAGCAAATAAATATACAGTATTCCAGAGTGTCAACGTTACAATGCATATCGCAACAAAACCCGATACATATCGAGATTTTTGCAGCACTAACCCTCCCGCAAGAACCGCTAACCCTAACTCGATTATTGTTATAAATCTCCACGGATATTGAATATACGCAAGCTGGGGTACAACACGCCAGAAAGGGGCAGATATCGATGTCGCAAACATACCACCACTGATGATGAGCAGTACCCCGACCCAGTATAGAGAGGTTCGTACAGATCTTTTTGATATATACAAAAATATAAAACCTAATAATCCGAAAGCGAGGTGCACTTTGCCCAACTTAAACGACACCCCATCGATACACCCAGGGATCGACCCGCCATATCCCCATGGTGAATTCCAAAACTGCGCAAGACAAACGAAATGATCTTTATAGTTTGCTGTAGCCCCAATCTGACCCGCAACACTTGTAAACTGCATTTCAGCAACAGCTGGAAACCAAAAAAAGGCTGTCAAACCTAATCCAACGAGAAGCGTGGTTATGTATGTGCCTATCACATCACGCATCCGTTGTTCTCGTTTCATCAAGGCATATACAGCAAACCCAAGGATAAAAATAATACACCCAACCACTGTGGCAAAACCAGTTACTGTGTGTGAAAGGATAACGAATGCTAGCCCTACACCACCCACTCTTACACCAATTCGCCTAGTTTTTACGGATCCACTCAATAAAAATCCGAGCAAAACAAAAGGAATAAATGCGCTTGCCCAAAATTCCCCCACAGCACCTCTCACATATATTTGTACAGCGTGATACGGTGCAAACTGAGTCAACACTCCAGCGGTCATTCCAGCTAATGGGCCCCAAAAACTAGCGACTAGGGCAAACGTGGACCACCCCAAAAGGAGTATTCCAATTGCAAACATGATCTTGGTTGATTCAAGCGCCGAAAATCCGAGATGGGTAAATAAAGCTCCAACATAATATGGCAATGGGCCATAAAAATTATAAATGGGATATCCATAACCATATCCGAGATCTGACACCAGACGTACTGGAAATTGCCCCTGTGTGATGGCACGACTCATCACGACTACACGCGCCACTTGTGTATCGTCGTGCATTGGAAAAAATCCAGCTCTCGATAGCGGCTGTAGTGCCAACCATGAAACAAGGGTAAGCACTCCCATGCTCACCACTACACTCACCCATGACGCTTTTTTGGTCGTATGCTCCATAAATATAAGACCCCAAACACTCCACTTATGACATCCGCGGCAAACCTCAACAGAGTTTCTCTAAAATTTGCGACAACTCGGTGACCGCCTTCGGGTATGGTCACACGCATCGTACCATCGCCTTGACGGTATTCAACGGGCACAAGTACACCATCAACAGTAACCCCCCATCCGGGATAGTACATTTTGTTTATCTGTAACACACTTTTCTGTTTTGCGGTAACTGAAATATCTATCACTTGCGTGTTGACACTATTTGCGACAGCCATCGCATCTCCGGATATAAACTCATACGCATTCAATGCGCGCTTGCTGGGTGGAGATGTAACCCATCGAGGTAAATATTCATCATGAACAGTAGTAGTACCTTCGTTTGTTGTGTAATACCCACTCGGTCTATCTACGTAAACCATCCCTTGCATCCCAAAATACGAACCCAGCATCCATAAGATCGCATAGATGCTTACGCCAATCGTACGCAAATTTCCCTTAAGTTTTGCGTATACATACGCCACAACCCATGGACCAAATAATACAGTTATAGATAAAAATCTATACGGAAATTGTATAAATTTGGGAAGTGCTTGTGTCTCCCAAAGCAACCAACTAATCGGCAAAGCAAAAAAATACCCCAACATCAAAATGCCGCTAAACACAGTTGCTTCTTTTGTTTGACGTTTATATGTCCATACGACATACATAAGACTCAGTAGTACTGGGATCCCCAGCAACAACACGCTCTGGGAATTGATGAAATACTGTGTGGGATCAGAGATTTTTATGGCGTCAAATCTTACTAATGCTCGCTCAATCAGCGCGGGTATCCAAAAAAAAGAAGCTAGCCCAACTCCATGCATCGCTTTCCAAAACAACCATTTTCGATCCTTACGAGTTACCATATAAAATGCAATCGGTATACCAAGTAATACCGCCAACGTATTATGGCTGACAATTAAAAATGCGACTGCCAAAGGAATAACGTTATAGAGTGAGGCGGAAACCGCAAAAAGCAACAGCGAAGCTGGGAAAAAGGCTAGCACTTCGCCCACTGATCCTCGTCTATACAAATCATATAATAAATATGGCGATCCGAAAAATGTAATAGTACCGATGGCGCTGGCAGTCCGATCAAAAAACTTACGAAGAAATAAATATACACAGATACTTGCGCCTAGCACGGAACCCACCATAATCAACTTGACGCTATCAACAAACGACATCCCAAAAAAATGTAATAGTGATCCGATATACATAAATCCGGGATACAAAAAATTTGCCACAGGATACCCAAAACTATTATTCAGCCTTCCAAGTAGCCGTACGGGAAATTGATTCTCAGCAAGACTTTGATAAAATGCCGACAACCGAATCACCATCCATTCCCCATCGTCTGAAACATAAAATCCTTTATGAAGGAGAGGGCCTAAAACATAGACCATGAGAAACAATGTCAAAATCGCCCATATCCACGGAAACCGTCGCATATATTTCATAGAGAAGCTTGCGTCGGGACAACTTTAAAAAATCTCATAAATCTATCTGCTCGTTTTCCTTTTTGGTATTTACCTATAAGCTCAAGTGGCCATGCTGGTGAAATATCTTGTGACTGATTTGACACAAAATATGTGGGCACCAATCTGGCGGAGGCTAGTATTTCTGGAGGAAATTCTTTTGGAAGCGGCCATATTCCAACAATATGGATATTAGGATTTTTTACTAAATTTATTTCAAGCGCATATGGGAATAACCCAAACGTTCCCTCTGTATACACAGCAATTTTTCCCTGCATGGCTTGAGCTCCAAGATATGATGTGATTTCGGGAACACCCCATCCAGACGGCCAATCATCTATATACTGTGATCTATCAGAGATAGGCAACGGCGCATTGAGTGGATCACGAATTATCATATAACTTGTGTACATACTAGGGACTATAAGCACCAATGCAACAGCGAGCCACACTATCGGTTTTCTAATTTTTCCGAGTATATGGACACTACTTTCTGCTGCGAGAATAAACAATGGAATAGTCATAAACAAAATAAATCGAGGGTATAACACTTTTCCAAAGTTGGCCAACAACACAAGTGGCGCAATCGCCCAGCCATAGAGGAGTAGTCGCTCTTTCCATTTTGGCCATCGAAAAAATAGAGGAATAAATGCTGCGATAAACAACGGCAACGTCATATATGCTCTCACCCAGTCAGACATACCCCGTAAGTTGCCTGCAAAAAACCTAAACGGCTGTGCGATCCATTCGCTCGGTGAAAAAATAAATACATTATCTTTTTGTCCTACAATATAAAAAAATGGCGAAAGCCGTAGAACACTATAAAACAGCTGAGACAAGGCTGCAGCAATCACAACAAGACCTAACCACTTAGTGAATCTGACAAGTCGCTTAGATGATGTCCAATCGAACAAAAACAATGTCAACGGCACAAGATATAAGCTCAAAAACCCTGAGCTTTTGTTCAACATCCCCAATCCCAATGTCATACCAAACAATAACGCAACATCTAATCTAACCGTACGCACTAGCAAAATAGCTAGGTAGAGATTCCATATAGAAAACATGGCCACCATAGAATCATAAATAGCCATACGGTCATACCACAACGTAAACGGTGAAATTATATACAAAAATACAACGGCTATTGAGACCTTTCGACTTTTAAACAGCTCATACGAGAGGAACCATAGTCCTATCATAGATCCAAACCCCGCCAAAACAGATGTGAGACGACCAGCAAACAACGGGTCCTCTGGTATCAACCGCAACAACGCCATAGTAACCCACGTAAACATGGGCTGTTTTCCGTCTGTAAGGGAAATAAATCGCCAATTGGCATCCTGTGCACCAATCTGTGACCAGCGTATATAAATAGCTTCATCAGTAAAAATCGGCAATTTAGTAAGATTTGTAATCCGCGTAGCTACGAAGGCAAAACTGAAAACTATAAGCAAAATGAGGCCAATTTTACGTACAGAACCGAACAACTGCATATATCGGTATTATACCAAAATTAGCGAACAAAAGAAGCAATAGCGAGGCTAAACCCTACTCTTCATGAATCTGGCGCACATCACGTACCCAAACCCTGCAGCCAGACTGATATACGGAAACCACGTATTGATCGCAAGAACCCATGGTTCATATGATCCGACATAAATAAATGTCGTATATCGCATGAGCAACCCAAACGCAAATACTGTGGCAACCACATGCAACTCTCGTTTATCTGGTAACAATGCGATGAAAGGCACAATCCACACCCAGTACCATGGAAGCATTTCTCCGCGTTTCATGATCACAAAAATTAATCCTGCTATCATCGTCAAAAGCATAAAAATTCGACTCTGACGCATATAGAAAAGCGGAATCAACACAATAGTCACAAATTTAGCTGCGATAGATAGTGCTAAATACCACCAAGCAGTGATCATATTTTTCTGTTCGAGATACCACAACGCAACCAACACAAATGCCATCATGACGATGTCATTGTGACTACTCACCAACGATTCGATAATCACCAATGGGTTCAACGCAAAAAGCACCATGCTCACTGCAGCGCTACGCGAATCTTTACTCATTACAATTTTTGCAAGAAATATGCACGCAAGAAGATAAAAAGCCGCTACTAATACTTTTATACCAAATAGCACCAACACAAAATATCCCAACCCAAAAGCGTACGGAATAAGTGTCATACCAATCCAAAGTGGAGTATACGCGCTTGATAAATGTGTCCAACGCATAAAATTTACCCAAGGATCTATACCAGCAAACTGCAAGGGGATCACAGTATAGGGGTTTTTGTGATACACCATCACTGTTTTTGCGGTAAACATATAATTAAAAAAATCATAAGAGAATGCTGCGGGGTATGAAAGCGTAACGAGCAGTACTACCGTCCATATAATCGACCATATTCTTGAAAGCGAAAGCGTTCCACTTCGAGCAAGGTTCAATGCCCAAGCATAAAGGGCAAAAAGCAACATAACGATTCCGACATACATACCAGCGGACATCGGTCTATTATAAAAACCAATATATTGAAAAGCCTTTTGAATTGCTTGAATAAAACTAGCACGAGAAAGTGTAAGATTTAAATCAACCTGTGTATACGAATATAGAAATAAACATACAGATACAATAATATATCCAGCGTGAAGCAGAATGACGGGCGTGCTCAATCGAAATTGTTTCATTATCGATATTTTCCTCGTATCGCATTCCAACGTATATGTAAAATGTCCATAAATCCTTTTAGTGAATCTTTTATGGGGTTCACTCGTCTCGTTTCAACATAGTGCCATTCTACAGGCACTTCTTTTATCTTATAACCCAAAACTTTAGCCAAATATAATAACTCTATGTCAAATCCAGCAGTGACCATGGGCCCATCTACTGCATTTTGGGTTCCGTATAATTCAAGTTTTTGAAAAATTTTCTTCGCCACGTCTTTACGAAACGCTTTGAATCCACATTGTGTATCAGTTATTCCGCGCAAACCAAGCAATGCGCTTCGCAAAAACATAAACCCACGAGCCATAATAATTCGAGACAGTGGAGCACCTTGTCGTTGCCCACTTCGAGAACCAATTACAACATCAAATCCATCATCAAACCACGGAAAAAAATGTTCAATTTGTTTTATTGGAGTCGCCTGATCTAGATCAGAGAACAATACGATCGAACCCTTAGCCTCCCTCATACCTGTAATAACTGTCGCTGCTTTGCCACGGTGAGGATTCTGCAAAACTCGAAATCCTGAATTTTCCTGACTAAACTCTAGCAACAACGCTGCAGTTTGGTCACTTGACCCGTCGTCGACCAATAACACCTCCCATTGATATGATTGTTTAAGAAGATACTTAGATACTTTTTCGAGCGTTCCCAGTCGTATATTTGTCTCCTCGTTGTACGCTGGAATAACTACTGATAATAAAGGTGCTGCCATAGAAATTACTTCCCTTGATAGTGTACCAATCGCTGAACACGAACAAAAGATACTGGCCATTCACCAGCTAACTCTGCTCTCCCAAACCCAGCAATCTCCCATAGTGGATGACCGAGAGGTTTACATTCGGGCAGCTCGCAAATAATGATAAGCTGATCGGTAACTGTTGCACGTTTTGGATCTATCTCCTCTCTCTCTATCGTAACTGGTTTACTTCCCCAAATTTCAAAAAAGTATCGATATGCATGATCCGAATTAAAGTTTGCAAGTAACGCAAAATTAAATGGTTTTCCTTCTGCTTTATCCAGCGCTGCACGAGCAATAAGCTTCGCCTGTCCTAGCTGATTATTCGGGGGGGTGACAAACGGTCTTCCTTGCCAATTATAAAAAAGTATATATCCAAGAGCAATCATTGCGAGACTTTTTCCAATCATCCGCACACTCATCGCTCGAAGCAGGAGTCCAACCAATATAAATGGAACAGCAAAAAATAATCCAAAATAATAATCATAAATACCCTTTTTATACAATCCAAAAAGCAACATGGGGATAAGCAGCCACAAAAGCATGAGTATGGCAGACAATCTACTATCTCGCTTCTCTTTACTCGAAGAGAAACGAAAAGGAAATGAAACAAGACCTATGACGTAGGCAACGATAAGACCAAGTGATGCCCATTGTACGAATTTAATACCAACGTCCCATAAAAGCTTAAACTGTGTGGGCACGTTTACCATAACTTCGGGCTGTGGGAGACGGACCAGCAATCGACCAAAAAGCCTATATGACACATCGCTGATCGTTGCAACAAACGTAGAAAGCGTAAATCCTGTATCTTGGCCCGTACTCAAAAATCGAATGATTGATATCGTGTTTGGAAATCCGTGACGGAACTCAAATGCCAAGAATGGCCCATACCCTATCAAAAATCCCCCAATACCCATGGCATAATATCGAAGCATGTCCTTTTGACGGCCAAACAGCACAAACCATATTACGACAACAGGAAATAGAAAAAGGAACAAATAATGTAGCTGCAAACCAATACCCAATAATACTCCTATCCAAAACAGTAACTTTGGATTTTTCTTTACCACAACCAACCACATCAAATACATAATCCAAGTCGAAAACAACGGCACCAAATTAGGGTTCCAACTCGATCGTGAATACGCGATAACTACAGGTGAAACAGTGTATATACTTGCTGCAACCAACCCAACCCATGTATCAAAAAAATCTCTTCCGACTCTATAAATCAAATAGATTGTAGCGATTCCCGCTAGAGCTACCATAACAGCCGCACCTGTCGGATCCATACCCCATGCCCATACAAATGGGAGCATAAAATAATAATACATGGGTCCGAGAAAAAATCCGCCCACAGAAGCTGTTGGCCCGAGTAAAGTAAACTTATGATCCACAATCATCCGCTTTATCACAAGCATATCTCTTCCCTCATCACCCAAAAATGTCATATATTCAGAAATTTTATATAGTCGAAGATATGCTCCCAAAAGCAATAAAAATATCAAACACAGCGAGGTCTTGTGAGCCCGAAGCCATCGAATCATAACGTTATTGATGATGTTGTTTTTTCCAAATTACTCTTGAATACATTGTGTAGTTCCAAATTAACCCGATGCCGACTCCTATCAAATAACTTATAAAGTACATCTCGTGCCCAAATAATGTTGTTCCACTCCATACGCATGCTGTCTGGATACCCAGTGCACCAAACGATGTTGCATTAAATTGCAAAAATTTTGGTATAACGCCTACACCAGACACTTTTCTGTCACCAAATGTCCACCTATTATTGAATATAAAATTTGAAATTATAGCTAGCTCTGCACCTGTAGCACTGCCGATGGCAGGATGAAGTTTCTGACGTACAAAAAATTCTAACACTATCGTATTTATAGTAAATCCCACTGCTCCGACCATTGCAAAACGAATAAATTGATGAGAAATCATTCGTTTTATGCGTTGACCAAATACATACATATATATATTTAAAATATATTCCAGTGGTGCAATTTTTGAATGACCAAATCGCCTATCGGTAAAATTTATAGGAACCTCTCCCACCTTTGCGCCATTAAGTACCGAAGTATAAAGAAATGCAATCTGAAAAACATAACCACTATATTTTGCCATTTCCTTTTTTGCGAGCTCAAAATATTTCTTTCGTAGTACTCTATATCCACCAGTCCAGTCATGGATCATAGGAAATCCAAGTCCATATCGAACGAATGAGTTTCCTACCATGCTATATATCTTTCGATGTATTCCCCAATTGGAAGGAATGGAACCGCCGGGAATATATCGACTCCCAACTACAAAATCTCTCCCTTGTGTTAGCTTATCAAAAAATAACGGAAGTGCGGCTGGATCATGCGACATATCTGCATCTATCTGAACTAGCACGTCCGCACCCATGATCTCTATGGCGTGCGTCATTCCTCGAAGCAATGCTTTACCCAATCCTTCTTTCTGACCAGAAAGAATTTTTACCTGTTTATGTGATTTTTGAAATTTTTCTACTTCTTTCTGTGTACCATCTGGCGAATTATCATCTACAACAAGCACTTCAAACGTATACCCTTTGATTCTTTGTGACGCGGCTAAAAGCGCGTTTAACATGGCCGTAATGTTCTCCCGCTCATTATATGTTGGGAGAATAATAACTGCTTTCATATGTGGATGGTTCTAAACTCGCTCTCTCCAATAATTGAGAAGGTCAGCAGCGGTTTTCTCGAAGGGGATTTCGGCTTTCCACCCTGTTTTCTCTTGAAACTTTTTTGTATCTCCAATAAGAATTGGTACATCACTTGGCCTCATACGAGCTGGATCTTGTTTAATCTCAACTTTGACCGTACTCATTCCAAGCATCATTTTTAACACATCCTCGATCTTAATTGCGTGCCCTGTGGCGATATTATAGACTTCTCCCGCATCACACTTTTGCACGGCCAAAAGATATGCTCGAACCATATCTCGCACATCTGTATAGTCACGTTGAGCTTCCAAATTCCCGACATAGATAACTGGTTCTTGCTTGCCCTTCTCAATAAGAGCAATCTGTTTTGCAAATGTTGACTCAGCAAATGTGTCACCTCGACGAGGTCCTGTATGATTGAACCCTCGTGTTCGTATAATTTTCATACCGTATGACTCAAAATACTGATATCCGAGATAATCCATAGCAAGCTTACTTACTGCATATGGAGACAATGGTCGAAGTGGATTCGTTTCTTTTATAGGAACTTCATTTTCATAGACCATGCCGTATTCTTCGCTCGAACATGCTATTTGAATAACAGGATCTATCCCCACTTGACGAACTGCTTCAAAAACATTTGCGGAACCCACAATATTCACTTCAAGGGTCACTGCTGGAGATCCCCATGATGTCGGCACAAAAGATTGTGCTGCTAAATGGAAAATATAATCAGGCTTAATTTTGTTTAATGTAGTATATAAACTATGAGAATCCAACAAATCAGCATCTTCAAGACGCAACTGTGATTTTATGGACTCAATGTGATCCATCTTACTCCTTGGCCTACTCATACCCCAGACTTCATACCCCTGTGAAAGGAGCAACTCTGCCATATGACTACCCACAAACCCCGCTATTCCTGTTATCAATGCTTTTTTTGCCATACTCCTCCTTAATAAACAACCTATATATTATTACATCCGACCTATACCATAGTACATGAACCCGAGATCGCGAACGCGAGTCGGTTCATATACATTGCGACCATCAAATAATACCAAATTTTTCATACCTTTTGCTAGTCTCACTAAATCCAACTGCCTAAATTCATTCCATTCAGTTATCACAGCAACTGCATCAGCGCCCGCTGCCGCGCTGTATGCGTCTTTTGCATACGTAACTGTGTCACCAAGCAAATGCTTTGCGTTTTCCATAGCAACAGGATCATACACAACCACTCTCGCGCCTTGCCCAAGAAGCGAATGTATAATATCTGTTGATGGTGCTTCTCGCATATCATCAGTATCTGGTTTAAATGACAACCCCAATACTGCGATAGTCTTACCATCAAGCGAGGTAAAATGACGAACAATTTTGCTGACAAAATTATTTCTTGCCTCAGTATTTATCGAATGAACAGCCTTAAGCAAGCTAAAATCATATGAATATTGCCCAGCTATGGCAATAAGCGCTTTTACATCTTTAGGAAAGCAACTACCTCCATACCCAACCCCTGCATATAAAAAACTACGCCCTATACGTCGATCCAATCCTACAGCCTCGAGAACTGTCTCCACATCAGCACCAACTTTTTCTGCCAAAAACGATATCGCATTTGCAAACGAAATTTTAGTAGCTAGCATAGAATTGGATGCATATTTGATAAGCTCTGCTGTTTCGACGTTACTAGTAACCACGGGCGCATCGATGGATTTATGAAGATCTACGAGTATCTGTTTTGCTCGATCAGAGGTGGTACCGATGATAACGCGATCTGGATGCATCGTGTCAGACAACCCAGTCCCTTCCCGCAAAAATTCTGGAACCGAGGCTATCGCAAACGAAGATCCTTCAGGTTTTACTCGATTAATAATCTCAGAAACTTTTTTACCTGTCCCTGGCGGCACCGTGCTTTTTGTTGCAACAACCTTATATCCTACTAATGATTTACCCACTTCTTCGGCAGCGGCAAACACACTTTTTAGATCTGCCTCGCCATTGGAAGCTGAAGGGGTACCTACACAAATAAACACTACACTGGAAGGTTCGACAGCTTCTTTATAGTTAAGTGTGAAGTGCAATCTCCCCGCAGCGAGATTTCGCTTCAACAACTCATCAAGGCCGGGTTCGTATATCAGGGGATCTCCATTATTTAAACGGTCAATTTTTTCTTTCGTACGACCCACTACCCATACAGTATTACCTAGATCCGCAAACACAGCAGCGGTCACCAACCCCACGTACCCATGTCCTATAAATGTAATGGTCATATATGTAGTATATAAAAAATCGCGCTTACATGCTATCCCACGTCTTTGAAATGTGAGATATATCACCTATGAAACTTCTTGTGACTTGACGAGCTTAAGCCCCTCTTCGAACGTGTGCATAGTAACCCCGAGTGAACGTATTTTGTCATTTACCAACGCTACATATTGTGGAGTGGGTGCGCGATTTGCGAAATATTCTGCAAACGTAGTTTTTGTAATTTGTGTCGCATCACACTCAAACACGGCGGCTACTGTCTTTGCAGCCTCATAAGGAGAAAGCGCTGTGCTTCCAACAACATGATATATACCACTGGCATTTATCGCTACCAATGCGTCTAGGGCACCTGCAATATCATCTATGAATGTTGGAACAAATAGCTGATCTGATGGTGCTGAAATGCCCATATTTTTTGTAAGTCGTTCTAGCATTTTATGAACAAAGTCTGTTTTTCCGACGGGGTTTGCGCGATATGGGTTAGCAATCCTCACAACCAGTCCATCGCTCTCCAAGGCTAATACTCGTTTTGCTCCTTCGGATTTAGTCTGAGCATACCAGCCCAACGGCGATGGTGTATCTGATTCTGTGTATAGCTTTTTTGTACCATCAAATGCGTAATCTGTATCTATGTATAACAGTTTTTTGTGATGCGCACGAACTGCGTCAACTATATTTTCTGTTGCTCGCACATTTACTTTCCAAGCAATACTTTCATCACCTAAGTCCTTCTCCTGCTGGGCCCCTTGTACATTTGTATATGCTGCCAGATGAAACACCCATGGGGCATTACTTTGAGCGATAACTGATTGTATAGCGCTATGATCGGTTATATCGACGCCAGTTTCTAAACTTATGTTAGTAAACGTATGATTCGAAGATAGAAGCTCGACGATTCTGGAGCCCACGAGCCCAGATAATCCGGTGCCTAGGATATTCATGCACCCTCCGTATACTGTTTTTTATAGTATTGTTGATATTCACCTGATTTAACTTTTTTCCACCAATCCTGATTTTTCACATACCAGTCTATCGTGAACCTGAGCCATTCATCGAAGCTATACTTCGGAGCCCACCCTAGTTGTGAGTGTATTTTTGACCAATCAACAGCATATCTTCGGTCATGGCCAAGCCTATCTTTTACAAATTCTATACAGGATTCATCTTGTCGCATGTACGCGACAATTTTTTGCACTATCTCAAGATTGCTTACATCTTCAACTAACCCTCCCACACAATACGTGTGACCCACTTCTCCTTTTTCCAATACGAGCTCTATAGCTCGACAATGATCCTCTACATACAGCCAGTCGCGCACATTCTTACCATCACCATACACGGGCACCTTCTTTCCTTCCAATATATTTGTGATAGTAAGCGGTATCAATTTTTCTGGAAATTGAAGAGGACCAAAATTATTTGAACAGTTGGTTATACTAACTGGTAGGCCAAATGTTTCATGGTACGCCCGCACTAAATGGTCAGAGCCAGCTTTGCTTGCTGAATACGGACTCCGTGGATCATATGGGGTCTGTTCGTTAAATTTGCTTGACTCACCCAAATTCAATGATCCAAACACTTCATCTGTAGATACATGATGAAATCGCATCACTCGCGCTTTCAGCGCAGCATCCAACAGCACTTGGGTACCTATAACATTCGTCATCACAAAAGGGGCAGCATCCATTATCGAACGATCCACATGGCTCTCTGCAGCAAAATGCACAACAATATCAACGCCTTGCATCGCCCTCTCTACCACTGCTGGATCACAAATATCTCCGTGGATAAATCGATAGGAAAGTGCCGATTCTACAGCAAGTAAATTTGCTGGATTTCCAGCATAGGTTAATTTATCGAGGTTTACTATCTCATCCTCTTTATGATGTTCCATCCAATAGAGGATAAAATTAGCTCCGATAAATCCTGCGCCCCCTGTAACTAACAGTTTCATGTGGGTCTACAACTTCCCTTCTTTTACAAATTGTGCGACTTGAACATTCGCTAGTAGTAATTCGTCATGAGAAGTACCAGCGTCTACCCACCAGTTTATTACCTCACAATGCAGCGACTTTTCACTTAAATACATATTATTCAAATCTGTAACTTCTAGCTGACCGCGATCTGAAGGTGCCAGTGTGCGAACAAAATCAAACACTCGAGAGTCATAGAGATATATACCTGTTTGAGCGATATCTGACTTTGGCTTTTCTGGCTTTTCTTCGATAGAAATCACTTTGTTGTCCTTGTCCATCTCAATCACTCCATACTGACGAGCCTGTGTATCTCGCTGTACGCCAAATATCATGGCTCCTTTTTTATCTTTTTCTAAAATATCATCGAAGCGTGATACGGCTTTTTTGAGATCAAAGTTAAAAATATTATCCCCTAGTATAACGAGTATTGGCTCATGATGAGCAAATTCCTCTGCAAGCTTCATCGCATCTGCAATTCCACCTGTAGGGTTTTGCTGAATTGCATAATACAATCGCAAATCAAATTCATCGCCGGAAAGCAGTAAATTTGCAAAATCCCCAACATGACCACCACTTGTTATTAACAACACTTCTTTAAGTCCCACTTTCTTCATCATTTCAAGTGGATAGTAAATCATCGGCTTGTTGTATACGGGAAGCAAATGCTTATTAGTAACAGCAGTGAGTGGTCGAAGTCTTGTCGCAAGTCCCCCAGCTAAAATAACACCTTTCATATGATGCTCCTTTCTTTAAAGCGCAAGCGTGGCAAGTAAAACGATTGCAATTGCCCCAATGAGTAGATATTCTATCACAACCTTTCGATGTAAATCGCCTTTTAGGGCATGATGTGTAATTCCCCACAATACATAACAGACACTTGTGACTATTCCACTGGCTAGTTGCATTGTTTGATTTCCCGAAGTGTAATAAAACATAGATATACCGCCGAACAAAATCAAAAATAAAACAACACTATGTATCCATGGGTATGTTTTTTTTGTCATATAGTTTTACAAAAGTGTGCCTCGCGATAGGAACAATCCTCCGAATACGATACTCAATAGAAACAGTATATGCGCGATATTATGACCTGCAAGCCGCACGACGCCTCGACGCGCCACAACATATGCATCAAGCGCAAGTACACCCATAAGGATTCCGACGAACACAAACACTACTTGTCTAGAAATTGCTGAAAGATTTAGCAATGGGTTCGTTACGACTGATGCCAGTTGTGGAGCAAGCTGTGCAGGCGGCAACTCTGGTGTCACGGGCACGGTAACTACCGCTTCTCGTTCAATAGTCTGTGCTGGTTCTTGTGGTACAACTGGCTTTGCGGCTACCGGCTCTGGCGCTTGGGCCTGAACTTTATCAACGTTTGGTGAGGGAACTGATCTGGTGGCACCAAACATTTGAACAACAAGCGTGGTCTCTTCACCAGAAAGAACCCCATTTACGATTGCAAAACCCACATCTGCATATCCCGGCTTAAGCAGATTTGCTCGATGTGACGGTGACGCCATCCATGCTTCTACAACCCCGTCACTTGATTGAAAATTTTTTGCCAAATTTTCACCCGCCAACGTATATCTATATCCAGATCCGGTAATAAAATCCCATGGTGTTTTTCCCAATGGACTATTATGTGCCCAGTAGTTGTTTGTGAGCATATCTGCGGCTTTAGCCGCAGCGGCTTGAGAAAGTGTGTCATTCAACTGTAATGAGGACAATCCGCTCTCCTGCCTTTTGGCATTAGTAGAATTAAGTAGCTGATCCAATCGTATATCTGTAGCATATCCCAACACATCAGGTGCCTGACTGTGTAATACACGAACACCCAAATTAAACACCATCAAAAGTAACGCATAAGAAAGTAGTGCGTTGAGGTGCAATGCTCGCGACCGATGATTATTAGTCTCATGAGGAACAAGCCAATGGTGAACAAGATGTAAAATATTCATACCGCTATATCATCCATCATAGCGCATAAAAACTGCCAAATGCTAGTGATGTATACAAAAAAGGAGCATTATTCTGTGTCGTAAACTGGAAGAGCGGATTGTTTTATCGGCCTATCGTTCACACTAATCCCCAAGAGATATCCGAGAGAATTTGCTACAGCAAATCCCACTCTGAGTCCCGTATACGACCCAGGACCTGCATGCACATAAATTGCACCAAGATCTTGGAGGGATCGATCGTGTGTAGATAATAGGTGCAACAACATGGGTAAAACCTGCTGCGGTTTTGTAATGTCCACAACCTCCTGTATCCAAACATCCTTACCTTGTATACGAAGCCCAACACGTACTAGTTTTATCTGTGTAGTATCGATAAGCGCACATATGGCTACTCCTGATGTGCTTGTCATAATATTACCGTGCCTTGACGAATAACTTTTGGGGTAACACCCGAAACATCCACAACGGTAGACGCGATCCCTATGCTACACTCGCCTGACACAACTACGTCTACAAGCGCACAAAGCGCAGGGTCTAAGCTCTCATATGTATATGGTGTAGCCAATCCATGAAAATTTGCCGAAGGACCAAGTAGTGGAACTCCCGCTCCTTTTATAAGAGCCAAAGCTGTTTCATGGTTGGGCATGCGTAAACCAATATTTTCTCCATCGCCACGAATAGGGGAGTATACAAGGTTTTTGTGACATTGAGAGACTATAGTAAGTGCACCGGGCCAATATGTTTGCATCATATGTCGCACAATATCTTTAGGGTGATCGAAGTAGGAGAGTGCTTGTGACTCGCTCGACACTAAAACTGGTGTCGCCTGTAAAATGGGTCTTTTTCGAATACGAAAAAGCCTATCTACAGCACTGGTATCATCCATGCGACAACCTATGGCAAATGCTGTGTCAGTAGGATATATAACCACTCCACCATTTTGAAGCGCCTTTAATGCCTGTACAACTCGCGTATCATCCATATAATTATGCTTTCATTATATCTATATCATGTGTACCATCATCATTGAGTCTACACCGAATATCTATCCGATCTTTCGGAAGCAACGTGCCAAGTCGCTCTGGCCACTCAATACACACAATGGCTTGTGGCTGTTTAAAAATTTCTGATAATCCAACTGCGACTACTTCTTTTTGATCCGTAAATCGGTATAAATCAAAATGATGGAGTCGTCGACTTGTGCTTGGTATATCATAATGTCGCACAATAATAAAAGTCGGGGAGAGAAGCCTCTTTGAGATACCCAAGCCTCGTGCGACTCCTTGAATAAACGTTGTCTTGCCACTTCCTAAATCCCCCCAAAAACACACCGTGTGCTGCGGATCATCCCCGCTTTTTAAGAAATAAGCCCCAAATTGCTCGCCCAACGCTTGAGTTTCTTTGGCGCTTTTGGTAACTGCATGGATAGGAAATACCATATAATGCTTGCTCCAATAGCGTCAATTATAACATCACGCACTGTTCCTTCTCGTGTAGGAACAAGTGTCTGATGCAATTCATCACTTGCGGCATAAAGAATAGTGATAATAAATGCACGCTGATAGACTCCCCAACCACCCGTCTTTTTCAACATATTCGATGCACGAACACAAAGTAAATACAACGCTCCATATTCCAATAAATGCAGTGTCTTAAAAAATATAAAATTCAACACATACTCGTGTGAAACGGAGAGTCGTTGTCGAGAGGAGAGAATAAAAATAATAACCATCCAGACAAATACGGGTCCCCAAGCCAAAAACCATCGAGAAATCTGCATTGCTATTGTTTTTTGTTTTGTGAATCTATGGTCCATATCTTTATATTGTGCCATATCGTTACTGCCGACAACAAGGCAAATCCCGACCCCACAAATGCCAATGCAATACTTAGCGCTCGTAAATTATTTATTGGTGCAATCTCCCCGCGAGATGAATATGTATCTTCACCTTGTTCTCCATCGTTTTCTGTTTTACTCTCCCCGACTCCCAACACATCCACCTGCTTGGCGCTACTTGTGGATGTTGGCGTAACAGTAGAAATCCTTTTTACAAGCGTAGGCGACGTTGTAGGTGCCGATGTGCTAATAACGGTGGGCTGAACAGAAGGTGTGGGTGTCCGAGTTGAGGTAGGCGTCTGTGTCGGCGTGGGCTGCGACGTATTTGTCGGATCTGGTTCGCTTATGCTTATTGTTAATTCGTTGGTTGACCAATCTGCAGAAAATGCAGCGCCATAATAAAAACGAAGCTTAAATGAATAATCATTTTCTCCTTTATATCCACTATCACCGTAGTCTACTTTTGTCTCAAGCCTACCATCCCATTCCCCTATTTTTACTGATCGTTGTGTCGAGTTACTCGCGCTATTTTTTACCCATACATCATTATTTTTTGTGTAGCCAAAATAATTTGATGTACCCGACTGAAAAAATGCACCCTTGATAAAAACGGTCTCCCCATCGACAAAACCGGATGGAGATGCAGTCACAACCAAACTATCATCACCCAATAGAGAAGAAGTATTTCCCGAAATCAACATCGATCGGGCAGCAAACACTCGTGGCACACATGCACACAACACTAATGCCAATAAAACTCGCGGCAGCATGTATGTCGATTATTGCACATGGAGGAAAAAGCTCAACAACCCATTCCCATGATCTATGTATTTTATCTTTATGACACTGCTCGTTCCACAATTTTGACTCGAAGAAAATAATTCTCCATCAGCCGGAGCACGAATCACATTGCTTGATGTCGATGTCATATCAAATCCTGTGTGAATTCCCCCTGAATACGAATATCTATACGACCATGGAGTTTTTCCAAAAAATTGATTAAGTTGAATCGTGTCATTTATCGGCCACACCCAACTTCCATCTCCTAAGGATCGTTCGCCACCGTTTTGCTGATCGCTCACTGTTTTTCGTGAAAGGTAACTACTGGGATCTACCCAGTTGCCACCTTTTCTAA
This sequence comes from uncultured Gammaproteobacteria bacterium, assembly GCA_964639945.1. Taxonomy (GTDB): domain Bacteria; phylum Patescibacteriota; class Microgenomatia; order UBA10105; family UBA927; genus UBA927. The sequence goes on from CAZXHY010000014.1 coordinate 28,665, forward strand.
CCTCAAAATGCAAATGTGCCCCCGTGGAACACCCCGGATATCCTGTGTTACCCACAAGCGCTATCGGGTCACCTTGTTTCACTGGTCCAATTTTTACTGAATCTACCAACGAGCGCTCAAGCGCGTTTTTTTCTGCAAGCGCTTGTGCCAAAAGTCTCTGGTAGACAACCTCACTACTCTGAGTTTCGGATAACAATATTTGCTTTTCTTTTTTTTGTGTAGCCAACTCAATCGTATGCTTTTGCAATTGCTGCCTCAATTCTTCTTGTTGCGTCTTCTTTTTTTCTCGAGCGTCTTTACGTTCGTTGTAGTTGATCTGCGATAGTTGAAGCTGTTTATATAGAAGTGAATCTTCTTGTTGCACATGTAACAAATATTTTGTCTTAGTTAGTAACTCTGCAAAATTTTGACTAAATAGCACCCATCCAAATTGTGCTGTCGCTGCTCGTTTATATGACTGTGGTATTCTGTGAAGCACGAGCTCTAAACGCTTTGTCTTTTGTTCTTCTAATTTATCTATCTGGTTGTTTAGATCGCCAATTTCTTTATCTAAAATAGCTATCTTTGCCTGCGCATCAGTGACACGAAGTGTAGTAAGTTTTACTTGTGAATCTACGAGGGTGATTTGTTTCTGCAAAGAACTTCCTTGAGATTGAAGCTCTGTAA